>DASXDG010000130.1:0-23982 GCA_036490795.1 Streptosporangiaceae bacterium
TCCAGATTCCCTTGCCTAGCAAGAATCTAGCCATCCAGCTTCAGCACCTGCTGATCCCGCCAACGAGCAAAACCATCCAAAATCGGCAGCCAGCCGGGTAGCTCTCGATGATCGTGCGCGTGGCGTTCCGGGAAAACCGAACGCACGCGCACGATCATCCGATACAGGCCCAGGAAGCCCATCGCACCGTTGCACCGTTGCCCCGTCGTGCCGCCCTCCGCCACCTGGGCAGCACCGCACCTGGCGGCCCAGGTCGGGCCAGCCGAGGATGGTCGAGGGGCCCAATGTCACCCGCCGGCCTGCTCTGTCACCCGTTTCCGTGTTCGAGATCGGGATAAAAGCCACTTCTACCCGCGAGTACGGGTGACAAAGCAAGGTAACGGGTGACAGAGCAAGGTAACGGGTGACAGAGAGCTCACGCGTGTTCTGGCTCATCATTCCTGCTGCGGTGATGACGACGCCTGCCGCTCGAACAGCTGGATGATCTCCTCGACGGAATGACCCTTGGTCTCCGGGAGGAACCAGTACACGAACGCCACCGCGCCGAGCGCCAGCCCGGCGAAGCACATCATCACGCCGGCGAGGCTGATGGCGTTCTGCCACACCGGGAACACCTCGATCAACAGGAAGTTCGCCAGCCAGTCGACAGTGGCGGCGATCGCCGCGGCCTGACCGCGGACCGCGGTGGGGAAGACCTCGCCCTGGAGCGTCCACCCGGTGCCGCCCACGCCGACGGCGAACGAGGCAATGAAGAAGTCCAGGCCGATCATGATGATGACCAGCCGCCAGTTGCCCGCGGGAACGACGACCAAGCCGAGAGCCGAGACGAACGCGAAGACGATCATCCCGGTGAACCCGCCGATGGCCAGTTTGCGGCGGCCGAACTTGTCGATCCACCGGAATCCCAGGTAGGTCGACGCGACGTTGACGGCGGTCATGATGGACGTGACCTCGACGCCCGCGACCGTGGTGCGGACCAGGCTGGCGTGCGCGCCGGAGAAGATCGGGCCGAGCAGGTGCGGCCCGTAATAAAGCGGCACGTTGATGCCGGTGATCTGCTGGAAGATGAAGAACACGCAGACCACGATCAGCGCGCGGCGCACTCCTGGCGTCCATGCCTTCAGCCGCTGCCTGCGGTCGCCGCGCTCCACCTGCTCGATAACCTGGCCGGCCCTGCGCACGTCCTCGTCGGACACGTCGCCGGCGCCGAGGGCGGCCATCGCTTTCTTGACCTGGTCGTACTTGCCGTGCCGGAGCAGCCAGCGCGGGGACTCGGGCATCTGCGTCCGCAGCGCCAGCCCGATCAGGGCCGGGACCGCGCCAAGCCCTAGGACCAGCCGCCAGCCCACGGTGCCCGCGCTGCCCGGCGCCACGCTGAACACGATCAGCGCGACGATGTACGAGACCAGGATGCCGACGGTGATCATCCATTGCTGGAGCATGGTGAGCGACCCGCGCCGGTCACTGGGCGCGTACTCGGCGATGTAGGCGGTGGCGATCGCCGAGTCGGCACCGATCGCGATCCCGATCATGGTGCGGGCGACCAGCAGCACCGCCGCGTCTGGTGTCACCGCCGACAGGATCGCGCCGACGGCATAGATCCCCGCGTCGATGACCAGCAGGGTCTTGCGGCCGAACCGGTCCGCGCTCGGACCGGCGAGGATGGCGCCGGCCGCCGCGCCCAGCGAGGCGCCAGATACCAGGTAGCCCTGAGAGAGGCCGTGCAGGCTGTACGGGACGAAGTTCAGTGCTGACCCGATGTTGGAGGTGTCATAACCGAACAGGAACCCGCCAAGGGTGGCGAGCAAGGTGAGCTTCCAGTAGAACGAGGTGGGCGCTCGCTTGTCCAGCTCCGCGAGGATGTCCCGGTCGCCGGGATGGGTGCGGCTATCCATGCGAGTGCCGCTACCCGGAAAGGCTTTCGTAAACCATGTCAGCCCGCTATCACGGCGAGCACGCCGCCTAGGCAGGCTAGACCGATGACCAGCCAGGTCACGTAGTCGTTGATCACGCCGCTCTGGAAACCGCGGGCAACGGCCACGGCCCGCGAGCTCGGCCGGTGTTTGCGCAGCGCGGGCAGCCGCCGCCAGTACAGGCCGGCCCAGGCCAGAACCAGAGCACCGGCGGCAGAGCCCACGCCGCCGAGCACGCTGGCGAGGCTCACCGGGACGTGGAGGCCCACGGGATAGGCAAGGTGCGCGCCGCGCAGCACCGTGGCGTTGTATCCGGCCTGGTCGGTGAACCTGACCGCCGCGGCCTCCACGGAAGGCCCGAGCCTGGCGATCAGGCCGACCGCAAATGCCCCAGCCGTCAGCACCGCGGCCGGGACGATCATGGTGAGCGGAGTGCGCCGCTTCCCGGCGTCGGTCTCGCTGGTCTCCTCCTCCGCTTCCTTCGTCATCTCGGGATCCTCGGCCGGCGGGTCACCGAGACCGTAGAACACTCCGCCCGCCACCCGCAGTACCGCTCCCCCGGACAGCATCGTGCAGACGATCACGATCGCGGCGACCCAGCCGGCGGCGCCGTCCGAGATCAGGCCGGAGCCCAGGTACGTCGCGAACGGCGGCAGGCCGGCCAGGCCCAGTCCGGCCAGGGTAAACACGAGACCGGTCGCCCGCAACGACCGCCCCCGGCCGTGCAGGTACGACTCGTTCACCGATCTGAGCCGGTGCAGGACGATGCCCGCACACAGGAACAGCGCGCCCTTGATCAGCGCGTGCCCGATCACGTAGACCGCGACCCCGGCCAGGCCCAGCGGGGTGAGCAGCGAGAACCCGATCAGGAACATGCCCGCGTGGCTGATCGTGGAGAACGCCAGCATGCGCTTGATGTGCCGCTCGCGAATGCAGAACACGGCCCCCACGACGGCGGTCAGCACCCCGAGGGCGAGGAAGACGTGGCCCACCGCGACCCGGTGGCCCAGCGCCTGGCCGAACACCGACCAGTACAACCGCGCGATGCCGTACAGCCCCAGTTCGACCATCACGCCGGAGAACAGAACGCAGACCGGGGTCGGCGCCACCGCGTGCGCGTCCGCGAGCCAGAAGTGGAACGGCACGACCGCGCTCTTCACCAGCAGCCCGGAGATCATCAGCAGGAACGCGACGACCACCAGCCTGCCGCCTCCGCGGGCATCAATGTACGTACCGATCTGCGCCATGTTCAGCGCCCCGGTGCGTCCGTAGATCAGCCCGATGCCGGACAGCGACAGGTAGGCGCCGATGCTGTTGAGGATCGCGAAGTTGAGCGCGCCCTGGATCGGACCGCGTTCCTCTGGCCGGTAGGCGGTCAGCGCGTAGGCGGCCACGCCCATCAGCTCGAACCACACGAACATGTCGAAGACATCCCCGGTGAGGCAGAACCCCGCCATGCCCGCCAGGAAGATGAGCATCAGCGCGTGATAGTAGGTCCCGACCTGGTGGAAGTACCGCCAGGAGAATGTCATCGAGGCCGCCACCAGCACCGCCGCCACGCAAGCCAGGCCCGCGCTGAGCGGCTGCGCCTCGAAGTCGATGCCGATGACGACGCCGTGGGCCGGCCGGAATCCGCCGAACCAGTAAACCTGATCCCCTCCGCTTGTCTTCAGCGTGAGTACCAGCAGCATCACGGCAACCGCCGCAGCCACTGCGATCGCCGCCGCGTCCAGGATCCGGCGCCGCGAACCGAGCACCGGCCCCAGGCCGATCGCCGCCGCGGCGCCGAGCAGCGGCACCACGACGACGAGGGCCAGCAGCTGGTCCACCGGGCTAGCCCTTCAGCGAGACGAGCTCATGCGGGTCAACGGTGCCGAAACGCTTGTGCGCCTGGATCGCGAACGACAGCAGCAGCGCGGTCACCGCGGCTTCCACCACCACGTCGGTAAGCGCCAGCGCCTGCACGACCGGGTCGACCGCCGGCGTGTGGTTCGGCACATCGAAGAAGTACGGCGCGACCGCGCCGCTTACGTAACCGGCGCCGAGCAGCAGCACGTACGTCGAGGACTGCACCACGATCAGGCAGACGATCTGGTGCACCAGGTGCCTGCTGGTCACGATGCCGTACAAGCCCACGCCCAGGATCCAGGCCACGACCACGAACGGGAACACCGACATCACGTATCCTCCCGCCTGACCAGCAGTGTCTGTTCCAGCAGTTCCCCCACAATCAAGATGAACGCGGCCGCCACCTCGAGCCCGACGAAGAAGCTGATCAGGGCGATCGTCCCGGACGAGCTGACCGCGCCCGGGTACTGCCCGAGCGGCAGGAAGTTCTTCAGGTACGGCATGCCGAGCAGCACGGCGGTGAGTCCTGTCGCCACGAAACCGGCGGCGCCCACCGCCTCCACCACCTCGACGAGCGCGACCGGGCTGACCCGCTTGAAGACCAGGAACTCCCCGGCGAGGTAGAGCAGCACGAACGCGGTGGCGATTACCACACCGCCCTGGAAGCCGCCGGACGGATTGGCTTGCGCGTGCGAGGCCAGCCACCAGCCCGCCACGATCACCGGCCCGGCGAGCAGCAGCGCCACCATGCGCACCGCGCCGCTGGTGGCCGGCACGTCGCGATCGGCGGCCTCGTCGACGGCGGACCGGTCGCGTTCGCCGCGCAGGTGCCGGAGCACGACCGAGATACCCGCCGCGGCCGCGAACAAGATGAATTCCTCGCCCACCGTGTCGAAACCGCGGTACTCGAAGTTCACCGCGGAGACGACGCCGGTCGCGTGCGTCTGTGCCACCGCGAGGCGCAAGATCGTGGGACCGTAAGGACCCGGATAGCTGCCGAACCCGGGTAGCCCGGTCAGCCCCCACAGATAGAAGGCCGCCAGGCCGGCGCCCGCGACCAGGAAGACCCAGCGGCGCGTGGCCGGCGTCATTCTTCGCGCTTTCGCATCTTGGCCAGCGCCAGCAGCAAGATGGCCGGCAGGGCGACGGCACCGACGGTGAGCTCGGACAGCGTGACGTCGGGCGCCTGGAACGCGAGGAAAAGCACCGCGAGCAGCAGTCCGTACACGCTCAGCGCCACCACTTGCCTGACCGGCTGCCGGGTCAGCACCACCCCGGTCGCCCCGGCGGCGACCAGCACCAGGATGGTCACCTGCAGCACGTCCATCATGACCACCGGCACGGTGTACGGCGTATGCGCCGCGGCCAGGGCGATCACTGTTCCTTCTCCCCGGCCGGCGCCCCGTCCCGCTTGCCCGGCCGCCAGTCCCCGGTCTCCCGCACCCGGATGGCGCGCATGGTGGCATGCGACAGGTATGGCCCTGCGATCACCATGAAGAACAGCGCCAGGCAGGTCTCGCCGGTGTTCTCGTACCAGCCCATCTGCACCAGGACCGCCAGCGCGACCAGGAACGGCGCGACCAGCGCGGCGGGCGTGACGAAATGCAGCTTCTGGTAAGCGTCCCGCATCAGCAGCACGCCAAGCGAGGCGCCCAGTACGACGAGCACGGCCGCCCCGAGCAGCACGTCGGAGAAGACGTCCCTGACGATCACAGCCAGCGTTCCATGGCCCGGACGAACACCAGCCCGCTGCCGTACATGAGCAGGGCGAGCAGCACCGGCAGTTCGAACAGGCTCGGTCGCTGGAAGGCCTGCGCGAGCAGCACCAGCACCATGACGATGACGGCGCTGATGAACTCGTAGCCGACCACGGCCGAGGCAAGGTCACCCCGGTACACCACGATGCCGGCCGGGATCAGCGCGATGAGCATCGCGATCGCCGCCGCCGCGAAACCAAGCACCATGCTCAGCTCCCCCGTTTCCGCTGGACCAGCTCATGCAGCACCATCGTGTCCGTACCGGAGTCGATGCCGAGCGCGAAGGCGTTCGGCGCCAGGCTCCGCGCGCCGATCAGCAGGGCCCTGCGGGTCGCGCCTTCCGCCGTGTCGTCGCCGAACCGGACCGGCTCGGTCACGAACCCGCTGGCAGGCTGCTCGCCGTGGGCCAGCGCGCGCCACAGCGCGCGGTAGAGGATCACCATGTCGCCCGCCACCTGGCCGGGCAGGCGCATCGTCGCGGCCAGCCACTCGAACCTCGGCCGGAACCGCGTCGCCGCCTGGTAGCTGATCAGCTCGGCGAACGTGGCCGCTAGCACAGCCACTCCCGCCCCGGCAAGCAGCTCATCGGTGGCGACGGAATCGTCGAGCATTATCCACAACGACATCAGCAGCACCCACCAGGTCAGCCAGGAGCCTGCCCTGGCGGCCGGCGACAGGCGCCGCTCTGGACGTCGCTCGCGCGGCTCGCCAGCGAGCGGACCTGCGGATTCGGGCATGCGCCGCGAACTACCCGCTCACCGGCGGGCAAACCACCGCTCAAGCATCTTCTGCCGGTTCCTGTCCTTTCGGCCACACACCGGTCAGCATCCGGACACCCGTCGCGGCGCCCCGGTCCGTCGCGGCCTTGACCAGCCCGAATACCGCTCCCTCCGCGGCAGCGGCGGCCAGCACGACGGCCCAGCTCTGCTGGGCGTCGGTCGCCGTCGGTACCTCCTGCTCGCCTGCCGCGAGCTTCCATAGCCGCTTGCAGATCATCCCGGCCAGCATCCCGCCCAGGACGCTGACCACCATGCTCACCGGCTTGTAGATGATCTTGATCAGGCCCGCGCCGCTCACAGTCACCACCCCTGTTCTTGTCCGTCTCCTCTACCCGGCACCCGGCTGCTAACCCGGACCGCCCCCTGCTCGCCGGCCGCCGGGTCAGCTCGTGCTAGCCGAGGCCGCCGCGGCTGATGAGCTGGGCGGCGATGACGTTACGCTGGATCTCGTTGGTCCCCTCGCCGACGATCATCAGCGGGGCGTCGCGGAAGTACCGCTCGACGTCGTACTCGGTCGAGTAGCCGTAGCCGCCGTGGATCCGTACCGCGTCCAGCGCCACCTGCATGGCGATCTCGGACGCGAACAGCTTGGCCATGCCGGCCTCCATGTCACACCGCTCGCCTGACTCGAACCGGTCGGCCGCGTGCAGGATGAGCTGCCTGGCCGCGGTGATCTTCGTGGCCATGTCGGCCAGGTAACCGCCCACCGCCTGGTGCTTCCAGATCGGCTGCCCGAAGGCCTCCCGCTCCTGGCTGTACCGCAGCGCGTCATCGAACGCGGCCCTGGCCACCCCGAGCGCGCGGGAGGCGACCTGGATCCGCCCGGTCTCCAGGCCCTTCATCATCTGCGTGAACCCCTGCCCCTGCACCCCGCCGAGCACCGCGCCGGCCGGTACCCGGCAGTCCTCGAACAGCAGCTCGCAGGCCTCAACGCCCTTGTAGCCGAGCTTGGGCAGGTCCTTTGCGACGGTCAGGCCCGGACCGTGCTCCACCAGCAGTACGGAGATCCCCTTGTGCCTGGGCCGTGCGTCCGGGTCGGTCTTGCACAGCAGCGCGATCAGCTGCGACCTGCGCGCATTGCTGATCCAGGTCTTAACCCCGTTTATGACATAACTAACGCCGTCGCCGCGGGCCATCGTCTGCATCGCCTGCAGGTCGGAACCGCCACCTGGCTCGGTCAGGGCCATTGTCGCGCGGATCTCCCCGGTGGCCATCCCCGGCAGGTACCTGTCCTGCTGCTCACGCGTGCCGAACGCCAGCAGCAGCTTGGCCACCACGGTGTGCCCGCCCATCGCGCCGGCCAGGCTCATCCAGCCGCGGGAGAGTTCGGCGGTGACCAGCGCGTAACAGGGCATGGAGACCGGCGCCTCGCCCCACGGTTCCGGAATGACCAGCCCGTAGACGCCCATCCGCTTCATCTGCTCGATGAGCTCTTCCGGATAGGTGCCGGCGTGCTCCAGTTCCCTGACGACGGGCCTGACCTGATGGTCGACCCAGTCGGCGACGGTCTGGACGACCGCCTGTTCCTCAGTGCTCAGCATGATGAACTCGTCCCGTTAGCCGCGAAACAACGCGGAACCTTACTCCTACGCGGAAGAAATACCTGCTCACAGCAAGGTTATTTACCGCATTGGGGTTAAATACCGCGTTAATCTTCGCCCTCCGGGCCGGTCAATAACCACGTGCGACCGGACGGAGCGATGTCGTAGCCTCTGCCTGTGGCACGCGACGAACGCGGAGTGACCCCGCAGAGCGAAGACTTCTCCGCCTGGTACAACGAGATCGTCGTCAAGGCGGAACTGGTCGACCGTGGCCCGGTGCGCGGCACCATGGTGATCCGGCCGTACGGCTACCGGATCTGGGAGCTGCTGCAGTCCGACCTGGACCGGCGGATCAAGGAAACCGGCCACCTCAACGCCTACTTCCCGCTGCTCATACCGGAAAGCTACCTGCGGCGCGAGGCCGAGCACGTGGCGGGCTTCGCCCCCGAGCTGGCCGTGGTCACCCATGCCGGCGGCAAGGAGCTCGAGGAACCGCTGGTCGTGCGGCCGACCTCGGAGACGGTCATCGGCGAGATGATGGCGAAGTGGATCAGCTCGCACCGCGACCTGCCGATGCTGCTGAACCAGTGGGCCAACGTGGTTCGCTGGGAACTGCGGCCTCGCATGTTCCTGCGCACCACCGAGTTCCTCTGGCAGGAGGGCCACACCGCGCACGCCGACGAGGCGGACGCGATGGCCGAGACCCTGCTCGGGCTCAACCTGTACTCGCACGTGGCCAGGGACCTCGCCGCTATGCCGGTCATCGAGGGCGAGAAGACGGCGGGCGAACGCTTCGCCGGTGCGCAGCGCACCTTCACCGTCGAGGCGATGATGCGCGACGGCCGGGCGCTGCAGTCGGGGACCTCGCACTTCATGGGCGAGAACTTCGCCAGGGCGTTCGGCATCCAGTACACCGCTGAGAGCGGAGAACAGCGCTTGTGCCACACCACGTCCTGGGGAATGAGCGCCCGGATGGTCGGCGGGGTAATCATGACCCACGGCGACGACAAGGGCCTCGTGCTGCCGCCGGCGCTCGCGCCGTATCAGGTGGTGATCGTTCCGATCGGGCGCGGCGACCAGGCCGGTGATGTGCTTCCGCCCGCGAACGAGCTGGCCGCGCGGCTGAACCGGGCTGGTATCAGGACCCACGTCGACACCCGGCAGCAGCTGTCGCCTGGCTACAAGTTCAACGACTGGGAGATGCGCGGCGTGCCGGTCCGCCTGGAACTCGGCCCGCGCGACCTGGCTGAGGGCACCGCGCTGATGTCGCTGCGGCTAGGCGGCGGCAAGACGCCGGTCGCGCTGGATTCGGCGCCGGACCGGCTGGCCACCGAACTGTCCGCGTTCCAGGACATGCTGCTGCTGCGAGCGACCGAATTCCGCGACTCGCACACGGCCACGGTGAATACGTGGGAGGAGTTCACTGAGGCGGTCAAGACCGGCTGGGCGGTCGCCTTCCACTGCGGCCAGGCCGAGTGCGAGGACGAGATCAAGGCCGCGACCTCGGCCACGCCACGGGTCATCCCCGCCGACGGCGAGCCGGCCGAAGGCCGGTGCGTCCGCTGCGACGCACCGTCCGCCTACGGCAAGCGGATCATCTTCGGCCGCTCGTACTGACGGTACGGCCTCGCTGGTTACGGCTTGTACCCCGCGTTGCCCAGCATCCGGCGCAGGTCGACGACGAGCTGGGCGTCGATGTCCTTGCCCTTGGGCGGGTCGAGGAACTCAAGCTCTGACCCGAGCTTGACCGAGACCTTGCCGTCATGGCGCGTGCTGACCGTGCCGACCGTTTCCAGCAGCGACAGCACCGAGTGCCACTCGATGTTGTGGCTCGCCGGATGCTCGAAGATCTGGCGCAGCGTGTCCCGGTGGCGGCTGTCGAGGTGTTCTGGCTCTGGCCCGGATGTCATGTCCCTATCCTGCCCTAGCCCGGGAACGCGGCCAACGTCAGCCCGCCAAGCGCCGGCGCCCCGGCTCGCGGGCGTGCGCGCGTACCACGTGCGCGTACCACTGGCCCGGCCGAAGCACCACTGCTGTTATGAGGTCACTGGGCGAGCGCACTAACGTGGGGGGTTGCCCTTACGTGGAAGACTGACCCCCGAAAACGAGGGGTAATCGGACACGAAGGGGCAATCCTCCACGTTGTCGCAGCCCGCCCGGATGCCATACCGGGACAAATCAGGCGCCGCACGTGTAGCACAAGGGTGCACAATGGCCCCACGGACACCAGACGAGGAGGGTGCGGATGAGCAGCGGGATCGGCTTCCCCGACGGGGGCGCGGCGGTGGACCTGGACGTCGCGTGGATTCACGGCTCGGCGGCCGCCAAGTACAACACCGACCCCGACATCCAGGTACACGCCGGCGATGAGCACACCTACATCCTGCGGCAGAACATGGCGGTCCACTACGAGGCCCCGTTCATGTTCCTGCTCTTCGGGGCGGACCGGGCGGTGCTGATCGACACCGGACCACCTGCGCCGGATTTGGGCCACGCTCAAGGAACACGGCTTCCAGCCCGGCCGGTACGTCCTGCCCGATTTGATCATCACCCCGGTCAGCTAGCCGGGAGCGGCGCAAGGCCGGTCAGCTTCTCGGACAGTTCGCGCAGTCGCCGCCGGGCCGAGACGTCGTAGGCCTGCCGGTCGGCCCGCGTCTCACGCAGCCCGTTGTAGTAGTGACCCGACCCCACCGGCTCCACGATCAGGTGCATCGTCGCCTCGACACCCTCGGCGATCGTGCTGAACGGCGACGGCACGATCTTGGTGGGCATGAACGTCGCCGGGTGCAGCGCGTTGACGGTGACGCCGGAGCCGTCGAGTTGCCCGGCAAGATCGACGGTGAACAGTATCTGCGCCAGCTTGCTCTGGCAGTAGGCCCGGGTGCCGTCATATCCCGAGGTCAGCATCACGTCACCGAAGTCGATCGCCTGCTGGCCCGCGGAACTGACGTTGACCACCCGGGACGGCGCGGACGCGGTCAGCAAAGGCAGCAACTGCCGGGTGAGCGCGAACCCGGCCAGGTAATTCACCGCGAACCGCAGCTCGTAGCCGTCCGCGCTCTCCTGCCGTACGCCACCGCCGGGCACCGAGCCGCCGATGCCCGCGTTGTTGACGAGCACGTCGAGCCGCGGCTCCGCCCCGGCCACCTGCTCCGCCAGCGCGCGCACCTGCCCGAGGTCAGCGAGGTCGCCCTGGTAGGACCGCACCCGCGTATCGCCGAGTTCCGCGACGGTGTCCGCGATCCGGCGCGGATCACGCCCGTGCACCAGCACGGTGGCGCCAGCCCGGACGAGTTCAGCGGCCAGCGCCCGGCCCATCCCATCCGTCGCACCGGTCACAAGAATTACTTGGCTATCAAGTGATGCCACGATTCCCCCTTTCGACGCAAGATCGCAACACCATTTTCTCGCTAGGCATTTCCGTGCACTCGACGTGAGATGTGCCGGCTACTACATTTTGTGCATGGCGGGTGCCGTCGGCGGGGGCTCAGCTACGCGCCGGCTGGAAGAGGTAACCGGCCTGCCCGATGAGCTCCAGGTCTGTCTCGCGCGCGGTGAGCGCGCGCTGAACGGCTCCGGTGACCTTCGGGTAAGCCGAGAGTGCTTTGAGCGCGCCTACGAACTGGCCGAGCTGGCCGGCGAGCCGGAGGCCATGGCCCTGGCCGTGCTTGGCCTGGCCGGCCTGTGGGTCAGCGAGCGCCGGACGTTCGCCGGCGCGGCGATGCTGCAGACACGGCTCCAGCACGCGCTGTCCTTGCTCGGCGAGCAGTCGTCGCTGGCATTGCGGATCAGGTCACGGCTGGCGGCGGAGGCCGACTACCGGCAGGGCACGCATGCGGCGACGCTGGCCGTGCTGGCCGAAGCCAGAGCGGCGCAGGATCCGGTGGCCCTCGCCGAGGCGCTGAGCCTGGCCCACCACTGCCTGCTCAGACCCGACGAACTGACGCTGCGCCGCGAGCTAGCGGCCGAGCTGATCAGGGTCAGCTTCCGCACCGAGCGGCGCAGCGACAAAGTGATGGGACTGCTGTGGCAGACGGCGGACGCCTACGCCGCCGGCGACTTGCACGCCGGACGCCTGCTCGGTGAACTGCGCGGTGAGCTGCGAGAGCGCGATCATCCGGCGGCTGGGTTCGTGATCAGCGCCATCGACGTGATGCTCGCGATCCGGGCCGGCCGTCTCGATGAGGCCGAGTCGCTGGCGGCCATCTGCGCGACCAGCGGCGCGGCCGCCGGCGACATCGACGCGGAGTGGTGGCCGGGCGCGCAGCTGGTCACCATCCGCTGGTATCAGGGCAGGCTCCCCGAGCTGCTGCCGATGCTGTATGACGGGGTGCACTCCTCCGCGCTCAGCGCGGTCGACAACTCGACCCTCGTCGCGCTCGCCGTGGCGGCAGCGTTGCACGGCGACCGCCCCGCGGCGGCCAGCGGACTCGCCGCGCTGCGCGGCCAGGACCTGACCACGCTGCCGCGCGGCAGCAGCTGGCTGGTCACGATGAACGGCATCGCGGAGGCCGCGTACCTGCTTGACGACGCCGAGACGGCCGACGAGGTGTACGGGCTGCTGCTGCCGTACGCGGACCTGCCGCTGGTCGGCGGCCTTGGCGTCACCTGCTTCGGATCCACGCACCAGGCGCTTGGTATCGCCGCGCTGACCATGCGGCGGCTAGACCAGGCCGTGCACCACCTGACCTCCGCCGTTCGGCACAACCTCGCGCTGCCGCACTGGCCGGCACTCGCCTTCTCCCGGCAGCGGCTCGCCCGTGCCCGCCTGCTCCGCGGCCACCCGGACGACGGGGCGTACGCGCGGCGGCAACTGGACACCGCGCGGGCCGACGCGGCGACGCTCGGCGTCACGCTGCCCGCCGGCGGAAGCGGCGGCACCGCGTCCGCGACCTGTGAACGAGCAGGTCGCGGCTGGCGGCTCGGCCTGGCGGGGCGCGGCGTGGCAGTCGAGAACAGCATCGGGATGCTGCACCTAGCCGTGCTGATCGGCAACCCGAGACAGGAAATCGCCGCCGCCGACCTGGTCGCTGGCGTGGCGACCATGACCGGACACGATGAGGTCAGCCAGTACGTGCTCGACGCCGAGGCGATCGCCAGCTACCGCGCCAGGCTACGCCGCCTGGAGGAAGAACTCGGCACGCTGGCGCCCGGCAGCGACGCCGAACGCACGGCCGCGACCGAACGGGAATGGCTGGTCGCTCAGCTGGCCGGCGCGGCGGGACTCGGCGGGCGCCCGCGCTCGTTCCCTGACGGCACTGAACGGGCCAGGGTCGCGGCGGGCAAGGCCATCAGGCGCGCGATCGCCCGGGTCACCGCCGCCGATCCGGTGATCGGCGAGCACCTCCGGCAGTCCATCCGCACCGGGACGCGCTGCTCGTACTGGCCCAGCTGACCCCGCTGCCCGTGCCCGGCACATGGAACGGGACGGCACGGCATGGACCGCCTTCTTCATGTAATCCGCAGGTCACCCAGAAGAAGGAGTCATCTCATGGCGCTCCGCGACACCATGCGCAGTTCGGCAGCACAGTTCCTCCGGCCCGGCGAGCCGATCCAGGCCGTGATCGGCGCCCAGACCGCCAGCCAGTGGCTGGCCGCGATAACCGGCGTGTTCGTGTTCCTCGGCTTCAACCACTACCGGATCCTCGCCGTCACACCCGACCGGATCGTCGTCCTGGACGCGGGCAAGGTCAGCATGAAGACCGCCCGCGGCGTAGTCACCGAGTTGCCGCGTTCTGCCCGGCTCGGCCCGGGCACCGGCATGTGGCACAAGATCCCGGCCGGGACCGAGACGCTGCGGGTGCACCGCCGCTTCTTCAAGGACCTCGAGGCCGCGGACAGCGTCGCCACGACCGCATAACACCGCACGATCCAAGGGGACACTCATGAGCGGGATTCAATTCCTCGGCCGGCCGCTGGCCGCCGTGGCGATCGCCGGGACGCTGATCATCGCGGGCACGGCGACGCCGGCGCTAGCCGACCCTGGCCCGTCGATGACGGCCAACCACAACTCGGTCAACATCGCCGTCAGGGGCCCGGCGAACTCGCTGCGGTTCTACTGGGCCGCCAACGGCACTCCCACCTGGAACCGGGAAACCGTCGCCGGCCCGGGCAGCACTGTCTCGGCTCCGTCCATGGCGGTGGACGGCAACAGCGTCAACATCGTGGCCGAAGGCCCTGGCCACTCGCTGCTGTTCTACTGGGCCGTGAACGGCACCTCGACCTGGCACGAGGAAACGATCGGCGGATACGGCAGCGCGTACTCCGCGCCATCGATCGCGGCCAACGGCAACGTGGTGAACATCGCGGTCGAGGGACCGCACCACTCACTGTCGTTCTACTGGGCTTACGTCGGCACGGCCACCTGGCATCTTGAGACGGTCGCCGGAGCGGGTACCACCTTCTCCGCCCCGTCGATGACGATCAACGGCAGCGCTGCCAACATCAGCGCCGTCGAAGCCGATGACACGCTCATGTTCTACTGGGCCACCTACGGCACGGGGACCTGGCATGCCGAAGCCGTGGCCCGCGATGTCAGCGACGCGGCGCCGTCGATGATCGCGACGGGCAACGCGGTCAACATCGCCGCGATCTCCGCCCGGGGCACGGTGATGTTCTACTGGGCATACAACGGCTCGGGCACCTGGGCCGCCGAGACCGTGTCCGGCCACGGCACCGCCTACCAGGGCGCGTCGCTGGTCGCGAACAACGGCGCGGCGACCATCGCCGCCCAGGGGACGCGGAACTACCTGTCGTTCTTCTGGGCCAGCTACGGCACCGGCACCTGGCACGCGGAAAACGTCCGCGGCGCTTACTCAACGTTCTCGGTGCCGTCGATCACGGCCAACGGCAACTACGCCAACATCAGCGCCGCAGGCAATGGCGGCCGGCTGATGTTCTACTGGGCCGCCAACGGCACAAGCACCTGGCACCCGGAGACCGTCGCGGGCTTCGGCAGCGTGTAGGGACCGCCTAGGAGGCTCCCCCGCCAAGGGGAGCCTCCGGGCCGTCCGGTGAGTGCAGACGCTGCTCGACCACCTCGCGCGCATACCGCTCGGATTCCTCGTCGCTGATCCACGAGAAGCCATCGGCGGTCACGGTGGCGATCATCGGGAAGAGCCGCCTGGCCAGGTCGGGGCCGCCGGTGGCCGAGTCGTCGTCCGCGGCGTCGTAGAGCGCGTGCACGCAGGCGAGAATCACGTCGCTGGCAGGCATGTCATCGGTGTAGAGCTTCTTCAGCGAGCCCCTGGCGAAGATCGATCCCGAGCCGATCGAATAGAAACGGCTCTCTTCGTACGGGCCGCCAAACGGGTCGTAGCTGAAGATCCGGCCCTTCCCCGCGTCCTGGTCATAGCCCGCGAACAACGGCACCACGACCAGTCCTTGCATCGCGGCGCCGAGATTCCCCTTGACCATCACGGCCAGCCGGCTGGCCTTGCCGACCAGCGACAGCGACTGCCCCTCAAGCTTCTCGTAATGCTCGAGTTCCACCTGGAACAGCCGCATCAGCGACACGGCCAGGCTCCACGTGCCGGCCACGCCGGCCACGGAGTACTCGTCGGTGCGGAACACCTTGCGGACATCCCGCTTGGCGATCATGCTCCCCATCGTCGCCCGGCGGTCACCGGCCACGACCACGCCATCGGCGTAGGTAGCCGCCACGATCGTGGTGCCGTGGTCCAGTTCGAGCGGGCGCGCGCTGCCCGCGGCTGCACTGCCCGCGGCTGCGCTGCCGCCTCGGACGGCCTCCGGACCTGGCTGGAGGAAGCCCGGCAGCAGGTCTGGGGCGTGTGACGATAGGTATCCGGTAAAAGACGACGTACCCGCGCTGTCGTTGTAAGAGCCCACGATCCCGACTCTATTACGTGCCGGCACGGTTCCCGCTACTCCGCTGGTCAGCCTCCGCCGCCCCGCCCGTACCCCCGGACCTCCGGCCACCCCCGCCCGACTTCGGGCGCTCCGCCCACCTCCGGGCGCGCACTTGGGCGCCCCGGGTGCCCCTGGGGGCGCAAATGGTGACAAAACGTGCGCCAGCCGCGCGGCCGGCATCATCGTGCGCGTGGCGTTCCGGTTTCCCGGACGCTCACGCGCACGATATTCAGAGTCTCGACAACGGAGTCCACTTTGCGCCGTTATGGCCGCGCTCCACGTCCGTACCGCGCGCCCGTGCAGGTGGCGGACCGGCGCTAGCTGATGGCCCACGCCGGCGTCGGCGCGCACGCCGGCGTCGGCGCGCACGCCGGCGCCGGCGCCGGCGGTAAGCGCGTCAGGTGGCGGGGGTGAAGTAGCCGGCTTCGTCGAAGTCGGCTAGGAGGCCGGGACGGACTGGTTCCCAGCCGAGGGCGCGGCGGGTGGTGAGGGTGGACACCGGGTTGTCGAGGGCGAGCAGCATGGCGAGGAACCCGAAGTGCTCCCGCATCTGGCCGGCGGGGATGCTCGCGGCGGGCACGCCGAGGTGGTCGCCGATGCTCTGCGCGATCTCGCGCTGCGCGATGCCCTCGTCGCCGGCCGCGTGCCACCGGGTACCGGCCGGCGCCTTCTCCAGCGCCAGGCAGAACAGGTGCCCGACATCGAGTGTGTGCCCGGCGGGCCAGCGGCCGGCTCCGTCTCCCGGATAGCCGGCCACACCCTTGTCCTTCGCGATCGCGATCAGCACCCTGGCGAAGCCGTGCCGGTCCAGCGCGCTGTGCGTGACGGGCGGGATGCGCACCACCGATGACCGGACGCCACGGTCCGCGAGGGCGACCACCGCCCGCTCGTTGTCGCCCCGGCCGCCGGATGCCCCCTCGTCCTCTTCCGTGCCCGGCCGCCCAAGGTTCGCGACGATGAGCGTGCCCGACGCCGCGACCAGCGGCTTGCCGGTACCCGCGAGCGCATCGCCAAGCGCCCGCACGAGGGCGATATCGGCGTCGACCGCGCCGGCCATGTTCCCTGAGCGCATCTGAGCATGGTCGAACGCGAGGTGGATGACGCCGTCCGAGCCGGCCGCCGCGCCGGCCAGCCCGTCGAAATCGCCAAGGTCGCCCCGGTGCACCGTGGCGCCGAGCTTCTCGACGGCCGCCGCGGCCGCGTCCGACCGGGCCAGGCCGGTGACCTCGTGTCCGGCCGCGACCAGTTCGGGGACGACGGCCGAGGCGATGTGACCAGAGGCACCGGTGACGAAAACGCGCATGGGAGACTCCCCCGACTAGTGATAAGACTTAGTCCCATCACTATAGCAAAGTGATGGGACTTGGTGCCATCACCTACTATGCCTGCATGGCCCGATGGGAACCGAACGCGCGGGAGCGCCTCGAGCGCGCCGCGCTGGCGCTGTTCACCGAGCGCGGCTTCGACGCCACCACCGTCACCGAGATAGCGGACCGGGCCGGGCTGACCAAAAGCACGTTCTTCCGGCACTTCGCCGACAAGCGCGAGGTGCTCTTCGGCGGGCAGGACATGCTGGCCGGGCTGTTCAGCGACGCGATAGCGGCCGCCCCGCCGTCGGCATCCATCGCCGACTGCCTCACCGCGGCGCTGGATGCCGTCGCCGTCGCGTTCACTCCGGACCGGCACGATCTCGCCCCGCAACGCCGGGCGGTGGTCGCGGCGAACAGCGAACTGGAGGAAAGGGAGCTGCTCAAGCGTGCTCGCCTCGCCGGCGTCATCGCCGGCGCCCTCCGCGCGCGCGGCACCGACGAGACGACCGCGAGCCTGGCCGCCCAGGTGGGCGTCCTCGCCTTCAGCACCGCCTACAAACGCTGGGCGGAGCCGGGAAACGAGCAGCAGTACGCCGAGATCGCACACGCAGCGCTGCGCGACCTGCGGGCGAGTACGGCGAGCATCGGCACGGTTACTTAGGCCGTTGCCGCGTAGCCGGGCGGTTCCGTGCTGCCCGCGACCAGCGGGCAGCACGGGCTCGGCTAGTCGGCCGCGACGATCACGTCGGAGGCCTTGATGATGGCGGTCACCTGACCGCCGACGGTCAGGCCCAGCTGCTCCACGGCCTCGACCGTGATCGAGGCGACCAGGCGGACGCCGTCCGCGTCGAGCTCGACATTGGCGATGGCCTCACCGGAGTTGATGCCGGTGATCCGGGCCGGGATCTGGTTACGCGCACTCAGCCGCATCCGTGGCACTCCTTCGCTTGACGCCTTGACTTCAGGCCGACACTAGCCGAACCGGGCACACGTACCACTTTTGTTATGACCACCGGGATTGTCGCCCTGGCCGGCGAGCTCAGCGCGCGCGTGGACGTACCCGGTGTTGGCATCAATGCGGCAATTAAGGCCAGCACGGAAGAAATACCTGCTCACAGCAGCATTTATTACCGCGTTGCACTCTTCTTCCGCGCAGATGCCCGCGTCTTCCGCGCAGATGCCCGCGCGACGCCACGCGCGCGATGCGCGTCTCAACCACTAATCCGTGGCCAGCGGGAGGCCGGTCACCGTGATGCGGGGGCGGGTCACGCGGCGCAGCACCGGGCCGCCGGACAGGGCCATCATCCGGGCGGTCATCGTGGCCGGCATGAGACGGCTCGCGCGGCTTGACTGCCTGCCGCGGGCGCCCGCCCGGGCCAGGCCGACCACCCGGCGCACCCTGGGGACGCGTTCGGATTCATAACGCCGCAGCGCCTGTTCGATGCCGGATTCGGCGACGACCGCGCTGGCGAGCACGGCGGCGTCCTCGAGGGCCTGGCACGCGCCCTGCCCGACCGTGGGCAGCATCGCGTGCGCCGCGTCGCCGGCCAGGACGATGTTGCCGCGGTGCAGCACGCGCGGCGGCAGCATGTCCTCCGAACGCCACTCGATCCAGGATTCCGCCGGGGTGGCCTGAGCGAGTTCGCGGAGCACGGGATCCTCGTCGCCGGCCAGCTCGCGGAGCAACTGCGCCCCGGTGCCCGTCCTGGCTGTTCGGCGAACCAGGTGGCCCGGCCTCCCGGCAGATGGTAGACGCCGCTGAAGAACCCGGACCTGACCACGCCCGCGCAGGCACCGGCCGGTATCTCGGGAACCGCGGCGGTCACGCATGCCTGCCACAGCATCCAGCTCCGGCGCTGCGCCGGCTGCTCGGTCACGGCCGTGCGGAGAGCCGAGTTGGCCCCGTCCGCGACGACGACCAGGTCATATTCGGCGGCCAGTTCCCCCGCGTCGACGCAGCGGGTACCGAAGACGATCGCGTCGCTGGGCAGGACGCCGGCCAGGGCCATCAGCAGTTCGGCCCGCTCGACGTTCACGTGCGGCAGGCCCCTGGCGGGCAGCGGCATGGACGCGACCTCGCGCCCGGAGGCGCGGAACACCATCCGCGAGAACGGCTCACCGGGAACCCGGCTGGCCGCGATGCCGAACGCAGGCAACAGCGACGTCGCGTTCGACCACAGGTTGATCGCCAGGCCGCTAGCCCGCAATTCGTCAGCTTGTTCGAAAATCCGCACCTCGTGACCCGACCTGCTCAGGGCGGCCGCCGAAGCCAGCCCCGCCAGACCCGCACCTACGATGACGACTCGCACGAAACTTCATCCCCTTTCCGTTAGTTGACACCTACCCGGCGCTCAGTGAACTCTGCGACTCCTCTCGGCTAGCTGGCAGATTTCTTGCTGCTCCTTTAAGGCATACCGGCCAATCTGGTCTAAAGCTCTGACGGAGGTGGCAGATGAAAGGCGAGGGACTGTCCCGCCGGGACCTCATGCGCTATGGCGGGATATCCGTCATCGGGGCGGGCGGCCTGACGCTGGCGGGCATAGGCGGGTACGCGTGGCCGCACGACGCGGTGGCGAGCACCGCGCTGGCAGCGGCGCCCGCCACGCCGGACGACACCCGCGGCGTACTGCACTTCGTGAGCCGCCCCGATCTCACCCCGCCCGCCATCGCCGTCTCCCGTCACGCCGGCCCGCAGGCCGGGGACCCGCCGTACTTCATCCTCGCACCGGCCGGCTACCCGCAGACCGGGCCGGGTACGCCGGGGCTGATGATCATGGACCGGTACGGCAACATCGCCTGGTACTCCCCGAACACCGGGTTCCCCGCCAGCAAGGGCATGGGACGGATGGACCTGCAGGTGCAGACGTACCGAGGCCAGCCGGTGCTGACCTGGTGGGAGGGGAAGGTAGAGGCAGGCGTCGGTTACGGCAAGGCGATCATCGCTAACACCTCGTACCAGCCGATCGCCACCCTCGACGGAGGCGACGGCATGCCGGCCGACCTGCATGAGTTCGTGATCAGCCCGCAGGACACGGCGCTGATCACCGCGGTCAGGCAACGCCCCGCCGACCTGTCCGCCCTCGGCGGTCCGGCCAAGGCAGTGGCGCTGACCGGCTCGATCCTGGAGATCGACATCGCGACCGGCAAGGTGCTCTTCGAGTGGAACAGCCTCGACCACGTACCTGTTACGGACAGCTACGCCGCGTTCTCGGGCGGCACCGCGAAACAGCCGTTCGACTACTTCCACATCAACTCGATCGCGGTGGCGCCCGACGGTGACCTGATCATCTCGGCGCGCAATACCTGCACCGTCTACAAGGTCGCCCGGCCGGGCGGCGCGGTGCAATGGCGGCTCGGCGGTAAGCGGTCAAGCTTCGAGATGGGCTCGGGCGCCACGTTCTGGTGGCAGCATCACGCCCGCCCGCACGGGGAAACGACCCTGTCCGTGTTCGACGACGCCGCGTCGCCGCAGAAGGAGAAGCAGTCCCGCGCCATCCTGCTCGACCTGGACACCAAGGCCATGCGCGCGACGCTGAGCCGCAGCTACACCCATCCGGCGAAGCTACTGGCCGCCAACCAGGGCAGCATGCAGCTGCTGGCCGGCAACCGGGTCCTGGTCGGCTGGGGCAACCTGCCCTACTTCACCGAGTTCGCGGAAAACGGGACGGTGCTGCTGGACGGGCAGTTCCCGGTCGGAGACCAGTCCTACCGGGCGTTCACCGCGAGCTGGACCGGTCACCCCACCGACAAGCCCGCCGCGGCGGCGCGGGTGAACCAGGCGGGCGGCTCGGTCGTGTACGCGAGCTGGAACGGGGCGACCGAGCTGAGCAACTGGGCGGTGCTGGCCGGGAGCACGGCCACCCAACTGCAGGAGGCAGGATCGCAGCACCGCACCGGCTTCGAGACGATGATCACGGTGAACTCCGGCGGGCCTTACTTCGCCGTCGTCGCGAACGACGCGAGCGGCCACGTGCTCGGCCAGTCGGACACGGTGAAGCTGGAGACCTGAGGCCCGCCGTCAGCCGGCGGCCCGGCCCGAGGGCGGCGAGCTCCGCCCGTCCGACCAACCACTACGGCGCCCGGGCCGGCATGGCCGTGTGCGGTGTCATCCCGCTGCTGGCCGTCATCGCCAGGAGCTGCTCAAGCAGGACGGTCAGCCGCCGTGACTCGGCCTTGGTCAGCGTGCCGGTCATGGATGACAGCGATCGCCTGACCTCGGCCCGCCCGCGCGCGGCCAGCTCCATCCCCGCCTCGGACAAGAACACGTCCACGGCACGCCCGTCGGCCTGATTCGCGGCCCGCCGCATCAGGCCGCGTTTCTCGGCGCGGTCCACCAGCCCGGAGACCGTCGACTTGTCCAGGCCGAGGAAGTCGGCCAGCTCGCTCATCTTGATCCGCCTGTCGATGAGGATGCCGAGCACCCGCAGCTGGGTGAGCGAGAGGTCGTGCTCCGCCGCCACCCGGTTCAGCACGGCCATCGTGGCGAAGGACGTCTGAACCAGGGCGTCGATGAGTTCCTGATCGTCGGCCGCCATGTCTCCACCGTAGTTGATTTAGTTTGTATTAGCAACTAATAT
This sequence comes from Streptosporangiaceae bacterium, assembly GCA_036490795.1. Taxonomy (GTDB): domain Bacteria; phylum Actinomycetota; class Actinomycetes; order Streptosporangiales; family Streptosporangiaceae; genus JAFARZ01. The sequence goes on from DASXDG010000130.1 coordinate 21,595, forward strand.
AGTTGGTAGTACGAACTATATACGGAGGGATCCCATGAAGGCGGCAGTTGTATCCTCGTTTGGCTCACCGCCCCGCTACCAGGACTTCCCAGCACCCGCGCCGGCCGGCGAGAACGAGATGCTGGTGGATGTGCTGGCCGCCGGCCTGCACCCGCGCGTGCGATCGCAGGCCAACGGGTCGCACTACACGAGCACGAGCGAACTGCCGCTGGTACCTGGCGTCGACGGCGTCGGGCGCGGGCCGGACGGCCAGGTGCGCTACTTCATCCTGCCGGACACCACGATGGGGTCGATGGCCGAGCAGACGGTCATCGACGTCCGGCGCAGCGTCGTGCTGCCCGCCAGCACCGATCCGGTCGCGGCGGCGGCGGCGATGAACCCCGCCATGTCCTCGTGGGTAGCGCTACGCCAGCGGACGCAGTTCCGGGCCGGGCAGGACGTGTTCATCCTCGGCGCCACCGGCAACGCCGGCCGGATGGCGGTCCAGGTGGCCAGGCGCCTCGGCGCTGGGGCGATCATCGCCGCCGGACGCAACGCGGAGCGGCTAGCCGACCTGCCCGCCGACGCCGCCGTGTCGCTGGAAGACGCCAAGATCGCCGCCGACGTCGACGTCGTGATCGACTACCTGTGGGGGGAACCAGCCGTCGCCGCGATGACCGCCATCGTGACCAGCCGCGCCGACCGGGGCAAGCCGCTCACCTGGATCCAGATCGGTGCCGTCGCCGGCGCTACCGCGGCGATCCCGTCGGCCGCCTTGCGCGCCTCGCGACTGGACATCCTGGGCAGCGGACAGGGTTCGGTGAGCCCGCGTGAGTACCTCGCGGAGCTGCCCGCCCTGGCCGAGGAGATCACCGCTGGTACGTTCGACGTGGACGCCAGCGCCGTGCCGCTCGCCGACGTCGAGCAGGCGTGGACCACGCCCGCCAGATACCGCGTCGTACTCGTTCCTGGCAACTCGCGCTAACGGGCCGATCCGGCTTTGCTGTAGAGGACGTCGCGGGCTTGTTCGGCGGCGCGGGTGATGCTCTCGCCGACAAAGTCGAGGAAGCGGGCGATGTTCTCGAGGCGGGTCGCGGCGGGGGTGCCGGGGCCGAGGATGGCGACGCCCTGCCGCGCTGTGTCGACGAGCTGTGCGTTGGACCGGGCGCTGGCCACCATGGCCTGGTACCAGACGTCGTCGTCGACGACGTAGCGTTCACGACGGCGTTCGTCGCGTTCCCGCCGGACCAGGCCCTGGCCTTCGAGGAACGTGATGGCCTTGGAGACCGACGCCGGGCTGACCTGGAGGCGCCGGGCGAGTTCGGACGCGGTAAGGGTGCCCGCATCGGTGGTGTAAAGGCAGGTCAGCACCCGTGCCATCATTTTGGGCAGGCCCGAGGCCATGAGGACGGTGGTGAACGTCTCCTCATACTCGCGCACGGCCTCGGCGTCGCGCCCGTCGACCCGCGCAGGCGCCTGCGGGCCCCGGGGCGTGGCCTGCCTGCGTGAACGGGTGCGGCGTTCGGTGGCGCGGTGGGCCAGATCGGCACGGTAGGCAGTGGGGCCGCCGTTCCGCATCACCTCGCGCGTGATCGTGGAGGTGGGGCGGCCGGCACGTCTGGCGATCTCGGCGTAGGCGAGCCCGTCGGCCAGGCCCAGTGCGATCTGCTGACGTTCGGGCTGGGTGAGCCTGCCTCCGGGCATCGCGGTCTCCTCCGGTGTTCCCTTTGATGTCGTCACTATAGCGTTCACTCACAGTCCATTGCAACGGTTGGATCGCCCATTGTTGCATTACGACCAAGGCCATTGCAACGATTTAACAGCTGTGAACTGCATAAACACAGAATTTACGCAACAAATATGTTGCATGATCCTCGAATGCAACGTAGCGTTTCCAATGTTAGAAACAACCGAAGCTACAGGAGCGCACAATGCAGACCTACGACACCCCCGCCCCCATCACCGCCACCCTCGACATCCCCGCCGGGCGCATCCAGCTCATCGCCGCTGACCGGACCGACACCACCGTCGGGGTCCTGCCCGCCGACCCCGCCAGCAGTCGCGACGTCAAGGCGGCCGGGCAGACCACCGCGGACTACGGCAACGGCGTCCTGCACATCCAGGCCCCGGCGGGCAACCGGCTCCTGGGCAACCCCGGATCCGTCGAGGTCACGGTCCAGCTGCCGGCGGGCTCCCAGGTCCAGGCGGGTGCCGCGGCGGCCGCGCGTATTAAATGCAGTGAATCGGGCACGATCACCGCACCGGCCCGGTCTCCCATGTGCCGGAACAGGGCGAGCGCCTGCTGCTGGGCGCGCAGCGCGTCGGTGAACCGCCGCGAGCGGAAGTAGCCGGCCGCCAGCGATTGCAGCACCAGCGCCTCCGCGTCGGCGTCACCGAGCCGCTGCGCGC
>DASXDG010000131.1:0-34536 GCA_036490795.1 Streptosporangiaceae bacterium
TGCGGATGGCGCTTGCCGCCCTGTGCGGCGACGACGAGTGGGGGATGACCTGGGCGCCAAGGGCGTCATGCCGCAGGTGGTCTTCCTCGAGGCGTCCGACGACGCGCTGGTCCGCCGGTTCGAGAACGTCAGGCGACCGCATCCCATGCAGGGCACCGGGCGCATCGTGGACGGCATCGCGGCCGAGCGCGAACTGCTGCGCAGCGTGCGCGGCGACTCCGACATCGTGCTCGACACCACGTCGCTGAACGTGCACGAGCTGCGGGGCCGGATGAACGGCTACTTCGGTGGCGGTGCGGGCACCGGCACCACCCGGCTGACCATCATGTCGTTCGGTTACAAGTACGGGCTTCCCGTGGACGCGGACCTTGTCGCCGACCTGCGGTTCCTGCCGAACCCGCACTGGGTTCCCGAGCTGCGCGGGCTGACCGGGCAAGACGCCCCGGTGCGGGACTACGTGCTCGCGCAGCCCGCGGCGACGGCGTTCCTCGACGCGTACATGGCGGTGCTGAACGTGTCCCTGGCGGGCTTCGAGCGGGAGGGCAAGCGGTTCGTGGTGCTGGCCGTCGGGTGCACCGGCGGCAAGCACCGCAGCGTGGCGATGGCCGAGCAGCTGCACGAGCGGCTCGCTGGTTCCGGTGTGGACGTGCAGCTCGTGCACCGGGATCTAGGACGGGAGTGAGGATGGAGCCGGCTGGGGGGTCTGGGGGGAAGGCTCCCGCCGGCTTGACTGGGGGGCCTGGGGGCAAGGCTCCCCCCAGCCTGAAAGTCGTCGGCCTCGGGGGCGGGCACGGTCTTGCCGCGTCGCTGGCGGCGCTGCGGACGGTGACCGATGATCTGACCGCGATCGTGACGGTCGCGGACGACGGGGGTTCTAGCGGCAGATTGCGTCGCGAGTTCGGCGTTCTTCCCCCTGGTGACCTGCGGATGGCTCTGGCCGCCCTATGCCGCGACGACGAATGGGGCACCACCTGGAGCCGCGTGGTCCAGCACAGGTTTTCCGGCTCCGCCCCAGGGGAGCTGGACGGGCACGCGGTCGGGAACCTGCTGATCGTGGCGCTGTGGGAACTGCTCGGCGACACGGTGGCGGGCCTGGACTGGGTGGGCAGGCTGCTTGGCACCGGCGGTCGCGTCCTGCCGATGGCGGCGGTGCCACTGGACATTGTCGCGGAGGTAGTCGGTGCGGACCCGGATTTCCCTGATCAAGTGACCACGGTGCACGGCCAGAAGGAGTGCGCGACGACGCCCGGCGAAGTCCGGTCCATCTCGCTGCTCCCCGCCGACCCGCCGGCCGTGCCCGAGGCGGTACGGGCGGTGCTCAACGCCGACTGGGTGGTCTTCGGCCCGGGTTCCTGGTTCACCAGCGTGCTCCCGCACCTGATGGTGCCCAAGCTCGCCGCCGCCCTGCGCGCCACCGCGGCGCGCCGCATGGTGGTGCTGAACCTGGCACCGCAGCCGGGGGAGACCGACGGCTTTTCGCCGCATAAACACCTCGAAGTCCTCGCGGACCACGCACCTGACCTCACCGTCGACGTCGTGTTGGCCGACACGAACGCCGCTGGAGCCGGTACCCTAACCGACTTGGAGAAGGCAGCGGGGGCGCTGGGGGCACGGCTCGTTACGGCAGACGTGGCGATGGCGGATGGCACGCCACGACACGACCCCCGCCTGCTGGCAGGCGAGTACGCGCGCTGTTTCCACGACACGCGCTTTTCGGAGAATGGTTTCAAGGGGGAGTGAACGCTTCATGGCAATGACCGGCGTGGTGAAGGACGAGCTCAGCCGGGTTCCCGTGGTTAAGCCCTGCTGCCGTAAGGCGGAGGTGTCGACGCTGCTCAGGTTCGCCGGCGGCCTGCACCTCGTGGAGGGCCGGGTTGTCATCGAAGCGGAACTGGACACCGGATCGGCCGCTCGCCGGCTGCGGGCGAACATCACCGAGGTGTTCGGGCACCCGGCGGACTTCCTCGTCCTGGCGCCAAACGGGCTGCGCAAGGGCAACCGCTACGTGGTGCGGGTGAGCAAGGGGCAGGCGGGGGAGAGCCTGGCCAGGCAGACCGGCCTGATCGACAACTACGGCAGGCCCGTCCGCGGGCTGCCCCGCCAGGTAGTCTCCGGCGCTTCCTGCGACTGTGAGGCCGCGTGGCGCGGTGCGTTCCTCGCCCACGGCTCGCTGACCGAGCCGGGGCGGTCGATGGCCCTGGAGATCACCTGCCCGGGCTCGGAGGCGGCTCTGGCGCTGGTCGGTGCCGCGCGGCGGCTGCGCGTGCACGCAAAGGCCCGCGACGTGCGCGGCGTGGATCGCGTGGTCATCCGCGACGGCGAGGTTATCGCCGCGATGCTGACCCGGCTCGGCGCGCATGACGCGGTACTGGCCTGGGAGGAGCGGCGGATGCGCCGCGAGGTCCGTGCCACCGCGAACCGCCTGGCTAACTTCGACGACGCCAACCTGCGCCGTAGCGCCCGCGCCGCCGTCGCGGCCGGCGCTCGCGTCGAACGCGCGCTGGAGATCCTCGGCCATGACGCTCCCGATCACCTCACGATGGCGGGTCATCTGCGGATGGCGCACCGCCAGGCCTCGCTCGAGGAACTGGGCCAGCTCGCCGACCCGCCGCTGACCAAGGACGCCATCGCCGGCCGCATCCGCCGCCTGCTCGCCATGGCCGACCGCCGCGCCGCCGACCTGGGCATCCCCACCACCGAATCCTGCCTAACCCTGGACATGCTCCCCTAGCCCCGGTCACCGCCCGCCAGGCCCGCCCGCCAGGCCCGCCCGCGGCCCGGTGGCCCCGCACCGCGCGACGGCCCCGCACCGCGCGACGGCCCCGCACCGCGCGCGACTGCGGCCCCGCACCGCGCGCGACCTCGGCCCATTTCGGCATTTATCCGCATTTGCAAGCGTGCTGCTTTTAAACAACGTGGAGGATTGCCCCTTTGTGTCAGAAAGCCCCTCGTTTTCGGGGGGTAGTCTTCCACGAAGGGCCAATCATCCACGTTAATATCGGCGCTCGCGGAAATGTCAGTGGGAGATGTCATGCTGGGCGCCATGAAACGCGATATGCCAGACGCTCTGGTAAAGCTCCAGGAAGGCGTTTTCTCGCGAAAGCAGGCGCTGGCGGCCAGCCTGACCGGCAAGATGATCGAGGCCAGATTGCGGAGCGGTTCCTGGCGGGTGGTCTGCCGGGGCGTTTACACAAAGGCGGCGGGAGATGTCGGTCGCGCCGGGATGTGGTGGGCGGCAGTGCTATCCGCGGGGCGTTACGCCGTGCTCTCGCATGCGAGCGCCGCCGAGAAATTTAAGCTCGGCGGGCACCTGGACGACGACATTCACGTGACTATCCCGGCTGGCTGCAGAGTAGAGGCGGTACCGGGGGTACGCGTCCACCGATCCCGGCGGGCCTTGCGCACAGCGCTGGCAGACTGCGCCCTGCCATGCACGAGCGTCGAGGAGACGGTGCTCGACCTGGTCGACGCGTCGGAAACGTTCGACGACATGTGCGGGTGGGTGACCCGCGCGCTGGACAGGAATCGGACCACCGCCATCAAGCTACGTGACGCGATGAGCAAGCGGAGGCGGCTCCGCTGGCGTTCCGTCCTTGGTGACATGATCCAAGCCACCATCACCGGAGATCACTCGGTCCTGGAGCACCGGTACGACCGTGACGTGGAGCGCGCCCACGCGCTGCCGGCGCCCAGCCTGCAGGTGCCGTTCACCAAGCCGGACGGCAGCGGGGGACGGCGGGATCGTGTCTACCCTGGCTATCGCGTCGTGATCGAGCTCGACGGCCAGGTTTACCACCCGCCCGAGACGGTCTGGGAGGACAAGGAGCGGGACAACGCCGCCATCGAATCAGGCCACGAGCCGCTCAGATACGGGTGGAAGCACGTCACGCAGTCGCCGTGCGGGACGGCCCTTCAAGTGAGCCGGGTGCTACGCGCCCATGGCTGGACAGGGGAGCCAAGCCCATGTTCGATAACCTGTCCGCTCCGCCACGAGGCCACTGCCGCATAAGCCAGGCCGCATAAGCCAGGGCCGCATACGCCAGTGAGCCAGGTCGACCTGTGCAGCAGCCCGGCCAGGGCGGCGCGGCCGTGCCGGGCGGGCGCGCCGCGTGCGGCCTGACCTGCGAGGAGGGTCTGCCTTCGCCGGCTAAAGGCCGCTGTGGCAGGCTCTTTGTTACTGGATGTGCAGATGTTCTTCAGGAAAGGCACGTTGCATGAGTGAAGGCGCACCGGAGCTAACCGCGGAGCTGGTGGTGGACGGGGCCGTGCCGTCGCAGCCGGTGATCTCGCCAGATGGGCGCCGGGTTGCGTATGTCGTCGCCCCGGTCGGCCGCGAGGGAGAGCGTTGCATGTGCGCGCTCTGGGTGGCCGCTGCTGACGGCAGCTCACCGCCGTGGCAGCTGACCGCGGGTATGGCGGCAGATTCTGATCCGCGCTGGGCGCCGGATTCGGCGTCGGTGTATTTCTTGTCAGATCGCACCGGCTCCCGTCAGCTGTACCGGGTACGGGTCGGTGGCGGGGAGGCCGAGGTCCTGACGGACTGGCGCGGCGAGATCTCTGCTGCCTGGCCGCTTGCGGATGCCCGGCAGGTCGCCGTGGTGGCCACGGACGAGCCGACTGAGGAGGACGAGCGCAGGCGTGCCGAGCGCGACGACGCGTTCGTCTGGGGACAGCAGCTGCGCTGCGGCAGGCTGCGGGTGCTTGACCTAGCCACAGGCGAGCTGCGTACGGTGGACGGCCTCGGCAACCGCCACGTCGTGGAGCTGGCGGCGCGGCCGGACCGGGCCGCGCTGGCGGCGATCAGCTGGGCGGGTCCGGAGGCGGATCGGGGCGTGACCACCAGCGAGTTGCATGTGGTCGATCTGGAGACAGGGACGGCTCGTGATCTGGGCCGGATCGGGACCGAGGCGCGGTCGCCGGTCTGGTGGCAGGCCGACGGCTGCTGGCACCTGGCCTACCTGGCAATGGCAAAGCCGTACAGCGGCGACGCCGTCTACGATGTCGCCGTCTCCGCGGCTGCCGCTGTGCATCGTGACCTGACCGCGGGCATGGCTGTCTGCCCGACGGAGCTGGCGCAGGTCGCGGACGGCCCGCCGCTGGCCCTGTTCGCGGACGGGCTCGACACCGCGATCTACCGGCTCGACCCTGATCTGCTGCGATTCGGCTGCGTGTCCGCTCGGGACGGCCTGGCCGACTCGCTCACCGCGTGCCGTTCCGGCGAGGTGATCGCGGCGCTGGCCAGCACCTCCTATGAGCCGGTGAACGTCCATGCCGGACCGCCCGGAGGCCAGCTCATCCGGCTCAGTGACACCCGGCCCGCCCTGCGCGCGATCAGGTGGGGAAGTCAAGAACGCCTGTCCTACCGGGCATCGGACGGCCTCGGCCTCGACGGCCTGCTCGTCTTGCCGCCCGGCCGCAACCGCGCGGACGGCCCGTTCCCGCTCATCACATTGGTGCACGGCGGCCCTGATGCCCGGTACGCCGACGAGTTCATGCTCGCCCCGCATCCTACGGGACAGTGGCTCGCGACCGCGGGATACGCCGTGTTCCTGCCTAACCCGCGGGGCGGAGTGGGTCATGGCCGTGATTTCGCGGCGACGGTCGCGCGCTCGGTCGGCGGCAGCGAGTGGAGCGACATCATCAGCGGGATCGACCTGCTGATTGCCGAGGGCGTCGCGGACCCGGACCGGCTCGGAATCGGCGGCGCCAGCCATGGCGGGTTCATGGCCGCCTGGGCGATCGGGCAGACCGACCGGTTCAAGGCCGCCATGATGGCCGCCGGGATCAGCGACTGGGGGATGCTCGTCGCGACCGGGGAAGGGGGAACCCTGGAAGCTGAGCTCAGCGGCAGTTGCGGCTGGGAGAGCACGGGCCCGCACCCGCACGACCGAGTCAGCCCGATCTCGTTTGCGTCGAAGATCCGCACCCCGGTGCTGATCGTGCACGGCGAGGACGACCCCAACGTGCCGGTCAGCCAGGCGATCTACTTCCACCGTGCGCTCAGCTGGTACGGGGCCGAGCACGAGCTCGTCATCTACCCGCGTGAGGGACACGGGTTCGCGGAGCGCAATCACCAGCTCGACCTGCTCCGGCGCACACGAGCATGGTTCGACCGGTGGCTTCGCGACGAAGCGTCTGGAAACCACTCCGACTAGGACCCGCCGGATAACTGGCAACGCCCGCGACAGGTTGGCTAGCGGAAAATCGAACGCGTTCAAAACTAGTGGCCGGGCCGCATAGCTCGGGCTGGCGCACGACAGCTACCACCACCACGCGCCGCAAAAATGCCTTGCGGCGGGAGTGCCGCGCAGTCATTATGTCTTCCACACCGTTCGGTGTTATCGGAAGGACTGAGGCCACCCCGCAGTTTCCGGGCAAGCCGCGTTAGCCGTCGGCTGTGCCACTGGTGATTCTCGCGTGTGCTTTCTGCCACGCGGCGCGGCGTCCTTCCGCCAACGTCACACCGAACCAAAGGAATCCTTCCCATGTCTACAACCGCGTATCCGGCGTTGATTTCCGCTTACATGCAGGCCAGCGCAGGCCGCCGGAACTCTGGTAACCGGATCGGTCCCTTCACCGCCGGACTCGATGCCCACAGCGACAACCCATTCCGCAACTTCGCCGTCCCTGATGACGGCGCCGCTCCAGACGACGGCCAGGTGGGCGCGCTGGTCGCGTATTTCCAGCGCAATCAGCGGATTCCGCGCCTCGAATACATCGAGGACAGTGCGCCACGCGTACTGCCCGCGTTGATCGCGGCTGGCTTCGCCGTCGAGCGGCGCACTCCTGTCATGATCGCTACCGCGCAGACCGTCCTCACTCCGCGTTCCCCCACCGGGATCACCGTCCGCCAGGCGGTGAGTGACGCCGATCTCGCTGCCTCGGTCGGCGTCCAGCATCACGCCTATGAGGTGCCGGATCCGCCGGGACCGGATGACATCGCCCGGATCACCGGCATGACACGGCGCGGTGGCATCGTCGTGGTCGCTGTCGACGACGACTCTGGAACCGTGGTCGGCACGGGCCTAGTTGATGTCGCGGCGGATTATCCGGGAGTCGGAGAACTCGCGGCTGTCGGCGTGCTGACCGGGTACCGTCGGCGAGGCATAGCTTCGGCCGTTAGCGTCTGCCTCGCCAGGACCGCGCACGCCCAGGGGATAGGCCTGGTCTTCCTGGAGGCCGAGCCTGATGAAGAACAGATCTACCGGAGAGCCGGATTCTTCGATGTCACCGCCAAGATCTGGGTGTCATCGATCCCGCAATCCGGGGTGCTAAATTGACACATAACTAGCTGTGTGGCACCACGGCAGACAGTGAATCGCTGTTGTTCCGGCTTCATGCCCGCACGGCGCGGCTCGCCCATCAAGTGGTGGGCGAGCCCGACCGCGCGGGTGAATGGCCGTGAGGGTGAACACGGCGCCTAACGGCCGCGGGCGATCAGGAACGCGCGTTCGGCCGGGTTGTGCGCGTGGTCGAGCGCGGACTGGTAGGCGTCCGCTGCCTCGGCATCGCGGCCTAGCCGGCGTAGCAGGTCGGCGCGGATCGCGTGATAGAGGTAGTAGCTGTCCAGGTTCAGTCCGTCGACCAGGTCGAGCGCCATGGCCGCGGTGGATACCTCCGCCACCGCTACGGCGCGGTTGAGTGCCACGACCGGGGTAGGTGAGCAGACGAGAAGCTGGTCGTACAGCGCGAGGATCTGCTGCCAGTCAGTGGCAGCGGCAGATGAGGCGTCGCTGTGTACCGCGTTGATCGCCGCCTGAATCTGGTACGGGCCCGGCTGGTTGCGGCGCAGGCACCGCCTGACAAGCTCTTGGCCCTCAGCGATCAGGGCCCGGTCCCAGCGGGCGCGGTCCTGGCCGGCGAGCGGGACAAGCTGGCCGTCCTGCCCGGTCCTGGCCGCCCGTCGCGACTCGGTGAGCAGCATCAGTGCCAGCAGGCCGATGACCTCCGGCTCATCGGGCATCAGCTCGGCGAGCACGCGGCCCAGCCGGATCGCCTCCGCGCCTAGCTCGGCACGGCCCAGGTGGGCCTCGTTGAAGATCAGGTACACGACGGCCAGCACCGCGCGCAGGCGGCCGGGGAGTTCCGCCTCTGACGGCACGCGATAGGGAATCCTGGCGTCCCTGATCTTGCCCTTCGCGCGGACCAGCCGCTGTGCCATCGTCGGCTCGGGTACCAGGAATGCGCGGGCTATCTCGGGGGTGCTCAGCCCGCCGATCAGCCGCAGCGTCAGCGCCACCTGCGCAGCCTGGCCCAGCGCGGGATGGCAGCAGGTGAAGATGAGCCGCAGCCGGTCATCTTGCACGGGTCCCTCCTCCGCTGGTTCCTCCTGGACGCGCAGCAGCACGGCCTGGGCGTGCTTGCCCTGGCGGGCTGCCTCCCGGCGCAGCTTGTCGATAGCCCGGTTGCGCGCGGTGGTGATAATCCAGCCGGCCGGCGCCGGCGGCAGCCCATCGGCCGGCCATTTCTGTGCCGCGACGGTGAACGCCTCTTGGACCGCATCCTCAGCGAGATCGATATCACCGAGGACGCGGGTGAGCACCGCTACCGCGCGACCGTACTCCGTGCGGAAGACGTCCTCGACGCTCAGTCCGCCACCTCTTCCTGGAACGGCCGGACCTCGACCGGAATCCGGCAGGCCCTGGCCGCCTTGCGGGCCCACTCAAGGGCGGCGTCCAGGTCCGGTGACTTGATGATCCAGACGCCGCCGATGTGCTCCTTCCCCTCCGCGAACGGGCCGTCGGTGGTGAGCACGTCCCCGGACTGGGCGTCGAGCTGGACGACCGTGGCGGTGCTCGACGGGAAGAGGCCGCCGGCGAAGACCCAGACGCCGGCTGACATGAGTTCTTGATTCACGGCGTCGACGTCCTTCATGATCTGGTCGATGTCCGCGGGCGGCGCCGTGTCCTCGGGGTGATACACGCTCAGCAGGTACTGCCTCATCTGGTGCCTCCTGGGTCTGCTGGCTGGCGTTGTGCCAGCGTTTTACCCGCTAAACGAAGTAACGGTCCCGCGATCGACATGGACCGTCCAAGTTTTTTTGTGGCAGATGCTGAGGATATGAGGATATCCATGACGCTTTGTATCCAGTGGAAATGTCGGTAGGTGACGCTAAAACACTGTCAGTGAGCTTCCGACCGGGAAGTCCGATAGCAAGGAGGCCGCGATGCCCGAGAACATCGCGTACGCCAAGCCGTCCGCCGCATCCGGTGAACCAGCGGGCAACGAGCCCGTGCGGGAGGAGTGCCTGCGCTGTTACCTGGCCCGGATGATCCGGGCCCATGGCTGCGACAACACGATGAAGTGGACACTGCGCTGGCGGGACCGCCGGGCTCCCGGCGACGTGCAGCTCCTGGACAACCTCGAAGAGCGCGGCGGCATCTGCTGCGATTGCGAGGTCGTCTTCAACGTGTGGCAGGGCGAAGAGGAGGACTGGCCGCCGGCGGAAGAACAAGGCGATCGGTCCGGCACCGCCGGTCCGCTGCCGTCGCGGTGCGCCGGTGCGGCGGGCGGAGACCCGCTGATGCTCTGTGCCCGCTGGCGGGGCTGGTCGCTCAGCGATCCGTACGACCCGGACGATGACGATGACGACGACTTCGACGACAGCGACGAGATGGAGTGGTGATCACTCCCGCGGCTTGCGCCCGGCACCGGCCCAGAGGGCGACCGGGCTAGCCCCGGCGGGTTCTGATTCCGGGCGCCGCTTCGGGTGCCCGGACCACTCCAGGCGGCTTCATGAGTCTCGTGCCAGGTACGCGATGACCGCGGCCGCCAGGCCGAGAAACGCGAGCGTGGTCAGTCCGGCCCGGAGGCCGAACTCCCTGGCCAGGAAGCCGATACACGGCGGGCCGAGCAGGAACCCGCCGTAGCCGAGTGTTGAGGCGAGCGCCACGCCGCTTGAGCCGGCCAGCAGTCCTGCCCTGGCCACCGCGGTCGGGAACAGATTGGCCAGGCCGAGGCCGGTGGCCGCGAAGCCCAGCAGCGCGAGCCAGACGGTGGGGGCCAGCGCGGCGATCAGCATGCCGGCGCACGCGGTAAGACCGCTGGTCACCAGCACCCGGGTCCGGCCGTGGCGTTCGAGCAGTGCCGTGCCGGATAGCCGTCCGCACGCTTCGGCCAGCGCGAACATGGCGTACCCGGTGGCGGCCAGGCCGGCACTGGCACCAAGGTCCTGTTTCAAGTGCAGGGCGCCCCAGTCTCCGATCGCGCCCTCGTCGTACGCGGCGCACAGCGCGATCAGCCCGAGCACGCCGACAAGCCGTCCCAGCCGCTGGGCCGCGTGCCAGCGGGAGTCCGGCAGGACCGCGTCCGCGCCATCCGGCGGGCCATCCGGCGGGCCTTCGGCCGGGGAACCGCTCGTTGTCCGGGCCGCGGCTGCCGGGGCGGCCGGCGGTGTCCGGGCCGGCGGTGTCCGGGCCGGCGGTGTCCGGGTCAGCAGTGTCCGGCCGGCCACGGCCGTGACGGCCACGCCGCAGGCGGCGGCCAGCATGAGGTGCCGCAGCGGTGACAGATGCGGCGCGAGCAGTCCGCCGAGGCCGGCCCCGGCTAGCCCGCCGAAGCTCCACGCGGCGTGGAAGCCCGGCATCACCGGCCGTCCCAGCGCCGCGACCAGGTCCACGGCAACGCTGTTCATCGCCACGTTCAGGCATCCGTATGCCGCGCCGAACACCAGCAGCCCGAGGCCGAGCGCGAGCACGGAATGCGCCAGTGCCGGCACGATGAGGGCCACTGACAGCAGCCCGCAGGAAACCACGGTGACCTGCCGGGCGCCCAGCCGCCGGCACAGGGCGCCAACCATGATCATCGTGGCGACCGCGCCCGCCGACAGGCCCAGCAGGGCAAAGCCTAGCGCGGCTGTGGACGCGCCAGTCTGCGTCTTGATGGCAGGTACCCGGACCGCCCAGCTCGCGTACAGGAAGCCGTGCACGGTGAAGATCGCGCTGAGGGCGACCCGCTGCCTGCCGAGGATCTCGCCAGCGGCCAGAGCGTCCTTTTTGCTCGCAAGTCGCACAAAATTTTAGGCTAGTCCGACCGCCGGATCCGCGCGAGTGGCCAGGCCATGGCCTGGCGTTCGCTGCCTGGTACGACGTCACCGCGCATCGCTACGGATTCTTTACCCGCCCGCCACTGTCTGTTCTGAAGACTTTGGTATGGTCTAGACCTTAGGCAGCTGCGCATGCCTGCCCGGCGGCCCTGCCTGATCAGAGCGGTGCCTGCCGGGTGATTATGGGGGCCCGGACAGGCTCCGCGCGCGTACGGTTCGGCGCCGGCTCCGGGCGACCCCCGGAGCGGGCGTCCGATAGTCTGCGAAGGACTGACCAGCCAAGGAGATCAACGCTGTGACTATTCGCGTGGGAATCAACGGTTTCGGCCGCATCGGCCGTAACGTCTGGCGTGCCGCGAACGCCAATGCCAACGGAAATGCGGCCGGTTTCGAGATCGTCGCCGCCAATGACCTGGGCGACATCAAGACGATGGCGCACCTGCTCAAGTACGACACGATCCTTGGCCCGCTGCCCGAGTCGGTAAGCGTGGAGAACGACGCCATTCATGTCGGCGGCAAGCAGATCAAGATCCTGGCCGAGAGGGACCCGGCCCTGCTGCCGTGGGGCGAGCTCGGCGTGGACATCGTGATCGAGTCGACCGGCCGCTTCACCACCGGCACCGCGGCGCGAGCGCACATCGAGGGCGGCGCGAAGAAGGTCATCATCTCGGCCCCGGCCAAGGATGAGGACATCACGATCGTGATGGGGGTCAACGACGACAAGTACGACCCCGCCACGCATCACATCCTCTCCAACGCTTCCTGCACCACCAACTGCGTGGCGCCGATGGCGAAGGTGCTCGATGAGAGCTTCGGCATCGTCAAGGGCCTGATGACCACGGTGCACGCCTACACCCAGGACCAGAACCTCCAGGACGGCCCGCACAAGGACCTGCGTCGTGCCCGCGCCGCCGCGCAGAACATCGTCCCCACCTCCACCGGTGCCGCCAAGGCCACCGCGCTGGTGCTGCCGCAGCTCAAGGGCAAGCTGGATGGGTACTCGCTGCGTGTTCCGGTGATCACCGGCTCGATCACCGACCTGGTTGTCGAGCTCGGCAAGGACGTCACCAAGGACGAGGTGAACGCCGCGTTCAAGGCCGCGGCCGAGGGATCGCTGAAGGGCATCCTGGTCTACACCGAGGACGAGATCGTCTCCTCGGACATCGTCAACTCGCCCGCGTCGTGCACCTTCGACTCATTGATCACGATGGCCTACGGCAACCAGGTCAAGGTCTTCGGCTGGTACGACAACGAGTTCGGCTACTCCTCGCGGCTGGCCGACCTGACCGCGCTCGTCGCCTCCCGCCTCCAGTAATGGGTGCTCGGGTCATGCGCACGGTTGACGATCTCGATGTCGCGGGTCAGCGCGTCCTGCTCCGCGCTGACCTGAACGTCCCGCTCGACAAGGCCACCGGCGAGATCACCGACGACGGGCGCATCCGGGCCAGTCTGCCGGTGATTCGCAAGCTGTCCGAGCGGGGCGCGAAGGTGCTGATCCTCGCGCACCTCGGCAGGCCCAAGGGGGACACGTTCGCGGAGCGCGCGGCCGGCGGCCCGTCGCTGCGGATCGTGGCCGAGCGGCTGTCAGAACTGCTCGGCAAGCCGGTAGCGTTCGCGGCGGATGTGGTCGGCGAACAGGCGCGGCGGGTCGCGGCGGAACTGCGCGACGGTGACGTGGCCGTGCTGGAGAACGTCAGGTTCGAGCCGGCCGAGACGGCCAAGGACGACGCCGAGCGCCGGGCCCTGGCCGAGCAGATGGCGCGGCTTGGCGACCTGTACGTCGGTGACGGTTTCGGTGCCGTGCACCGCAAGCACGCCTCGGTCTACGACCTGCCGGCACTGCTCCCGCACGCGGCGGGCGATCTGGTTGGCGCCGAGGTAACGGTGCTCAAGCGGCTGACCGACAACCCGGGGCGCCCGTTCGTCGTCGTGCTCGGCGGTTCCAAGCCGTCGGACAAACTCGGCGTGATCAACAACCTGCTCGGCCTGGCCGACCGCATCCTGATCGGCGGCGGCATGTCCTACACGTTCCTCGCCGCTCAGGGCTATGAGGTAGGCAATTCGCTGCTGGAGGCGGAGCAGATCCCCGCCGTCAAGGACGTGCTCGAGCAGGCCGCCGCTCGCGGCGTCGAGCTCGTGCTCCCGGTGGACCTGGTGGCCGCGTCTCACTTCGCACCTGACGCCGACGCCGTGGTGGTGTCCGTAAAGGCATTTCCGGCAGAACGAGAAGGTGTGGACGCGGGCCCGGAAACGCGGGAGCTCTTCGCGGCGAAACTCGCGGACGCCAAGACCGTCTTCTGGAACGGGCCGGTCGGCGTGTTCGAGTTCCCCGCGTTCTCCGCCGGTACCCGCGCTGTCGCCGAGGCGGTGGCCGGCGTGAACGGGCTGACCGTGGTCGGCGGCGGCGACTCGGCCGCGGCGGTGCGTTCGTTCGGCATGTCCGATGACGCGTTCGGGCACATCTCAACCGGTGGCGGGGCGTCGCTTGAGTACCTGGAGGGCAAGACACTGCCCGGGCTCACCGCTCTCGAGGAAAACACCGCTCTCGAAGAAGACGACACAGAGGACTAACCGTGGCCGCACCTCGCCTGCCGCTGATGGCCGGCAACTGGAAGATGCACGAGAACCACTTCGAGGCGATCGCGCTCGTCCAGAAGCTCGCGTTCACGCTGAACGACAAGGATTACAAGTTCACCGACGTGGCCGTGCTGCCCCCGTTCACCGCGCTGCGCAGTGTGCAGACGCTGGTGGACGGGGACAAGCTCAAGATCACCTACGGTGCGCAGGATGTCTCCGAGCATGACAAGGGCGCCTACACCGGCGACGTGTCCGGGCTGATGCTGGCCAAGCTCGGCTGCACCTACGTCACCGTCGGGCACTCCGAGCGGCGTCAGTATCACAATGAGTCAGACCAGCTGGTGAACGCCAAGGTCCACGCCTGCCTGCGGAACGGGCTGACCCCGATCTTGTGCGTGGGGGAGCCGCTGGCCGTCCGGCAGGCGGGCGCCCACGTCGAATATACGCTCGGGCAGCTGGACGGGTCGCTGGCTAAGGTCCCGGCGGAGGCCGTGGCCAAGCTGGTCATCGCCTACGAGCCGGTATGGGCCATCGGGACCGGCGAGGTCGCCACGCCGGCGGACGCGCAGGAGGCGTGCGCCGCGATCCGTGGCCGGATTTCGGCGATTCATGACGCCGAAACCGCCGGGAGTGTGCGTATCCTGTATGGCGGGTCCGTGAAACCCGGCAACATCGCGCCGATCATGGCGCAGCCGGACGTAGACGGGGCTCTCGTCGGGGGAGCCAGCCTCGAAGCGGACCAGTTCGCCCGGATATGCCGGTATCGTGATCTGCCGGTAGACTAAGCAGACCCGGGTAAACTACCAGGCAGAACATTTGCTGGTGCTGAGAGAGATTGAGGGACGTCGCGGATGATCATCGGGCTATCCGTTATCCTGATTATTACGAGCATCATGATGGTTCTGCTCGTCCTGCTGCACAAGGGCAAGGGCGGTGGTCTGTCGGACATGTTCGGCGGCGGAGTGTCCTCCACCCTAGGCTCCTCCTCCGTCGTCGAGCGGAACCTGGACCGGCTCACGGTCTTCTTCGGGGTCCTGTGGTTCCTCGACATCGTCGCACTCGGCTGGTTGATCAACCACTAGCTGGCTGACCAGCCGCAAGGTTTACCGATTTACCGGCGGCGTTGGGTTCTCGCACGTATTCTTGCCCGCAAGCTCTTTCATTCGCACGGCCATCAAAGAGGTGATCTGTGAGTAGTGGCAACGCCATCCGCGGCAGCAGGGTGGGCGCGGGGCCGATGGGAGAGGCTGAGCGCGGCGAGTCCGCGCCCCGTGTCTGGATATCGTTCTGGTGCGCGAACAAACACGAGACGCGGCCCAGCTTCGCCACCGACGCCGCGATTCCCGACACCTGGGAGTGCCCGCGGTGCGGTAACCCGGCGGGTCCCGACGAGCTGAACCCTCCGGCTCCTCCGCGCGTTGAGCCCTACAAGACGCACCTTGCCTACGTGAAGGAGCGACGCAGCGACACCGACGGCGAAGCCATCCTCGCTGAGGCGCTCGCCCGCCTGAAGAGTACTGCTGGCGCGTAGCGGCCGGATTGTCCGTCTTAGGTGCCGCCGCGGGAGAAAATACCGCCGAGGAGAAGTTCGTACTTCTTGACGGCGTCCGTGTCTTCGGCCACGACGCAGCACTTGACCGTTCCGTTGGCCGGTACGACGTCGCAGGTGAGAATCACGCCGAGGCGAGTTTCCGGGTCGTAGGCCAGTCCGGCTGCCTCCAGCCGGTGCACCGCCTCGCGGAACGAGGGAACTTGCCACCCATCCCGTTCGGCGAGGAGGCGCCCGGGCCGGTGCGCCGGGCCGACGACGTGCGCGCCGATCGCGCTGTGCAGGTGGCTGGAGCCGCCCATCCGGCAGTTGATCTCGGAGAACCAGAACCGGTTCCCGGCGGTGAGCAGCGCGTCCACGCTGGCCGTGCCCCGGTAGCCCATCGCCCAGAACGGCACGCAGACCTGTCGCGCGGCCTCGATGAAGTCGTCCGCGACGGCCGGGTCCATCCTCGGTCCCGGCGCGATGACACCGGCATACGTGGGAGTCATCAGCATCTCGCCGTGCCCGGTCAGCCGCATCCCGTCGTCGTTGACGAAGAACTCCGCGAAGATGGGCAGAGCGTCGCTGAGGTAGCGTTCGATCGCGATCGAGTGCCGGCCGCCGTCGGTCAGCCAGGCCCATTGCCCGGCTAGGTAGGCCGCGACATCGTCCGCGTCGGTCAGGACGACGGCGGGCAGCTTGGTGCCGGATACCCGGACGCCGGGCACCGGAGACAGGACCACGTTGCCCTTGCAGCCGCTTTGCAGGTCCTGCTTCGCCATCACGCAGTGCCCGGCGGCGAACTCGCCGCTGATGAACCGGCCCGCGTCCGCCTGGTCGTCGCCGATCCAGCCCGGCGGCATTGGCGCCCCGATTCCGCCCGCGATCGCGCGGAACGTCGACTTGCCGTTGACCAGCTCGATTCCGCCAGCCGCGGCCAGTCCGTAGCCGGGCAGCGCGCCGGCGATGCCGAGCTCGCGGGCGAGCGTCGCGATCGTCCTGTCCCCGCACATCGCGACGATGGCATCGGGTGTCCTGCCGTCCAGCGCCGCCCGCACGGTGTCCAGGCACGACGTGCTGAGCAGCCGGTCCTTGGACAAGATGTCCTGGCCGAACCTGCCGCCCTCCGGCACGACGATGGCGAGGCTGGACCGCCTGGTTCCGGTCAGCGTGGTCACGTAGTCGAGGACCGCTTCGTCCGG
The DNA here is from genome assembly GCA_036490795.1 of Streptosporangiaceae bacterium. Taxonomy (GTDB): domain Bacteria; phylum Actinomycetota; class Actinomycetes; order Streptosporangiales; family Streptosporangiaceae; genus JAFARZ01. Next base: position 16,355 of record DASXDG010000131.1, read on the forward strand.
CTGGCGCGGTACGATGACGACGTCATCGTCCCTGGCGAACCACAGCAGGCGCTGGGCGCCGCAGCCGGCGAACACCTTCTCGTCGGCGGGCATGGCCCCCAGGTCGCCCATAGTTTCCTCGGTTTTCATGTTAGCCACGAGAAGCGCAGACACAGGAAACTCCAATCCGTGGCTAAGCCCACCCCAAAGAAAACGTAAACACCTCGCGGGGCGAGATTAATACGCCGAGGTCGTCCCTGGTAAGAGGGTGGTTGCGATGCAAAGCAGAAAGCCCTGCTCACGGCAGGGCTTTCTACACGCAATGTGACCGGCGGTTAACTCACAAGCCGTCGTTAATCAGGCGGCCAGCTTGCTCGTACTTGTCCGGCAGCCGTCGCTTGAAGTAGAACGCGACGCCTACGCCGAGCACGACGACCACGGCGTCGATCGGGCCGAGGATGGTCGCGTAACTGTAGCCGCCGCCTAGGAAAGTGATGTTGGTGAACAGCAGGTACACCACGTACGCCTGGGAGAAGAACGAGATCAGCGGAGCCACCAGCGTCTTCCACCAGTGCACCTCGTCACGGTGGTAGCGCAGGTAGTAGACCAGCACGCTGAGCGAGACCATGGCCTGAATGGACAAGATGATGATCACGCCCATGATCGCCATCAGGCCATAGAGCTGCAGGTAGGCCTGCGATGTGGGGTCACCGCTGCCGGTGAAGATGGCGAACAGCGCGATGATGATCGCGGCGAACACCGACTGGGTGATCGAGGCGATGTGCGGGCTCTTCCACTTGGGGTGGGTGCGGCCCAGCGCCTTGGGTGCCAGCCCTTCCCGGCCGAGCGAGTACAGGTAGCGGGCCGTGGTGTTGTGGAAGGCCATACCGCAGGCGAACGAGCCGGTGATGATGAGGTAGCTCATCGCCGAGGACACCCAGTGCCCCGCGTACTGCGTGGCCGGGGTGAGGAAGTAGTTGGCGGCGTTGCTCTGCGACGCGGCGATGGCCGCGTGCGTGCTGGGATAGCCGGCCAGCGACGCCCACGACGTCATCGTGTAGAAGATGCCTAGGCCGATCACGGAGATGTACAGGGCCCGGGGGATGTTCTTCTTCGGGTTACGGGACTCCTCGCCGTAGTTCGGCGCCATCTCGAAACCGACCCAGGACCAGAACGCGAAGAACAGGCCGATGCCGACCGCGCCCGCGGCGAGCTTGCCCTGCGCCGGGAAGCCCTTGAACGCGTTGACGACGTTGAGCGCGGCGAAGTTCACATGCCCGCGACCGAACAGGAACCCGTCGAAGATGAGCAGGATCACGATCTCGCTGATCAGCCCGATCGCCAGCAGGATGGAGGAGACCCGCACGTCGAAGTAGGTCAGCACGGCGATGATCGCGACCATGCCGAGCGCCAGCCAGGGCCAGCTGATGTGGATGCCGTACGCGTTGAGCTTCAGCCCGAGGAAGTAGGCGAAACCGCCCGCCAGCGATGCCTCGAAGACCGAATAGGCGACCACTGAACCGAAACCGGTGCCGATGCCGATCTCCCGGCCGAGCCCGTGACTGATGTAGGAGTAGAAGCCGCCGGCCGTGGTTTTCTTCCGCGCCATCGCGACGTAACCGACGGAGAAGATGACCAGCACGATGGCGCCGAACAAGAAGGCGGCGGGGGCGCCGATTCCCTGCCCGTAGCCGACCATGATCGGGACGTTGAAGAGCATGGCGGAGATCGGCGCTGATCCCGTGACGGTGAGGAAGAGGACGCCGCCGAGGCCTACCGCGCCCTTGCGGAGCTTGGCGACCTCGTCGCGCTGCGATACATCGAAGTCTTCGGCTGGCGCTGCCGAGTCAACGATACGGGGAACTTCGGGGTGAGCCATTGAGTTACCTCCCCTGCGGGCCACGCCCGCGCGGCAAGAGGGCAGGCCCCCCGGCTCCATACCACCCCACCGGCACGTACGTCCCGACTGGCGCATGTTGCACGGAGCGTAACAGCCGTCCCGATACCTGATCAAGAGTTCCGGTTGAGTTAATCCGCCTGAAACACAACCTCTTGACAGTAAACGGTTGACTCGGTACCTATTTGGTTTAGCCGATTTGGTTTTAGCCGAACGCCTGTGTACGGTCCCACGCAGTCTGGAGGTGAAGGTGGCCGACGAACTGATTACCTTCGCGTCCAAGCAGGAAATGCTGGCCAAGTCCAAGGAGTTCTGGAACCCGGACAAGACCCAGTTCTGGATTGACTCCGGTGTCCCGCTGGTCATCGACCGGCGGGAGGAGTACTTCATCTTCGACGTCGAGGGCAAGCGGCTGATCGACGTGCACCTCAATGGCGGCACGTACAACCTCGGTCACCGCAATCCCGAGGTCGCCGCGGCGGTGACCGGCGCCATGCAGCGGTTCGACATCGGCAACCATCACTTCCCTTCGCTGGCCCGCACCGCGCTGGCCGAGGCGCTGGTGAGCACGGCGCCGGCCGACCCGGGCACGGGACGCCCCGCGCTGACCAAGGTGATGTACGGCAGCGGCGGGGGCGAGGCCATCGACATCGCGCTGAAGAGCGCCAGGCACGCGACCGGGCGACGGCGCATCGTGTCGATCGCCAAGGCCTACCACGGGCACACCGGTCTCGCCGTCGCCACCGGCGACGAGCGGTTCGCCGCGTTGTTCCTCGCCGATCGCCCGGACGAGTTCACCCAGGTGCCGTTCAACGACCTGGCCGCGATGGACACCGCGGTGCGCGATGGCCAGGCCGCCGCGGTGATCATGGAGACGATCCCGGCGACCTACGGCTTTCCGCTGCCTGAGCCGGGCTACCTGGCCGGCGTGAAGCGGCTGTGCGAGCGCTACGGCACGCTGTACATCGCCGATGAGGTGCAGACCGGGCTGATGAGGACCGGGGAGCTGTGGGCGATCAGCAAGCACGGCGTCGTGCCGGACATCCTGGTTTCGGGCAAGGGCATCTCCGGCGGCATGTACCCGGTCAGTGTCGTGCTGGCGGCCGAGAAGGCGGCGGTATGGCTGTCCGAGGACGGGTTCGCGCACATGTCGACGTTCGGCGGCGCGGAACTCGGCTGCATCGCGGCACTCAAGACGCTGGAGATCACCTGCCGGCCCGAGGTCAGGTCGATGGTGCACTACATCGCCGCCACGTTCACCGAAGGGCTCGGCCGCATCCAGGCCCAGTACCCCGACTGGTTCACCGGCATCAGGCAGGACGGCCTGGTGATGGGACTGGAGTTCGCTCACCCCCAAGGCGCGAAGTTCGTGATGAAGCGACTCTACGAGAACGGGGTGTGGGCGATCTTCTCCACCCTTGACCCGCGCGTGCTGCAGTACAAGCCGGGGATCTTGCTGGCCCCCGAGCTGTGCGACGAACTGCTGGAACGGACCGAGGTCGCGATCGGCAAGGCCCGCGACGACCTGCCAAGGGACAGCCACTCTCGGGACAGCCTGTCACGGAGCAGCCTGTCACGGGGGAGCCTGTCACGGGGGAGCCGCGGATGACCGCCGTGGACATGCTCGCGGACCCGGCCGGCGTGCCACGCGCACGGGCCATGCTGCAGCGCGCCGAATGGGCCGCTCGCGCTTACGCCCGCTACGACAAGGCCACGGTGGACACGATCGTGCGCGCCGCCGCGGCGGCCGCTGCCGCCAAGGCCCGTGAATACGCGGAGTGGGCGGTGCGGGAAACCGGCTTCGGCGTGGTCGAGCACAAGGTGATCAAGAACGTGGCGTGCAGTACCGGCATCGCGGATTTCTACGCCGGGCACGATTACGTGACACCGCGGATAGATACCGCGGCCAAGATCGTGGAGGTGCCGCGGCCAGCCGGCGTCGTCCTCGCGCTGACACCGTCCACCAACCCGGTCGCGACGGTCTTCTTCAAGTGCCTGCTCGCGTTGATGACGCGAAGCGTCGTCGTGCTGAGCCCGCATCCGCTGGCCAAGGAGTGCTGTGCCGACGCCGCGCGGACGATCGCGGCCGCTGCGGTCGCGGCCGGCGCGCCCGATGGGGTCATCCAGGTGGTGGACGAGCCCTCGGTGCCGCTGATCAACGCGCTGATGACCGACGGCAGGACCGCGGTCATCCTCGCCACCGGCGGCGTGCCCGTGGTCCGCGCGGCGTACAGTTCGGGTACACCCGCCATCGGGGTCGGACCAGGGAACGTACCGGTCCTGGTCGACGCGACCGCCGACCTGGCCAGGGCTGCCCGGCGGATCGTGGACAGCAAGAGCTTCGACAACTCGATCCTGTGCACCAACGAGTCGGTGCTGATCGTCGAGGACCGTGCCGCCGCCGGACTGCTGCGGCACCTGAAGAGCGCGGGGGCGTACCTGCTCGGGCCGGCCGACCGGGACAAGGTCGCCGGGTTGCTGTTCCCCGGTGGCCATTTTGATATCGGCTGCGTCGGCAAGGATGCCCGCTGGATCGCCGAGCAGGCGGGCATCCGGGTCCCCGCCGCCACGCGGGTGCTGCTCGCGCCATTGGACCTGGTCGTCCCCGAAGAGCCGCTCGCGCACGAGAAACTGTGCCCGGTGCTCGGCCTGATCCGGGTCCCGTCCGCGCAGCGGGGCATAGCGGCGGCACGCGCGGTGCTCCGGCTCGGCGGCCGCGGCCATTCCGCCGCGATCCACAGCACGGACCCGCGGGTGATCATGGAGTATGGCGCCGCCGTCGAGGTGCTGCGGGTCTCGGTGAACGCCGGCAACAGCCTGGGCAGCTCGGGCCTGGAGACGAACCTGGCACCCTCGATGACGATAGGTACCGGCTTCTTCGGTCGCTCCTCGGTGGCCGAGAACCTGCAGCCGGGCCACCTGGTGCAGTGGACACGGCTGGCCTACAGCAGCGACCCGGCCGAGGTGTTCGGCGACTTCACCGGGCTGGTGCCCTGGCACGCGCCGGCCGGCCCGGTGCCCGCGTACCCGGTGGCCGCCAACCAGCGCGACCTGGCCGCCGGCCCGCTCGCCACGGCCGCGCCCGCCGCTGCCGGTCCCGCCGGGAGATACGAGGTGGCGGCGCTGCGGGAAGAGATCAGGCGCCTGGTCATCGAAGAACTCGCCCAGCTGACCGGAGGCTGATCGTGGCAGAACTCCGCTCGTTCATCTTCTTGTCCAGGCTGCAGCCGCAGACCATGTGCTACCTGGGCAGCTGGATCCGCGGCTCGCTGCCGCGCAGCCATGTCTCGGCGCAGGTCATCGAAGTGGCGCCGGGCCTGGACATAGAGCCGCTCACCGATGTGGCCGTCAAACACGCCGACGTGCGTGCGGGAATCCTGGTCGTCGAGCGGCAGTTCGGCTACCTGGAGATCCACGGCGGCACCGACGAGGTGCAGGCGGCTTCGTCGGCAGTCCTCGGCGCGCTCGGCGCGACCGCCGCCGACGCCACCCCGCCCGAGGTGCTCGCCTCGAAGATCATCACCAGGCTGGATCCGCAGCAGGCGTTCCTGATCAACCGCAACAAGATCGGTTCCATGGCACTGGCCGGGGAGTCACTGTTCACGCTGGAGATGCGGCCGGCGTCCTACGCCATCCTCGCCGCCAACGAGGCGGAGAAGGCGGCGCGGGTCAAGCTCGTCGACTACCGGATGATCGGCGCGACCGGCAGGCTTTACCTGGCCGGGTCGGAGGCGGACGTACGGCAGGCCGCCGACGCCGCCGAAGACTCCCTGCGGTGTGCGCTGCGGAGTGCGCGGTGACTGATAACGACGGCATGGACGACCTGCGCGCACTGATCCGCGAGGTGATCAGGGACCAGCTCGGCCGCATTCGCGAGACCGAATTGGTTGAAACGGTTAACCTTTCAACGGACGCCGACCTGGCCGCGTTCGTGTCCCGGCTGCTCAGCATGGATGAGCAGGCCCGCGAAGAAGTGCGCGCCGGCCGGAAACGGTTCCGGCTTGCCGCCCCCGCTCCCGCTCCCGCCCCCGCTCTCGCCCCCGCCGGCGGCGGTGCCGGGACAGTGCCGGCTGGCCAGGCGGTTCGCCGGATCGACAAGGGCGCGGTCACCGAATCGGTGATCAAGGACGCCGCCCGGGCGGGTCAGCGGCTGGTGCTCGGACCGGCTGCCGTGCTCACCCCGCTGGCCAGGGACCGTGCCCGGGCCAGCGGAGTCCAGGTCGAGAAGGAGCGCTGATGCTGACCGCGACGGTGATCGGGAACGTGTGGGCGACCCGGCGGCTGGACGAACTGCCCAAGGGTGCCTTCCTTGAGGTCGAAGTTGACGGCGGGCAGCGGCTCATCGCGTTCGACGTGCTCGGCAGCGGCGCGGGAGAGCGGGTGCTGATCGCGCAGGGTTCGGTGGCCGCGGCCTGGTTCGCCGGGATGCCGCCGCCGATTGACGCGCTGATCATCGGCTCGATCGACCCGGATACCACCGCGGCAGACGGCACGGGCAGCGCGGCAGGCGGCAGGTCAGGGAAACCCAAGAAACGGAGAACCACTGATGGCGGATAACGCGATCGGACTGATCGAGACCAAAGGGTACGTCGCCGCGCTCGCGTCGGCGGACGCCATGGTCAAGGCGGCCAACGTGACGATCGTGGGCCGGGAACAGGTCGGCGACGGCCTGGTCGCGGTGACGATCGTCGGCGACGTGGGCGCGGTCAAGGCGGCCACCGAGGCCGCCGCGGAGACCGCCGCGAGTGTCGGCGAACTGATCTCGGTGCACGTGATCCCTCGCCCGCACCCCGAGCTCGCCAGGCACTTCAAGATCACCGGTGACTGAACTCCCGGCGCGGCCTGAAAACCCGGCGCGGCCTGAACTCGGGGCGTCGGCCGGTGCCGTGACGCTGCGCGTCTACCTCATGGTCCAGGACCTGCGGCCGCAGTTCGCCGCGTACCTGGGCACGCCCACCCGAGCCCGGGGCTATCCGCCGTTCGCCGGGCAGCACGCGCTGATCGTTGAGGTGGCACCGGCCCTGGCGATCGAGCGGGTGACCGACCTGGCGCTGCGCGCCGTGCCGTCCATCGAGCCCGGCATCTTGTACGTGGAGCGGCAGTTCGGTGTCCTCGAGGTGCACGGCCCCGACCTCGGCGACGTACGGCGGGCCGGGCAGGCCATCCTCGACGGGCTGGGCGCGAGCGAGAAAGATCAGCTCAGGCCCGAGATCCTGTTCTCCGACGTGATCGAGGCCGTGACCGACGCGCACGCGATCATCATCAACAGAAACCGTGCCGGATCGATGATCCTGCCCGGCGACACGCTCGGGATCTGCGAGGTCGCGCCCGCGTTGTTCGCCGCCGTCGCGGCAAATGAGGCAGAACGCGCCGCCCCCGGCGTGACACTGGTAGATGTGTCGATGATCGGCGTCGCCGGCCGCGTCTACCTGAGCGGGGCCAGCGAAGAGGTGCGCCGTGCGCAGCAGGCGATCGCCGACGTGCTCGGCTCGGTGGAAGGGCGCTGACCATGACAGCTGGCGCACATGACCTGTCCGGCGGCGGCGACGTGCTGCACCGGGTCAGGCAGTGCGCGCTGGACGCGCTACCCGCTTACGGATGTCATCCGGACGCCACCGTCGACCTGCTGAACCTGTCGGAGAATGCCACCTACCTGGTCACCGATCCGGACAATGGCCCGTCCGTGCTCAGGGTCCACCGGCTGGGCTACCACGACGAGCAGGAGATCGTCTCCGAGCTGGCTTGGATGGACGCGCTGCGCGCGGAGGCCGGCGTGCGCACGCCACGGGTGCTGCCGGCCGCCGACGGCCGGCGGATTGTCGCCATGCCCGAACGCGCCGGCCCGGCGACCAGGCACTGCGTCCGCTTCGAGTTCCTGCCCGGCAGCGAACCAGAATCGGATGCCAGCGCCGGCCACTTCGCCGAACTGGGCGAGATCACCGCCCGCATGCACCGGCACGCCAGGGACTGGCGGCGGCCGCAATGGTTCGTCCGGTTCCACTGGGACTATCCGGCGGCCTTCGGCCCGGCGGCCCGGTGGGGTCGGTGGCAGGACGGCGTCGGTGTCGGTCCCGCCGAGAAACAGATCCTGGGCCGCCTGGACGACACGCTGAAACACCGGCTGGAGGCGTTCGGCACTGGCCGCGAACGCTACGGCCTGGTGCACGCCGACACCAGGCTGGCCAACCTGCTCGTGCACGACGCCACTGTCAGTGTCATCGACTTCGACGACTCCGGGTTCAGCTGGTATCTGTACGACCTGGGCACCTCGGTGAGCTTCTTCGAGCACGAGCCGCAGGTTCCGGCGCTGATCGACAGCTGGCTGACCGGTTACCGGCGGGAGGGCCGGCTCAGTGCGCGAGACGAGGCCGAGCTGTGGACGTTCGTCATGTTCCGGCGACTGCTGCTGGTCGCCTGGATCGGATCGCATCAGGCCGTTGACATCGCCGCCGAACTCGGCGCGACCTACACCCGTGATAGCTGCGACCTGGCCGAACGTTATCTGTCCGGACACACGCCCTAGAAGAGGAGTACCCATGTTCACTTCGGTGGCGGGCCGCGCGGTGGTGGTCACCGGCGGCACCCGCGGGATCGGCAAGGGCATCGCCGCCGTGTTCGCCCGCAACGGCGCCCGGGTGCTGATCACGGGCCGGGACGTGGTCTCGGCCAGCGAGGCGGCCGCCGAGATAGCCGCGGCGAACCCGCCCGGCGAGGTTATCGCGCTGCAAGCGGATGTCAGCAGCCGGGACGAGTGCTACCTGATGGCCGCCGCGGCGGCCGAACGCCTCGGCGGCATCGACGTGCTGTGCGCTAACGCCGGCATCTTTCCCGAGGCCAGGCTCGCCGCGATGACCGAGGATGACCTGGACCAGGTGTACGCCACCAACGTCAAGGGCACCGTGTTCGCGGTCCAGGCATGCCTGCCGGCCCTGGAACGATCCGGCCACGGCCGGGTGATCCTCACCTCGTCGATCACCGGCCCGATCACCGGGTTCCCCGGCTGGACGCACTACGGCGCCAGCAAGGCGGCACAGCTCGGTTTCATGCGGACGGCGGCGATAGAGCTGGCGGCCAGCGGCATCACGGTCAACGCGGTGCTACCCGGCAACATCGCCACCGAAGGCCTCGCCGAGCTCGGCGCCGGCTACGTCAGCCAGATGACCGCGGCGATACCGCTAGGCAGGCTGGGCAGCGTCGACGATATCGGCTACGCCGCGCTGTTCCTCGCCACCGACGAGGCAGGCTACATCACCGGGCAGACGATCGTCGTAGACGGCGGCCAGGTACTGCCGGAGTCCGCGGAGGCCCTGAGCTAATGAAGGTACTGAGCTAATGAAGGTACTGAGCTAATGACGACAACACCGGACGAGGTGCGCCGTGTCCTCGGCGAGAGGATCGACGAGGGCCAGCTCCGCCCCGGCCAGCGGCTCGGTGCCGAACGCGAGCTGGCCGCCGAACTCGGCGTCAGCCGGGCCACGCTGAGGCAGGCGCTCGCGACCCTGGAGGAGAACGGCTCGGTGCGCCGGGTGCCCGGCCGCGGCGGCGGCACGTTCGTGGCCAGGGGCAAGATCGAGCGCGACCTGTCCCGGATCGTCGGCGTCCCGGCGCTGCTGCGCAGCCAGGGGGTGGTGGCTGGGACCAGGGTGCTCAGCGCCCGGCTGACCGATGCCGACGACGTCACCGCGCAGGCGCTGCGGATCCGCCCCGGGGATCTGGTCGTGGACCTGGTCCGGATCAGGCTGGCGGACGGCAGCCCCTTCTCCCTCGAACACGCCAGGTTCCCCGCCCGGCGCTTTTCCGGGCTGCTTGAGCTGCCCCTCGGCGGTTCGGTGTATGAGATGCTCGAGGAGCATTTCGGCGCCGCGCCGGAGAAGGCGACCGAGCGCATCGAGGTGAAGCTCGCTAGCGGCGACGAGGCGAGCATCCTGGATGTCGAGCCGGGCGCGCCGCTGTTCGCCATCACCAGGACGGCCGCCGACGCCTCCGGCGAGCCGATCGAGTTCGCCCGCGACCTATTCCGCGCGGACCGGACCCGGATCGTGGTGAAGACCGAGGGATCCACTGTGAGCGCCGCCGCGTCCGGCCGCGCCCGGGTGGTCGAGCTCCGCGCGCAGGCGACGGGATGAACCCCGTCGGCCGGATCCGGTTCATGGATCAGCAACGGGTCAACCTGGACGGCTTCGCCGCCGAGGATCCGGACCTCGGCCTGGCCGCGCTGCGGTCCCCGCACGACCCCGAGCCCAGCCTCGTGGTCACCGACGGCCGGGTGACCGAGCTGGATGGCACCCCGGAGGCCGCGTTCGACTCGATCGACACCTACATCGCCAGGCACGGCCTGGACCCGGCCGTCGCCGCGGAGGTGATGGCGCTACCCGAGGTCGGATTCGCTCGCATGCTCGTCGACCCGGCCGTCCCGCGCGCCGAGATCATCAGGCTGAGCGCGGGCGCGACCCCGGCCAAGCTCGCCCGCGTGCTCGCCCAGCTCCGCCCGCCCGAGCTCGGCATGGCGATGACCAAGCTCCGCGCCCGCCGCACCCCCAGCAACCAGGCGCACGTCACCAACAGGCTCGATGACCCGCTGCTGCTCGCCGCGGACAGCGCGACCGCCGCCGCGTTCGGGTTCCGTGAGATCGAGACGACCGTGCCCGTGCTCGGCGACGCGCCGAGCAACGCGGTCGCCTGCCTGATCGGCGCCGTCGCCGCGGCGCAGGGCGTGCTGATCCAGTGCTCGGTCGAGGAGGCGCTCGAGCTCGAGCTGGGTATGCGCGGGCTCACCTCCTATGCGGAAACCGTGTCCCTGTACGGCACCGAGCAGGTCTTCACCGACGGCGACGACACGCCCTGGTCCAAGGCGTTCCTCAGTTCCGCGTACGCGTCGCGCGGGATGAAGATGCGGGTGTCGTCCGGCGCTGGCGCCGAGGTGCTCATGGCGGGTGCCGAGCGCAAGTCGATGCTCTACCTGGAGGCCCGGTGTGTCGCGCTGGCCCGCGCGATCGGTGCCCAGGGGGTGCAGAACGGCGGCATCGACGGCGCCAGCGTCGCCGCGGCCGTGCCGGGCGGCCTGCGGGAGCTGATGGCGGAGAACGTCATGGTGATGATGCGCAACCTGGAGTCCTGCTCCGGCAACGACGCGCTGATGAGCGAGTCGGACATGCGCCGCACCTCCCGTACGCTGCCGATCGTGCTGGCGGGCTCGGACTTCGTGTTCAGCGGGTTCGGCTCGATCCAGCGTTATGACAATATGTTCGGCCCGAGCAACTTCAACGCCGAGGACATCGACGACTTCCTGGCGATGCAGCGCGACTGGGGCATCGACGGCGGCCTGCGCACCGTCACGCCGGACCGGATCGGCGAACTGCGCCGGGAAGCGGCCCAGGCCTGCCGCGCGGTGTACGGCTACCTTGGCCTGGCCGACTTCACCGACGAGCAGGTCGAGCGCGCGATCGACGCGGCCGGCTCGAAGGACCTGGGCGAGACCGACACGCTCGCCGTGCTGAGCGCCGCCCATGCCATCCGCCAGCGCGGGCTGACCGTGGTGGACATCGTGACCGCCCTCGACGAGTGCGGCTTCCCTGAGCTGGCAGAACGAACAGTGGAATTCGTGCAGGCCAGGCTCACCGGTGACTATCTCCAGACGTCCGCGATCTTCGATGAGCAGCTCAACGTGCTCTCGCTGGTCACCGACCCGAACGACTACGCCGGTCCCGGCACCGGCTACGAGCCCACACCGGACCGGCAGCGGGAAATCGACGAGATCCGCCAGGCCCGCGGCGTTGAGGACCTGCGCGAGTCCCAGGCCAGGTTCGCCGCGCCCGCGCTGTTCACCGCGAAAGGCCCGGCCCGGCCCGGCACGGACCCGCGGGATGTGGTCATCGGCGTCTCGCCCGCCGTCGGCCGGGACGTGTGGCGGTGCCTGTCCGGCCTGGCCGTCGCCGAGGTGCTGAGGGAGATCCTGGCCGGCCTGGAGGAGGAGGGGTGCGCCGGCCGGATCGTCCGGTTCAACGACACCGTCGACCTGGGCCGTATCGGCCTGGCCGCCGCCCGGCTCTCCGGCTCCGGCATCGGTGTCGGCTTGCAGGGCAAGGGCACCGCGCTGATTCATCGCAGGGACCTGGCCCCGCTAGCCAACCTGGAGCTGTATTCGGTGGCTCCCACGATCACGCCGGAGCTGTACCGCCTGCTCGGCGCGAACGCCGCGCGGCACGCCAAGGGCGCGACACCGGACCCGGCGCGCAATCCGTACTCGGACGAGGCGATCGAGGCCAGGTACCACACCACGGTCATCGCGCTGATGGAACTGGAGCGCCGGCGCGTGGATCCCGCCACCGGACCGGAGGAGCTGGTGCTGTCATGACGCTGCCAGTGCCCGAGCCGGTGCCAGAGCCCGAGCCGGTGCCAGAGCCAGAGTCCGTGCCGGAACCAGGAACCGGGGTCCGTGGCCTGTCCGGTAAGCCGGTCTCCGAGCTGACCGTCGACGCCATGCTGGCCGGCGAGGTCGATGCGGCCGACCTGCGCATTCACCCGGACACGCTGGAACGGCAGGCGGTTGTGGCGGAACGGCACGGCAACCCGCAACTGGCCGGGAACCTGCGCCGTGCCGCCGAGCTGACCGCGTTGCCGGACGAGGAGGTGCTGGCGATCTACGAGGCGCTGCGCCCCGGCCGCACCACCCCGGACGGGCTGCGCGAGCTGGCCGCGTCGCTGACCGGCCGTGGCCTGCCGCTCTGTGCGGCGCTGGTGGCGGAGGCCGCGGAGGTCTATGCGCGGCGCGGACTTGCCGGGCGATGACTCGCGGCTGGCTACCCTGGCTGATGACGGGTTGATGACCGCGGTGGCGGCGGGGTGACCGGGGCATCGCGGGTGATCGCGGGGGTCGATGTCGGAAACGCGACGACCGAGGTGGTGCTGGTCCGCGACGGCGCTGTGATCGGCGCGGCCCGCGCCCCGACCCGGGGCCGTAAAGGCTCGGCGGATTCGCTGCGCGGCGCGGCCGCGGTGGTCCGCCGGGCCGAACGCCAAGCCGGCTGCCGGGCCGATGAGGCCAGGATCGCGCCGCTGCGTGCGGTCGACACGTCGGTCCTCACCGTCCCTGACATCGTCCAGGTACGTGGTCGCTTGCGCGTCCTCGCGGCCGGCGTCGGCACGCCCGGCGGCGCAGGAGCCTGCATCGGCCGCCCGGTCCCCGCTGCTGCTGCGGCCGGCGCCGGCGGATCGGTCGTGCTCATCCCGGCTGGGCTGCGGTACGACGACGCGGCAACGTTGATCAACACAGCGCTGGCTAACACGGCGCTGGCTAACACGGCGTCCGCCGTTGGGGCGGTGCTGGCGGCCGGAGACGAGGGAGTGCTGATCGCGAACCGGCTGGACGCCGCTATCCCCGTCATCGACCAGGCGGACGTTGTCGCGGCGGCCGGGTGCGAGCTGATCGCGGTCGAGGTGCGCCCGCCCGGCCAGCCGCTGCGACTGCTGTCCGATCCCATCGCGCTGGCCGCTGGGTTCGGCCTCGGTGACGGCGAGGCGGCGGACGCGGCCGCGTTGTCACGGACGCTAGCCGACTACTCCAATGCCGTGGTCGGCCTGCTCGCGGCCGATCAGGCACCGGACGGCCAGTCGCTCGGTCAGGCACCGGCTGAGCAGGCGTCGCTAGGGCAGGCGCCGGCCAGGCCCGGTGAGCCATGGGTCGGTACCGCGGCCGGCCAGCGGTTCACGTTGCGCGCGGCCTGCGGGCTGCTGCCGGGCTGGGCACCGGGAACGGTGCGGGTGCTCGGTACGGACGACGGGCAGACCGCGGTCGACGACCTGTTCGCGGTGGACCTGGCCGCGGCGGCCGAAGCGGCGACCGCGCGGCAGGGCAGCACCGGCCGCGCCGTCCTGGTGGCGTCGCTGGTGGGCGGCGCTGCGCCGGTGTCGTCCGCGGACCAGCTCGCCGATCTGCTCGGTATCCCGGCCACATCTCCGGTCACCGAGGCGGCCGCGGCCAGGATGGGCGCGCTCAGTACGCCCGGTGCGCGCGCCGGTGCGCTCGTCGTAGACCTTGGCGCCGGCACGATCGACGTGGCGGGCGCCGAGGGACATGTGGTGGCCGCCGGGGCGGGGGAATTGCTCACCGCCGCCGTCGCGCAGACGCTCGGCATCTCGCGGGCCGCCGCGGACTGGGTCAAGCGCGGTCCGTGCATCCGGGTCGACGGGGGCCAGCGGTACGAGGCCGAGGACGGCACCCGCGGCTTCCTTGACACTCCCGCGCCCGCGGCGGCAGCCGGCCAGCTCACGGTGCCGGGCCCAGGTGGCCTGCTGCCTTTCGACCGCCGTCACGGGCCGGGCGAATGGCGGGCCATCCGGTTGCGCATCAAGCAGTTCGTGCTGAGCAGCAACCTCGGCCGGGCCATGCGGGCGGTCACCGAGGATCCCAGCCAGATCCTGGTTGTCGGGGGACCGGCCGGTGACGAGGAACTGCTCGCGGTGATCGCGCGCACGATCGCGGGCGACGTGCCAGCCGGACGAGGGAACGTGGCCGGCGGCCTCGGCCACCGTTACGCCGTCGCCTACGGATTGGCGATGGCCTAGCCGCTCAGGCGAGGTCTGGTCCGGCTGAGATCGCGGGCCGTGCGGCTGGCCTGCGGAGCGTAGGCGCCACGCTTCCGGAGAGAGGATCCTGTCGGTTCCGGATTCCACCCGCCTCAGGCGAGGGCGGGGGCCGGGGCCGCGACGGGGTCGGTGCGGAGCAGGCTGTACACGACGCCGTCGCGCCAGGCGCCGTCCCGCCAGCCCACCCCGCGCAGCACCCCTTCGCGGGTGAAGCCGGCCTTCTCCAGGGCACGCTGCTCGGCGAGGTTTCCCGTCTCGGTCGTGGCGGAGACGCGGTGCACGGTGGTGTGCGCGAACAGGTAGCGGGCGAGCAGAAGCTGCGCGCGCGAGCCGTGTCCCTGGCCGCGGGCGGCCGGCAGCATGGCGATGCCGATCTCCCAGGAGTGGGCCGCTGGCCCGCTCAGGTGCTTACGCCAGTTCATGACGCCCAGCGGCTCCTGGCCGCGGGTCACGATCAAAGCGCCGCCGTCCTGGCCGAGCAGCCGGTCCTCGTTCCAGCGCTCGCGCCAGCGCGGCCGCCCCACCCAGCCGATCCAGGCGAACTCTCCGCTCGCCGCGGGATCACCGGTGAGGGTCTCCAGCATCGGAAGGTCGTCTTCGGAAACGGGGCGGAGGGCGATGTCAGCATCCATACATAAGGAACGCGACGAGTTCAGCAAAGCCATCCCCGCCGTCCATCCCAGCATGGTCACAGATGGGCGAAACCCCAGTTGAGCACCTTGGTCGCGACCGGACCCGTCTTGTTGACGTCGTCGCCGGGCGTGCCGAGCGTGACGCCGATCAGCGTCACGCCGTTGCGGACCGCCTCGAACAGCAGGCAGAGCTTAGCCGCCTTCGTGTCACCGGTCTTGATGCCGATCGCGCCGCGGTAGTCGTCCGAGCCGGGATAGGTGCCGATCAGCGGGTTGGCGTTCTGCCACAGGTAGGCGTGGTGTCCGTCACCGGCCTTCAGCGTGTAGCTGGACTGGCCGACCATCTGGCGGAACACCGTGTCCTTCATCGCGGTCAGGCCCAGCTTGATCAGGTCAGCCGGGGTTGACCATTGCGAGTGCTCGGTCGGCCACGGCATGCCGTCGAAGTTCGTGAAGTGCGTGCCGGTCATGCCCATGGCCGCGGCCTGCGCGTTCATCGTGGCGATGAACGCGCTGATGCCCGGCCCGTACGCGTTCGCCAGCGTGTACGCGGCGTCGCAGCCAGAGGGCAGCAGCATCGCCTCCAGGAGTTCCCGCGTGGTCAGCTTGTCGCCCACGACCAGGCCAGCCACGCTGGGCTGATCTTGTGACTTGAGGTACTTGACGACCGACTTCGGCACGGTGATCACCCGGTTCAGCGTGCCCTCCTTGATCACCACGATCGCCGTCATGACCTTCACGATGCTGCCGATCGGCAGCTGCCTGTGCAGGTTGTCGTACCACAGCAGCTTGCCGGTCCTGGCGTTCGCCAGGGCCCCGGCCGCGATCTTGATCCCGGCCGGCCCTGGCACCGGCGACTGGGCCGGCGTCGGCGTGGCCGGCCCGGTGGGCGTCAGCGTCACGATCGGCGTCGCCTGGCCCGCCTGGCCGTGCGCCAGCCCGCCGAACGACTCCGATGCCGACGCCGCTGGGGACCCGGAGGCGCTCGCCGGCGAAGCAGACGAACCCGATGAGCCGGAGGTGGTCGCGTAGACGGGAATCGTGGCGGCGCCCGCCAGCGCGACGCCCGCCAAGGCGATGATGAAGCGGGGCATGGGCACGGCGACCTACTTTAGCCGCGCAGGACAGCCGGTGACGGTAACACCCGGCATGTTATGGCAGAAACGGGTTTACCGGGCGTATTGTCCACGTCCATGGACGCGCTCCCGACCGTCACCAGCATGCTGCTCGCCCAGGCCGGGAACACGGGGCCGGGGCTGCTCTTCGAAACGCCACGTCCGCGAACTACGTCGGCAAGCCGCTCAGCTACGTGCTCGCGCGGATCGCGAGCGAACTGCCCAGGACACCGACGTTCAAGGTACTTACCCGCGTGCTCGCGGCGCAGCGGTGGGACACGACGGACCCGGTCTGGTGGCGGCCATACGGCTCACCAGACCTGGGATACGTGCCGTACCGCTAGTCGCGCGAGCCGAAGATCCGCAGGAAGAACAGGAACACGTTCAGCGCGTCAAGGAAGATCGACGCGGCCAGCAGCGGCGCGGAGCTGAGATCCGTCGACTGGCGCAGCCGCTGGAAGTCGAACGCGGTCAGCCCGGCGAAGACGACCAGGCCGATGATCGAGTACAGCAGCGACCCGCCAGGGATGCGCACGAAGATCATCACGATGCCGAAGACGATCAGCGCGATCAGCGCGAAGAAGCTGATCCGGCCCAGAGCGGACAGATCCCGCCTGGTCGCGTAGCCGGCCGTGCCGAACCCGGCGATGAACAGCGCGGTGGCACCGCCCGCCTGCCACACCACGCTCGGGTTCGTATCCGCGTAGTACACCACGGTGGGAGCCATCGCCAGGCCCATGGTCAGCCCGAACGCCAGCAGCAGGCCGGTGGCGAGGCCGCCCGAGCCGCGGGTTTCCTGGCTGGCTTGGCTAGCGCGCCTCGGCACCGCGAACTGCATCCCGATCAGGCAAGCGAACGCGGCGACGAACCAGACGAGCGCCCAGCCCTGGGTCATGTGCCGGCCCAGGTACGTGCCCAACGCGAACACGCCGGCAGTTACCGCGACATATCCCATCGTCTGGCCGAACAGGGTCCGGGTCCGGTCCCTGTCCGCGAAACGAGGCGCGCGATAACTCATTGATCCGTTCATGCTGGCCTATATACCCGAACTAGCAGAGGATTCCCCAGGTCAGCCGCTTGCCGCCATCGTGCGCGGTATCTCGGGTATCTGGCGGCCCGGCCCTGCCTCTGAATCGGTGGCGACGATGGCCAGACAGCCTGGCCACTCAACGGAGGGAGCCATCGCGTGAAACTCAGACCACGTGCCATGGTTGCGGCACTGATCACACTCACGGCAGCGGCAGGGGCCCTGCTGTCAACCTCATCCCCGGCCATGGCCAGCCCGGTGCCGCCCAGCCCGAACTCAGCGTTGTTCGGCACCTGGGCGAACACGAACCCGGCGACCCGCAATGTCTCCGACATCGTGCTTTCGCCGGGCGGCGGGGGGATCCTCGCCGACGGCTTCGGTGCCTGCTCACCGACGCCGTGCCAGTGGGGTGACGTCCCCGGGACCGTCTTCGGAACCAGCGTCGGCTCACCGGCAGGCAACTCGTTCCGGGCCGACTGGAACTTCGGCTTCGCGCACACCGTTCTGCTCGGCACGCTCACCCAGAAGAGGCTCTTCTTCCTCCAGGTGCTGACCGTCCAGGAATTCACGACGTTCACCGATCACAGCGGCCGCGCCAACTTCGAGGTGACCGAGACGTTCGTCCGGGCCAAGACGTCCATCACCGCGACCCGTAACGGAACCCGGGGGATCAGTTATCCGCTTGGCCACCCGGTTATCCCGGTGCGGGCCCTGCTCGGGGTCTGGGTTAACACCTCGCCGGGCGGCGGGAACATCCGCAAGATCATCGTGAGCCGCGGTCCCGGCGGGAGGCTTACCGTCAGTGCGTTCGGCAATTGCGTACCGACCGCCTGCGTGTGGGGGAAGGTCACCGGGATCACGTTCGGCACCAGTATCGGATCGCTGAGCGGGCGGACATTCCTCGCCTCTTACTACTTCGGCTTCTCGAACGCGCTGCTTGACGGCAC
>DASXDG010000132.1:0-1668 GCA_036490795.1 Streptosporangiaceae bacterium
GTCGACTCCGTCGGGGGTGTGGTGTGCGTCGCCGCCCGCCGCGATGGTCCCCGCCACGTCAATTACTACATAGTCGGCGGCTGCGCGGGACAGGGCGCCGCCGAACACCCGGTCGCCGGCCGCGAACTCGGTCACGCCGTCACCGGCCTGGTCCACGACCCCGGCATAGTCGGTTCCGAACCCGCACGGCAGGCTCAGGCCGAATCGGGCGGCGGTGTCTGCGTCGGAGATCATGAACCAGTCCATCGGGTTCAGTCCGGCCGCGGTGACCCGCACGCGGATCTGTCCCGGGCCGGGCCGCGGCGCGGGTACCTCGCGGAGGTTCAGGACCTCAGGACCGCCGAATGACTCAAGCCGGACCGCTCGGTTCGCGGTCACCGGCCTGCCGGCGCCCGGTTGCTGCATGCTCACTTTTCTCCTTCGGCGGCGAATAAGACAACGAAAGCGGACTATGCTCCGTTTATAAGAGGCACCATATCATAATCGGAGCGTGATCCGTTTTGGCGGAGTCAGGAACTCGCGTGCTGCGAGCGGATGCGACTCGCAACCGCAGCCAGCTCCTCGAAGTGGCGACCCGCGTATTCGCCTCTGCCGGCACCGAGCCCTCAATGCGCGCGATCGCACGCGAAGCCGGGGTCGGCATCGCCACGCTCTACCGGCACTTCCCCACCCGCGAGTCTCTCGTTGACGCGGTCTACCGCGATCAGGTCGCGCGGCTCACCGCCGGCGCCCGCGAGCTACTGGCCCAGCTTCCCCCGCCCGCGGCGCTGCGACGCTGGATGGACCTGTTCGGGGACTGGATCGCGACCAAGAACGGCATGCTCGGCACGCTGCTCGCGATGATCGAATCGGGCGAGATCGCCCATGCCCAGACCCAGACCGAGCTGCTCGCGGCCATCGACGAAATCCTCAACGCCGGCCGTGCGACGGGCGAGCTCCGCGCCGACGTCACCGCCGAAGACATCGCTGCCAGCCTCATCGGCATCTTCACCGTGGCCCACCCGCCCGAACACGACGCCAGGGCAAGCCGTCTGCTGAACATCTTGATGAACGGCCTGCGGCCTGCACCGTGAACCGCCCACCTGCCGCGTTCCAAGCACGAACGCGCGAGCCCGCCTAACCCTCGTCCCCGGCCGCCTGCGCCAGCAGCGGAGCCACCACCCCTAGCTAGTGTGCTGACCGTCGCCAACGGAGTGGCGCTGGAACGTGGCCGTTGCTGGGTCAGGCCAGCTGCGCCTGTGCGGCCGCGTCGGTAGTGTGATGTCCGTGTCTGATGTGCCCATGGTGTCGCTGCGGTCTCGGACCGGTGCCGACCTCGATGTCCTTTACCGTATTGCCGCTGATCTGGATAGCTGGGAAGAGCGCAACGCGTCCGCGCCGGCCCCGCTGACCCGGCCGGGGTTCGAGGCCCGGCTTGCTCGCGCGGATGACGGCGAGGCATCGGAGCAGGCCGTGACCTTCGTTGTCGATGTCGGCGGCGAAGCTGTCGGCAGCGCGTCGCTGTTCGGCTTCGACCTGTTCGCCGGCCACGCCGAGGCCGGGATCAGCCTGGTCCCCGGGGCTCGCGGCCGCGGAGTGGGGACGGCGGCGATGCGCCTGCTCGTCGAGTTCGGGTTCGTCCGCCGCAATCTCCGTCGCATCCATCTGCAGGCGATCGCGAGCAACGCC
>DASXDG010000133.1:0-14297 GCA_036490795.1 Streptosporangiaceae bacterium
TATACCTATCGGTACGATACCCCTTGACGCTCACCCCGGCCCCTATCTAGTTTTGTACCTATCAGTACATAACTAAGGAGGGGTATGAGCGATTCAATCCGGGTGGGCGTCGTGGGCGCGAACCCGGCCACGAGCTGGGCCGCGGCGGCGCACTTCCCCGCGCTGGCGAGCCTGGACGATTTCACGGTCACCGCGGTGGCGACGACGCGGGAGGCGACGGCCCGGGACGCCGCGACCGCCTTCGGGGCGACGCATGCCTTCACCAGCGCTGCCGAACTGGCCGCGTGTCCCGAGGTTGACCTCGTGGTCGTATCGGTCAAGTCGTCCGGTCACGCCCCCGCCGTGCGCGCGGCCCTGTCCGAGGGCAAGCACGTGCTGTGTGAGTGGCCGCTGGGCGCGGACGTCGAAGAGAGCACGGAACTGACCGCGGCCGCGGCCCGGGCGGGCGTGGTCAACGCGATCGGGCTTCAGGGCTATCACTCACCGCCAGTGCGCTACGTCCACGATTTCATCGCGGGCGGCGGGATCGGCCGGGTCGAGTCGGTCGCCGCCATCGTCCCCGGCGACCCGCTGGGCGGCAGCCGGCTACCGCAGAGCCTCGCCTGGTCCACCGATCCGCACCAGGGCACGAGCCTGCTCACCATCATGGGCGGGCACACGCTCGCCGTGCTGGATCACCTGGCCGGCCAGATCGCGGAGGTGTCGGCCGTCGTGGCCAACCTCCATCCCGAAGTCATCGTCACCGAGACCGGCGAGCGCGCCGTCAACGGCGCCCCGGGGCAGATTGCCCTCGCCGGGCGGCTGGCCAGTGGCGGGGTGATCTCCGTGTCGATCCAGGGCGGATCGAGCACCTCTGGCCCCGACGAGTTCTTCGTGCGGATCGCCGGGACTGAGGGCGCGCTGATCATCGGGCCCCAGTCCGGCGCCTACCTCAACTGGGCTGCCTTCGACGTCGTGCTGACCCGCGCGGACGGAACCAGGCAAGCCCTGCCGGCCCCCGGGACGGCAGGCCCGGCGGCCAACGTCGCGGCCCTGTACCGGGAGATCGGGCAGGCCATCGCCGAGGGTCGTCCCGCGCACCCCGATTTCGGCACCGCGCTTCGCCATCATCGCGTGCTCGCTGCCATGGAGCGAGCCTCGCTCACCGGTACCCGGGAGGTAGTCCGGCCATGAAGATCTTGATCATCGGGGCAGGAGAGAAGCTGGGCTGGACCCCGGTCCGCTCCTCGATCGTCGCGTACCTGATGGGCCAGTCCGCAGTTCAGGGATAGGTAACGTTGGCAGTCGTGCAGGTGAACTCGCTCGTGCTGCCGTGGAAGAAGCTGCCCTGCAGGGCGGTGGCGGTAACCTGCGCCCTCGGTCAGCGCGGTCGCGCCGTCCTCGCTTAGAAGCCGTACGCGGTCGCCAGGTGTGATGGGGGCTCGTTGTGGTGGAGGGGTGCGTATGCGAATCGTGCGATCGTCGCGCCGCCCGCTGCGGCGCCGATGCCGATCACCCGTCCGGTAAAGCCGCCGGCGACCTCGGTTGAGAGGTATCGTCCGTCGAGCTCTGCGAGTGACCGGAACCCGCTGCCCTCCATGAGTCCGAACGCCAGGCGGTCCGGAGGGCTGGTGATGCGGCCGGCCTCCGCCCGGGCGGCTGTCGCGCGGATTGCCAGCGTGACAGCGCTTCCCGTGCCGACCGGAATCTCGGCAAGCGTGTGGCGGATCTCGCCGAGCGCGACCTCTACCCGGACAGCGTCCCGATAGATGCCGACGCGGGCCCAGTGCCAGCTGTCGAGCCACAGGATCAGCTTGGCGCAGCCCGACCGGATGACCGCCTCGGCAGCCCACTGCTCGTCGCGTGCGCGGACGGCGAGGAACTCGTGCTCGCCGTACTGTTCGTCGGGACTGCGCAGGGCGAGCCCTGCGGCGCCGAGGGCGGCGAACGCGAGTGGATCGCCCGCGCGGGAGATCCATTGCGGCCGCAACGCGCCGCCGCCGAATTCATCGAGGAAGGTCGTGTCCGCCCGTGGCACCTGGTAATACCCCTCGTCGAAGACCGGCCAGTCGTCCTCCCAGCGAACGGCGGCGAGGAACGTCTCACGTCCGTTGACATGGAACTGCGGGGCGAACCCACGCGGCCGCACACCGAGGTAAACCGCGGCCCACTGCCCGGATGGCAGCTTGACGAGGTCCGCGTGGCCGGTGTTCTGGACCGGGTCGGCGGTGCTGCGGTGCGTGAAAATCGGGTTCGCCGGATTGCCTTCGTACGGCCCGGTGATGGATCGCGACCGCGCCACCGAAACCGCGTGACCGCGCGCCGTGCCGCCCTCCGCGATCAGCAGGTACCACCAGCCGTCGCGCAGGTACACGTGCGGAGCCTCCGGCGCCGCGAGCCCGGTCCCGCTCCAGAGCCGCCGCGGCTCGGACAGCAGGACGCCTGTCGTCGGATCGATTCCGGCCTGCAAGATGGTCGAGGCGTCGCCGAACGTGGACCACGTCAGGTGACACCCGCCGTCCTCGTCCCAGGCGAGATCGGGATCCACACCCAGCGCGCCCGCGACGAAGACCGGTTCGCTCCATGGCCCGGCGGGATCCTCGGCCGACACGATCAGCTGCCCTTGGGCCAGCTGGGCCTGATTCGTCGTCACCAGCCAGAAGCGGCCGTCGTTATGACGCAGTGTCGGGGCGAAGATCCCGCCGCTGTCGATTGCCTTGCGCAGGTCCAGCTGGCTCCCGCGATCCAGGATGTTCCCGGTCTGCGTCCACGTGACCAGGTCGCGGCTATGGAAGATCGGCACAGCGGGGAAGTACTCGAAGGATGAGACAGCGATGTAGTAGTCCTCGCCCACGCGGCAGATGGTCGGATCTGGGTGGAAGCCGGGGATGATCGGGTTGCTGCCCATGGTGTGCCGCTTCCTTTCCTCGTCGAGCGCGCAAAGTCACATTAACCAGCCAGATGCGCCGTCGTCCCGATCCAGCGGTCGACGTCCATGTGCCGGGCCTCGCCGTCCCGGATTGACCCGTGGATGTCAGGGAAAGATGATCTTCGGGGAATTATGAACGAAGACTTCGATCTGTCGACGTCACTCGGCCTGGCCGGTGCGATGGCCAGGGTGCTGGCGGCGATCGGTGACCGTATCCAGGCCGACAATTCCACCTCGCCGCTGGTCACAGCGGTCACCAGCCATCTGGGGTGTGAGCTGCTGGATGTGGTGGTGGTCGAGGAGACCTACCGGGGCTGGGAACACGCCGGGCTGTACCGCGCGATCGAGGCATATCTGCCTGAGGGCAGCGCCTGGTCCGGGATCTTCGGTCCCGATCGCAGCTATGGCGAGCTGATCGACATGCTGGTATCAGCGTGGCAGGACGGCAAGCACCGCCTCGGCCGGCCCGAATACCTGGCCGTCCCGATAGGCCCGGATGAGACCATGCAGGTCGTTCGCCTGGGTCTGGTACCCGCCTATGCCCCGGACGGTACGCCGGTGATAATCGGGACCAAGCAGGAGCTGGGGAACGAAGGGGTACCTATCCGCAGCATCCTCAACGTCTTGTCCGCGAGCCAGGAGGCCGCGGCTGCGACCCGGGATGCTATCGCCCTGCTGCGGTGGGAACTAGATGCGATGCGCGGCCAGGTGCTCAGCTTCGGCCACAGCGAAAATTACAACAACGAGCTGGTCAGCTTCCTGCCCCGCCCGGCCACGGCCGCAGCCGAAGTCATCTTGCCCGATGGTCTCCTGGAGACCATCGAGGCCCATGTCGTAGGCATCGGTGAGCAGGCCGAACGGCTGCTGGCCGCGGGGCAGCATCTCAAGCGCGGGGTCCTGCTGCACGGCCCACCGGGAACCGGGAAGACGCACACCGTCCGCTACCTGCTCGGCAAGATGCCCGGTGCTACCGCCATCTTGCTCACCGGTCCCGCGATGCGCTACCTCGACTTCGTCGTTGCGCTGGCACGCAGGCTGCAGCCGGCCATCGTGGTCATCGAGGACGTGGATCTCATCGCCGAGGACCGCTCATTCAGCGACGCCAGTCCGCTGTTGTTCGCCCTGCTGGACGCGATGGACGGGCTGGCCACCGATGCCGACGTCACCTTCGTGCTGACCACGAACCGGGCCGAGGTCCTCGAGCAAGCTCTGGCCGCTCGGCCAGGCCGCGTGGATCTGGCTGTCGAAATACCGCTGCCCGACGCCGCCGGACGTGAACGCCTCTTGCGCCTGTACGGGCGGAACCTGCGGATCGACGCGGATCTGGCTCCGGTCATCGCCGGCACCGAAGGCGTCACCGCCTCCTACATCAAGGAACTGATGCGCCGCGTGGTTCTGGCCGCACTGCGCACAGAACAGCATCCGCGAGCCCTCAACGATGCTCATTTCGCCGCCGTACTTGACGAGATGCGCGAGCAGCAACTCACCCGCACCATTCTCGGGGGCCGCCCCGCCGCCGCTGCCCGGCCCGGTCACGCCACTCTCGGCCCGGCGTGCGACTGATGTCGCTTCGCGCGCCGGATCAGGAAGGCATGGGATGCAGGTGCTGACTGAGGCGGTTGCCGCTCGTTGTGAACACGCCACCGCATGCGTCGCGGACTGAGCACGACTGGCAGATGTCCAGATAGTCGTTCTTCCAGTCACTGATGGAGCGAACCGCATACGGCCACAATCGCCGGTCAAGAACGCAGAGCTGGTGGTTGTAAATCCGTGTCGCGATTCCGGCGGTGGTCAGTATGCGGACCGCCTCAACGAGTTCGCCCTGGTAATCAGCAGGATCAGCCCACACCTGTGCCGAATTCGGCCGGGCCAGGCCCGTCATCTCCAGTCCCATCAGCGCGACCTGAGCGACGAAAGGCAGGTTCCTCGTGATGAAGGTCGCCAATCCGGCGAGCACAGGAATGGTGTGCCGCTGGATGACGACCCGGATCTCGATCGCCTGCCCCAGTGACGCCAGATTGAGAATCCCGTGCACCGTATCGTCGAACGCGCCCACCGCCTGGACGACGAAATCATGCACCCCCGCTTCGGGCGCGTAGACCGGAATACCGACCATGATGTCGGTGAGTCCGACAGCCGCATAGCGGTCGGCGAACGAAGGGTCAGCGAAGCGGCGGCCGTTGGACAGCACGTGTACCGAGAGCCCGGGAGCTACCTGCTGGCAGTGCTTGAGGAGGCCGATGAACGCGTCCGCGTTGAGCGTCGGTTCGCCGCCGGTGAAGTTGACCGCCTGCGCGTCGTCGGGCAGCAGGTCGATCACCTTCGTTGCCCGCTCGAACAGCCAGGAGTCGTCGCGATCCTTCGGCGGCTGGGAGCACATGAGGCAGTAGTTGTCGCACCGCTCGGTGAGCAGCAGGGCGTTGTGCTTCGCGGAGTTCTTCCACAGCACGTTGACCCGGCCGCCGTCGCCGCGGACGTAGATAATGTCACCGGCGTCGATATGCGCCAGTTCCGGGCCGACCCTGAGCGTGGGTATGTCGTGTGCCGGCGGCTCAGGCGACGCCGTGAGGTAGAGGCCGTAACCAGCGGGCGGGGCCTGCTCGTCACGTATCAAACACGCCAGAGACTGGCCGCCAGCTGACTCCCCGGGCAGGCAGACCCGCCACACGTCGTCACGAAGCGGCCCGGTCACCTCGGCGCGGCCGGTCGGCTTAAACATGGCCAGCCCACTGCCGCATCAGGTCGAGGAAATTAGGATCGTCCCGCATCTTCCGTAGCAGCAAGGTGAACACACCCATGTTGCGCTGGCAGAACGCCGACAGCGCCTTGTGCCCGAGGAAGTCCCCCGTGGTCGCGTGATGGAATACCGGATCGGCGCCGCAGTACGGTTCGAACGCGCAGGTGGAGCACATCGGCGCGCTGAGCGTGACCGATTCCATAAGCGGATCCAGCAGGCTCTCGGAGAGCATGATGTCGGCGTAGGAACAGTCATGCACGTTGCCGAGCCTGAAGGTGCGGTCACCCATCTCGGCGAGCATCCGGCCCTCGTCACTCGCGTAGACGTCGCCGTCATAGTTGTAGACAATCGCCCCTATCCCGATACCAGCCGGAGACGTCAGGTCGACATAGCCGGGGTCGGTGCTGGTGAGCATTTTCTTGGCGATGATCGACGCGTAGATCTCCATCATCGGGATGCCCTGCGAGCAGAGTTCAGCAATCCTCGCTAGGCCCGATTCGTAGAACTCAAGCCACTGGGAGACCTCATAACCGGCACCGCCACGGCGGCGCAACGCGAAGCCGTATGGCGAGATCGGGCGCAGGAAGATGCCGCGCAGCCCCAGTTCCGCGTACACGTCGACGATCTCGGCTGCCCGGTTCATGCTCGCGGCAGTGGTGGTCATGAGCGCGCTGACCTTGTCCGTGCCGAGCCGGTCCTGTACCCGTTTGATCCCGGTCACCGCCTGCTGCCAGCTGTCCTGGCCGGGGCGCCGGCGGTTGCCGTTGTGCAGATCCTGCGGGCCGTCAAGGGACGTCGAGAGGTAGATGTCCTCCGCGGCGCAGAAGTCGAGGATCTCGTCGTCAAGCAGGGCCAGGTTCGTCGCGATCACGAACATGAGGTCCCTGCCGTGCTCGGCGTTCATCCGCTTCGCCTCGGCGGTGATCCAGCGGATGAGGGGGAAGTTGAGCAGCGGCTCACCGCCCTGGAACTCGATCTTGATATGCGGTGATGGGGACCTGAAGGCCAGCTCAAGTGACTGCCGCGCGGTCTGCTCGGTCATGTCGAACTCACTCTTCGCCGCTGACTGCCGGGACACCTGGCAGTAGCGGCAGGTGTGCTCGCAGCGCAGTGTGACCACGAAGATGTGCAGCCCGGTCGAGTCCTGCAGCCGCCGCATCCGGGTGCGCAGCTTGATGGCGAGGAGTTCGGCGGGCAAGCTCTCGCCGGGTACCTGGATCAGGTGCGCCGCCCGCAGCCGCGCGAGCAGTTCCTGATCCGCGCAGGTCCCGTCTGCGACGGAGCCTAGTTCGTCCGGCGTGACGAATACGTGCTCACCCACCATGTT
Source organism: Streptosporangiaceae bacterium (assembly GCA_036490795.1). Classification (GTDB taxonomy): domain Bacteria; phylum Actinomycetota; class Actinomycetes; order Streptosporangiales; family Streptosporangiaceae; genus JAFARZ01. The sequence continues at coordinate 6,973 of DASXDG010000133.1, forward strand.
GGTCAGCACCACCGAGTCCGCGTTGAGCCGGTGAAAACGCAGCGGCAGCAGCTGCCAGCCCTGCGGAACCAGCGTCGTCGCCGCCCGCTCGACCTTGATCACGCCGTTTCCCCAGTCTCGGATAGGCCAGTCTGCGAGAACGCCAGCGCGAAAACCAGGTTCCGCAGCGGCTCGGTCTCCCGCGCGATCCGGACCCGCAAGACCTGATCGTTCACTTCCGCGCGGAACCGGTGCTTCAGCTCATCGTCTGTGATGTCCTGTCCGCGCCGGTACAGCGTGCACACATAGTCCCCGCCACTGACACGGACATCGGCCGTCATGTCGGCGGCCAGCGCATACGCGCTTCGCTGCAAGGCGTCCAGGTCCACCGCGGCCTGGTCGAAAACTAGCGTGATCTCGCCGCCTTCAGTGCTCACCGCGGCCTCCTCCGGCGGGTGAGCCGCCTGATCCCGCTCGCGGCCGCGCTAAACGGAGCGACGATGACAAACGCGCAACCATGGCCACTGCTACTCGCGGCCGGGCTCCCTGAGACCAGCGGGCTACCCACCAAACCGCTCTGCGACGGCGCGACGGCGGACGGGCTACCACTACTCAGTCCAACAGGAGAGCCCAGGCTCTGCGACGACGCTGGCGCCGGCTGGGCTGATACAGGCGCGGCAGGTGCCGTGGTCGATAGCACCGGAGCCGGAACCGAAGAACTATGAGAATCATGCGAGCTATGCGAGGAATGGCCGCCGCCGCCGGACACGTGGGAATCATGAGACGAATGACTAACGTGATCCCCGAAGCCGGCTGGATTCTGGCCTTTTGCCGCATATAGCGGGAACGCCACCACCCTGGCCTGATCCTGCTTCCCCGCCGATAGGGGAGCGGCTAGGGCGGGAGACGCTCCTATAGCTACCGCGGCGACTGCAGCGGCCAACGGGAGAATTGGTGACTTCGCCACCTGCGGGACAATACCAGCGATCATCCCTAGCGGTGTCTTTGCCAGAAGAAAACGTAGCCAAATAGCAAACAAAAATACCGGAGTTAATGGTGCAAATCATTGCAAATTGCTCGGCTGGGCGCGTCCCCGCGGGGACGCGCCGATCAGGATGTCCACTTCGTGGGTGCCATTGCCGTCACGGAGGTGGATCATGCGCCGGGAGAGTTCGCTCACCTCACATTCAGATCGCAACTGGGCGGCTAGGAGGGTGTCGATCATTCGGCCGAGGAGGTCGCCATCTCGTAGAACCGCTGGGCGACGGCAGGGCGAGCCTCCCGGCCAGGCGGCAGAGCAGGTCGTTACCGGGCGGCTCCATCGGCGCGATGCCGTCGGCACGCCCGGAAGCGCTTCCATACCATAAGCCCATCGAGCCCAGCCATTGACAGATATTCCATGTAACCGCAGTATTTATCAGACTGGAATCATGCCGGAAGCGCTTCCACCAGTGGATCCCCGCCTCTCCATCAGGAGCCGCCGTGCAACGCCGTAGTCTCGTCGTCCTGCCCGCACTCGTCATGACTGCCGCAGCCCTCACGCTCACCCCCGGCCTCGCCTCCGCGGCGAGCCAGGCCCCGCAAGACCACACCCTCGCCTCTAATGCCCGCTTCTACGTGCCGCCGCCGGCCCAGGGTTCGGTGCAGCAGATCCTGCAGCTGCTGAAGAGCGGCCAGCTGAAGAACGCCGGTCTCCTCACCGCCATGGAAGCGGTGCCGTCCGCGGTCTGGCTGGACGGCGAGACTTCGGCGCAGGCAGCCGAACCCGGCAACCTGGGCTGGGAACAGGCCGACGCCGACGTCGCGGTGCAGGTCAAGCTCACTCTGGCCGCGGCGAGGCTGGAGAACGCCGTTCCGGTCTTCGTCGCCTACAACATCCCCGGCCGGGACTGCTCCCAGTACTCAGCCGGAGGAGCGCCGACCGACGCCGCCTACGACGCCTGGATCAACGCCATCGGCAGCGCCCTGGGCGACGCCAAGGCGGTCGTGCTCGAAGAGCCGGACGCGCTGGCGAACCTCCCTGGATACTGTGGCTCCGCCTACGCGACCGAGTTCCCGGGCATCACCAACACCACCCGGATCGGCGACATCCGCTACGCGGTGACCACGCTGGAGAAGGACCCGAGCATCAGCCTGTACCTCGATGGCGGGAACAGCGCCTGGCAGAACGTCGGCGGCATGGCCGAGACGCTGGTCGCCGCGGATGTCCAGCAGACCCAGGGCTTTTTCCTCAACGTGTCCAACTACCAGTACGACACCAACAGTGACTTCTTCGGCACCTGGGTGTCCGCGTGTATCGCCTACGCGACCGTGAACGAGGCGCAGACCCCGGCCGACGCGCTGGCTGCCGCCGCCACCTTCTCCGGAACGTCCACTCCCACCGGCGCCTTCGCGGGCCCGGCCTACCCGCCGACCGACCCACCGGGCGGCTGCGCCACCCAGTACTGGAACGGCGGCGCACCCGGCACCACCATCGCCGGGCTGGCCGGCCCCTACACCGGGGTGGCGCTGAGCCAGTACGGCGTCTGGAGTGACACCACCAGCACCGCGGATCTCAACACCTCGGGCATCGACCAAAGCTACGCCAACGCCCTCGGCACGACGGTGCCGACCACCCACTTCATCGTCGACACCAGCCGCAACGCACTCGGCCCGAACAGCATGCAGTCCTACGCGGCCGCACCCGACGATCAGCCGAGCAGCGTCATCAGCACGTTGCAGGCAGGCGGCTGGTGCAACCCGACCGACGAGGGCCTGGGCGTCAGGCCGACCGCCGCTCCCGGCGTCGACCTGTCCTCGCTGGACAGCTATCTGCCCGGCAGCCCGCCGCTGCTCGACGCCTATCTGTGGGTCAAGACGCCGGGTCAGTCGGACGGTCAATGCGACGCCGCCGGCGGCGTGCGCGGCTGGGACGACACCGCCTACACGCCGTCCATCTCGGGGTGGCCGAGTAGCACCAGCGCGGCCTTCCAGACGTTCGACCCGCTGTGGAGCCTGCAGACTGGTTCGGTCGTCACCGACCCGGCCGCCGGGGCCTGGTTCTCCCAGCAGGCACTCATGCTGGCCCAGAATGCGAGCCCCGCGCTGCGCTAAGCCCTGCGCCGTCCTAAACCCTGTGGGGCACCCCGCCGACCAGGCCCCGCAGCGCGTCGGCGTTCGGGTCGACGTGGCCAGGTTCGGTCCGCCACTCCGCGACCCCCGCCAGCGACATTCGGGGTCGTCGGGTCGAATGCGCCCGTCGTGTCTGACCTGCACCCAGTCTGGCAGCTCCGCATCCCGGCCGAGGTTACAGGTCAGCTGCCCGGGTGATCGTCGCCAGCGCCGTCCGGAAACTCGCGTGCTCTCCGGCCGTGAGCGAGGCTGTGAGCCGGCCGAGTTCCGCCGTCATGTCGGCGTGGAATCTGCTCGCCGTCCGCAGCCCCGCTGGCGTGAGTGTCACGCTGACTGCGCGCCTGTCACCGGGAACGGCTCTCCGCTCGACCAGGCCGTGCCGCTCGGCGCGATCGACGAGACCAGTGAGCGCGGCCTTCTCCACCCCGAATTCCCTGGCGAGCTCAGCCATCCCCCGGGGGTTCTCCGCGAGAACGCACAGCAGCCGTGCCCGCATCGGCGTCAGTCCATGCCTGTCCGCGACGCGGCCGAAAGCGGCCTGGACAAGGCGCGATAGCTGAATGAGGGCGGTGGCATCAGCGACCTGATCCGCACCGTCCTGGACACTTACCGTCACTACTTCATAGTACACGGCATATATGGTCAAGGTAGTAAACTATCGTGCACGCCGGCTCCGCCGACGTGTACTAACGCTGACGAGATTGGAGCGCATCATGTCGTTCACCGCAGAAGAAGTCGCCTACATCCGGTCCCAGGGGCTCGTCCGGGTCGCGACCGCCGCCGCGGACGGGCAACCCGATGTCGTCCCGACCGGATACGAGTTTGACGGCACGCATTTCTACATCGGCGGCTTCGACACCACGAACACGCGCCGGACCCGCAACGTCCAGGCCGGCAATGACAAGGTCGCGTTCGTCATTGACGACATAGTCTCAGCCGATCCGTATACCCCGCGCTTCCTGCGTGTCTACGGCACTGCCGAGCTGGTTGACCGCGACTCGCAGCCGATCCTCAAGATCACCCCGGTCATCTCGTGGAGCTTCAACCTCGACGGGCGTCCGCTTGCCGAGTCGCGTGGCGCCGGGCTGCGCCGGACGGTCCACGAGGCAGGCTAGGCGCGCGCTACGGAGGCCCGTATGCCGGCTGGCTGGATTCGAGGGGGTACGGCCGATTACCGGGATGCGTGTGCGTTACCGTGCGAGCAGCGGCGTTCACGCCAGTGTCATTCGCCGCGCCGAGTGCGACGGCCACGATCAGGCCCAAGCTGGCCAGCGCCAGGATCCGCACCCGCCGCCAGGCTACGCGCGGGCGGCGGTTCGCTGCCGACCGGGCGGGGAGCCTTGCCGCCCGGACTCGGTGGTATCCGGCTGCCAGCAGGAATAGCGGTGTGCCGCCGACGATGAACACGTCCGCGAGGTTGTAGTAATGCCCGCCGATGTGGATGAAATCGACCACGCCGCGGATGCTGCCCGGGGCGGTCCAGTAGTGGCATCCGAGCCGGTCGAGCAGGTTACTGACCCATCCGCCGGTCATCAATGCACCGGGAACGCGGACGGCGGCACTTGCCCGGCAGCGCACCAGCAGCGATACCGCGATGCTCAGCAGCCCGACGTCCAGCAGGTCGAAGACCGCGCCTGTGACACGAGCGGCATACCACGCGCCGATCCTGCTCCCGACCAGGATGTCGCCGCCGGGATTGATCACGGTATGCGGGCCGTACCGCCAGGCCCACCACTTGATCGCCTGATCTAGCACGACCACCACGGCAATCAGGGCCAGCACCACGACGCCCTGTCTCGTTCTGTCCTGTTGTCCCGCGGTGCCTGGCTGACCGGCTAGGTCTACGGAAGGCGTGCGGGCACGCAGGAAAAGAAGACAAAGGCTCCGGACCACATCTCGGAACGATAACATAAATATCACGCTGGAGTAACGTGATTCTTCTTGCTTCTCGCGCCCTATCGCACCGCTGACGTGCGGGACGACTCCCCGGCACCCGCGTCCGCGGCCGAAGGCTCGGACGAAGGGTCCCGGTAGTGGTACTTCCCGCCACGTAGCCAGGACATTCCGGCTGCCGCCAGGCAAGCCCCGACCGCGAAGTCAAAGGCGACGTGTAGCCCGCTCGCGAACGGCGCCGAGATCAGTGTCGGGAAGAACGTGCGCCCGTTAAGCACTGCCGCCTGCCCCGCGGGCAGGTGCGCCAGGACCGAGGTCCCCACCAGATGCTGCACCGGGCTGTACCCGAGGAACGCGGAGAACAGCGTGGACACCGGAGGCAGATTCGCCGCCCGGCTGGCGACCGCCGTCGGAACCCCGTGCGCGACAAGCCCGTGGTACAACGTCGCCGGCAGGGAGCTAGACAGCCCGATGATCATCAGCGTGAAGAAGATGCCGATGGACAGCACCTGGGCCGAGTTCTGGAACGTCGTGTTCATGCCGGACCCGACACCGCGGTGCTCCGGCGGGAGCGCGTTCATCACCCCGGCCCGGTTCGGCGCGGCGAACGCCCCCATGGACAGGCCGTTCAGCAGCAGGATGAGTGCGAACTCCCAGTACGAGAAGTTGATCGGCAGCAGTTCGAGCAGGAAGAACGAGCCGGCCGCGGCGAGCATCCCGCCGCACGCGAACGGGCGGGCGCCGTACTTGTCGGACAAGATGCCGGAGACCGGCCCGGCCAGCAGGAAGCCGGCGGTGAGCGGCATCATGTAGATGCCCGCCCACAGCGGGGTCTGGCTGAAGCTGTATCCGTGCCGCGGCAGCCAGATGCCTTGCAGCCAGATGATCAGCATGAACATCAAGCCGCCACGGCCGATGCTGGACAGCAACGAGGACAGGCTGCCGGCGGTGAAGGCGCGGATGCGGAACAGCTGGAGCCGGAACATGGGGTCGGGCACCCGGACCTCGATGACCGAGAACGCGACGAGCAGCGCGACTCCTCCGCCCAGGCAGCTGAGCACCAGCGGGCTCATCCAGCCCATGGTGGAGTGGCCGTACGGCTGGATGCCGTAGGTGATGCCGACCATCACGCAGATCAGGCCGAGCGCGAAGGTGATGTTTCCCGGCCAGTCCAGCCGCGCGTTGGCGCGGCGGGGCACTTCGCGCAGGCTGCGGTAGGCCCACAGCGTGCCGACGATGCCGACCGGCACCGAGACGAGGAAGATCAGCCGCCACTGGATCGGGGCGAGCAGGCCGCCGAGCACCAGGCCGATGAACGAGCCGCTGATCCCGGCCACCTGGTTGATGCCGAGCGCGAGACCGCGCTGATTCCGCGGGAACGCGTCGGTCAAGATGGCGGCCGCGTTGGCCATCAGCATCGCCGCGCCAACACCCTGGAACACGCGCATGATGACCAGCCAGAGCGCGGCCGCGGTGCCGCTCATCCAGGTGATCGTGAGCAGTATGGAGAAGAAGGTGTAGACGACGAAGCCGAGGTTGTACATCTTCACCCGGCCGTACATGTCGCCGAGCCGCCCGAGGCTCACCACCAGCACGCTGGTGACGACCATGAAGCTGAGGATCATCCACAGCAGGTAGAAGCTGTTGCCGGGGGCGAGCGGGTCGATGCCGATGCCGCGGAAGATGTCCGGCAGCGCGATCAGCATGATCGACATGTCGATCGTCGCCATCAGCATGCCGAGCGTGGTGTTGGTCAGCACGATCCACTTGTAGCGATCCGACCGTGCGTCCTTGCCCGTACCGTCAGGAACAGCCACAACCCCGCCTCCACTCCTATTTGCTTGCCACAAGCAAATATAAGTTATCATGACGCCATGCATGGCACGAATGCGACAGTCGACGACGTCGACGTCGCGCTGCAATCCCTGATCCGCTCGCTCAAGCAGACCCGGCTGCGTGACCACCTGCGGGCGCGGGCCGGGGTCGACCTGGACCAGGCCGGCCTAGCCGCCCTCTACGCGCTGCACACGTCGCAGTCCAGCCTCCGGCTGACTGAGCTCGCCGAGCAGTTGCGCGTCGATGCGCCGGCCGTGACCAGGAAAGCCCAGCAGCTCGAGCGCGCCGGCCTGGTCAGTCGCACCAGGGACGAGAAGGACGCGCGGGCGACCAGGCTCCAGCTCACCGACAGTGGCCGCCGCACGCTCACCCGCTACCTGGACGGCCGCCGGGCCTGGCTCGCCACCCTGCTCGCTGACTGGCCCGAAGCGGAACGGTCCGAGTTCGCCCGCCTGCTCGACCGCTTCAACGACGATGTGCAACGCGCCATCAAGGACCTAGACGAA
>DASXDG010000134.1:0-5193 GCA_036490795.1 Streptosporangiaceae bacterium
ACCGCTGTGTTCGGCTGGCTGCTGCTGATCGCGGTGCTGTTCGTGGTCGGCCAGTCCCTTGGCACCAAGAGCGTGCCCGGCTACGACGCTGGTCAGGCCGGTCAGGCCGAACGCACCCTGCACCAGCTCACCAGCAACGCCCTCGCCCCGGCGACGGAAAGCGTGCTGATCCAGTCACGCACTGTTAGTTCTGGTGGCACTGCTGGTTCTGGTGGCACTGCTGGTTCTGGTGACACTGTTTCGAAGGGCGAGCTGCGTACGGCGGCCCGCCAGGTGGTGTCGGCGCTGACCGCGCTGCCTTCGGCGGCCGCACAGGTCAGCTCGCCGCGGGCGTCGGCCGACGGGCAGAGCCTGCTGGTCACGTTCACCGTGCCAGGCAACCAGAACGACGCGGCCACCGCGGTGCGGCCCGCGCAGCGGGCGGTGGCGGCGGTGCAGGCGCGGTATCCCGGCCTGACGGTCGCGGAGGCCGGCGACGCGAGCGTTTCCGGCGCGCTGAACAACGCCATCGGGGGCGACTTCCACAAGGCAGAGGAGACCTCGGTCCCGGTCACGCTGATCTTGCTGCTGGTCGTATTCGGCTCGCTGATCGCGGCGGGCATCCCGGTGCTGCTCGCGCTCACCGCGGTCATCGCCGCCATCTCGCTGCTGTCTGTCGTGGGCCAGTACCTGCCGGTCAGCTCCAGCACGTCGGAGGTCGTGCTGATCATCGGCATGGCGGTCGGCATCGACTACTCGCTGTTCTACCTGCGCCGCGAACGGGAGGAACGCGCGCGCGGTGCCTCGGTGGCGGAGGCGCTACGAGTCGCGGCGGGCACGTCGGGCAAGGCGATCGTGGTATCGGGCCTCACCGTCATGGTGGCGCTGGCCGGGCTGTTCCTCACCGGCCTGACCATCTTCGACGGCGTCGCGCTCGGCTCGATCGCGGTCGTCGGCATCGCCGTGGCCGGATCGCTGACCGTGCTGCCCGCGCTGCTGTCCTGGCTGGGCCCGCGCACGCATCGTGGCCGCATTCCGCTGCTCCGCCGCCGTTCGGCCGCACGGCCGTCCCGGATGTGGGCGTCGCTGGTGCGCGGTGTGGTGCGGCATCCGCTCGTCTGGGGCGGCATCACATGCCTTGCCCTGCTGGCCCTGGCCACGCCCGCCCTGGGCATGCGGATCGGGGAGCCCGCCATCGACGCGCCCAAGGACCTGCCCGTGGTCACGACGATGGACCAGATCCAGCGCGCGTTCCCGCAGGCGCCGTCGCCCGCGTCGGTCGTGGTGACCGGTAACGTGCACGCGCCCGGGGTTCCCGCGGCGCTGGACGCGCTGCGACGCGACGTGTCGGTCTCGGGCCGAGGTCCGATCAGCGTCACCTCGCTGGCGCGCGGGCGTGCCCTGCTCGTCAACGTGCCGCTGGCGGGCAACGGCGCTGATACGGCGTCGGACACCTCACTGATCGCGCTGCAGGACAAGATCCTGCCGTCCACGCTGGGCAAGGTTGGCGGGCTCAGTTACGCGGTGACCGGCGACACCGCCAGCAACTACGACTTCAGCCAGCAGATGGACTCCCGGGTGCCGCTTGTCTTCGCCGCGGTCGCGGTGGCGGCGTTCGTGCTGCTGGCCATCGCGTTCGGCTCGCTGGTGATCCCCCTGGTGTCGATAGTGCTGAACCTGCTGTCCGTGGGCGCCGCGTACGGGCTGATCACGCTGATCTTCCAGGACGGCAGGCTGCAGGGCCCGCTGGACTACACCTCGTTCGGCGGCATCATCAACTGGATCCCGCTGTTCATCTTCGTGTTCTTGTTCGGGATCAGCATGGATTATCACGTGTTCCTGCTGTCCAGGATCCGCGAACTGTGGCGCGGTGGCGCTTCGCCGTCTGACGCGGTGGTGAACGGGATCGCGTCCAGCGCCGGCGTGGTGACCAGCGCCGCGCTGATCATGGTGGCCGTGTTCTCGATCTTCGCCACGATGTCGTTCCTGGACCTGAAGATCCTCGGCATCGGCATGGCATCGGCCGTCCTGATCGACGCGACCGTCGTCCGCGGCGTCTTGCTCCCGGCGGCGCTCTCCCTGCTCGGCGAGCGCGCCTGGTCCGGGCCCCGCTGGCTGCGCCGCCGGGCGGAGCGAGCCACCCGGCAGTCGATCGGCTAGCGCAGTCGATCGGCTAGCTCGCTACGGATGGTCCGGCTGGCCGACGTCCACGGGGGCGGGCCGGCCAGCCGGACCTGCGGCTAGTCCGCGTCGGCGGCGGCGACGCTAGTCCGCGTCGGCGGCGGCGACCAGGGCGTCGCCGACCGGGGTGCGTGAGTACAGCACGGCTCGCCCGGAGCGCGCCCTGGTCACGAGCGCGGCTTCGCGCAGAACGGCCAGGTGGTCGCCGAGCCCGCCTAGCGACTGGCCCAGGATCGCGACGAGCTGGGTGGTGCTGGCCGGCTCGTCGAGCGCGACCAGGACCGCCGCCCGCGACGCCCCGAGCAGCCGGCCCAGCGCTCCCGGCCGGCCCAGCGCTCCCGCCTCGCCGGGACCAGCATGTTCCCACAGGGCGCTGACGCCGCGGGCTGGATAGACCAGCGTCGGCGGCCACGGTGGCTCCACCTGGATAGCGAGCTTTGGCCAGATGAAGACCGAAGGCATGAACAACAGTCCTCGGCCACCGAGCACGAAGTCCTCGTACGGAAAGCCGGCCAGCTCGATGTGATCCTGCTGCCAGCTCAACCGCGTGTGCAGGCCGGTCAGCGCGGCCGCCCAGCCACGCGAGGTGAGCTGGCCCGCCCGGTAGACCAGGTCGCGTTCCAAGATGGCCCGCAGCGTCGGCCATTCCGGTGCCAGCAGTTCCTGCCAGGCGGCGGCCAGCACGTCCGCGACGTACCCGGTGACGTTGTCGCCGGTCAGGATGCGCTCAACGCGCGCGGAGGCCGGCCGTCGTATCAGCACCTCGGCGATATCGGCGTGGACATCAGCGAGGGGAGTCGCCCGGACCAGCCCGAGCAGGTCATCGATCGTGGTGGACGCGCTGGCCGGCACCGGGGTGATGAAGTCCGCGCCCCATTTCGGAGGCTGCAGCGCGTTCACCACTTCGAGGTCGGCATCTCGCGCCAGCCGCCGGTAGCGGTCCTGGACGCGGAGCAGCCACGGCCGCAGGGCCTGATCCCGCCATTCGCCGGTCAGCACGCGGAGGGCGCCGGTCAGCTCCGAGAGCGGCGAAATCGCGAAGCGGCTCGCGGTCACGTCATCGCTGCTTGCTTCGATCCGCATGTTTCGTCCTCCAGCGAAAGGATATCCCTTGAGACCGCGGTTGCCGACGATGGCGGCATGAGTACCGCCACCTCCTCGCCGGCCTCTTCCTCGGCCGCCTCGCCGGCCGCTCAGAACAAGCCAGCCACGTACGGCTCGGTCTTCGCCGTCGCGGAGTTCCGCGTGCTGTTCGCCGGCATGCTCATGTACGTCCTGGGCTTCGAGTTCGAGATCCTCGGCCTGTCCGTCATCGTCTACGCGCAGACGCGGTCCGCGTTCCTCGCCGCGTTCGCGTTCAGCATGGGCTTCGTGCCGCAGGTGGTGGGCGGTGCGCTGTTCACCTCGCTGGCCGACCGGCTGCCGCCGCGCACGGTGATCACGGCGGGGCTGCTGCTGCGCGCGCTGCCCGGCTTGCTGATCGGGTTGCTGCCCAGCATGCCGGTCGCCGCCATGCTGGCCATGGTCGCCGCGGCCGCCAGCATCACGCCGGTGTTCAGCGCGGCGATCTCCGGCCTGCTGCCCGACGTGCTGGACGGTGACCGCTACGTGCTGGGTCGTTCGGTGCTGAGCCTGCTGTCGTCCGGTACCCAGATTCTCGGGCTCGGGGTGGCCGGCGTCGTCCTTGCCGTCCTGCCAGCCCGGGACCTGCTGCTCGCCGCCGGTATCGCGCTGGTGCTGTCGGCCCTGGTCAGGCGTGGCGTTCGTGCTCGCCCCGCCCGGGCGGCCGGCCCGATCTCGATCCGCGGCACGATCCGCGCCACCATGGCGGGTAACGGGCGGCTGTTCCGCGACAACCGGGTCCGCGGTCTCCTGCTCGCCCAGTGGCTGCCGATCGCGTTCGTCTCCGGTGCCGAGTCGCTGGTGGTGCCCTATATCGGCTCAGTCGGCGGTGGTTCGGTTGGCGGTGGTTCGGTTGGCGGTGGCTCGGTTGGCGCGGCGGCGTCCGCGGCAGGCCCGCTGCTCGCCGCCGGGCCGGCTGGGATGCTGATCGGCAACTGGCTGGTCGGCAGGTTCTGCCGCCCGGCCATCAGGCGGCGGCTCGCGCTGCCGCTCGCGCTGCTGACGACGCTGCCCTGGCTGGTATTCCTCGGGCATCCGCCGCTGTGGGTGCTCGCCGTCGCGATGTTCGCCAGCGGGGCCGGCATCGCTTACGAACTCGCCATCCAGCAGGCGTTCCTGGACAGCGTGCCGGCTGAGCTTCGCGGACAGGCGTTCGGCCTGAACTCGACCGGGGCGATGAGCGGGCAGGGTGTCGGACCGTGGCTGACCGGAGCTCTGGCCGGCCCGGTCGGCCCGGCCGGGGCGATGGCGGTCGCGGCCGGTGCGGGGATCGCGTGCGTGCTGGCTCTCTACCGCCCGCTCACCGGACTCAGCGCCCGAGGTACGCGCCGCCGTTCACGTGGATCACCTGGCCGGTGATGTGCCCCGCCTGCGGCGACGCGAGGAAGGCGATCGCGGCGGCGATGTCGTCCGTCGTGCCTGCCCGGCCGTTCCGGGTCTCCGCGACCAGTCGTTCATAACGAACGTCGGTGAGCCGGCCACGGAAGAACTCGCTGCCCACGGTCAGCCCGGGAGATACCGCGTTCGCGGTGATCCCGCGCGGGCCGAGTTCGGCGGCCACGTCGGCCGTCCACGCCTCCACCGCCGCCTTCGCGGCGCCGTAGCAGCCGGCCCCGCGCCGCGCGGCGATCGAGCTCAGCGACACGATCCGGGCGTCCGGCGCGAACCGCGGCGTCAGCGCCGCCGTGACCAGGACGGCCGACAGCAGATTGGCGTCCAGATTGGCCTGCCAGGCGGCCGCCAGCCCGGCCAGGTCACCCTCGCCAGCCGGCTCGCGGTCGAAGTCGGTGTTGCCGCCGGCGTTGTTGACCAGCACGTCGACACGGTCGGGCAACAGGGGGAGCGCCGCCGTGACGGCGGCCGGATCGGACGCGTCGAAGCAGGCATACCCAACCGTCCCCGCCCCAGGCC
>DASXDG010000135.1:0-5953 GCA_036490795.1 Streptosporangiaceae bacterium
CGGCAACGGAATAAGCCTGGCCCAGCTGGCATCGCCGATGCCCTGTTCGGCCTGTGGAAAGATCATCATGTGCCGATTGAGCCATTTACCATCGCGGTGCCCGACGACGTCATCGAGGATCTGCGTCAACGGCTGGGCCGCACTAAATTCGCCGCCAGGGCGACCGACGGTGACACCTGGGCGGGGGGTACCGATCCGGAGTATCTGCGCGAGCTGGTGACGTACTGGCGCGACGGATTCGACTGGCGGGCCGCGGAAACGGCGCTCAACGAGCTTCCGCACTATGTCGCGGTGGCGGGCGGGCGGCGCGTCCACTTCGTGTGGCTGCGCTCGGGCAAGCCGGGAGCGCTTGCGCTGATCATGACCCACGGCTGGCCGGGGAGCTTCCTTGAGATGGTGGCGGCCGCCCGCCTGCTGGCCGGCGAGTTCGACGTGGTCGTCCCGTCGCTGCCGGGATTCTTGTTCTCCGAACCGATCGCGGATCTGTTCACCCGGCGTATCGTCGCGGAGGTCTGGCACGAGCTGATGACCGGGGTGCTGGGCTACGAGCGGTTCGGGGCCTACGGCAGCGATATCGGCGGCGGTGTGACCACCTGGCTTGGCGCGCTCTTCCCCGGCGAGGTCGTCGGCGTGCACCTGGCCACCAGCATTGCCGGCGGCGATCTCAAGAACCCGCCGCTTACCGCTCAGGAGCAGGACTTCTTCCGGCGGCGCGAGGCATACGACCTGCAGGACGGCGGATACAGCGAGATCATGTGCACCAGGCCGGACACCGTCGCCGCCGCGCTGCTGGACTCCCCGGCCGGGCTGGCCGCCTGGATCGTCGACAAGTACCGCGCGTGGAGCGACTGCGACGGCGACCTGGAGCGCCGCTGGGACAAGGACACGATCTTGACCGTGCTGACGATGTACTGGGCCACCGCCTCCATCGGCACTTCTTTCCGCCAGTATTACGACTACGAAACGCACAACACGCCGGTGCCGGTCATCAACGTGCCCGCCGCGGTCACCCTGTCCAGCGAACCCGGGTACGCCGGCTTCCCGCGCAGCCTGGCCGAACGCCTGTTCTCTGATCTGCGGCACTGGAACACGCCAGGGCGCGGCGGCCACTTCATCGCTCACGAGGAACCTCAGCTCATCGCCGCTGAACTCAGCGGCTTCTTCGGCTCACTGCGCAGGTCACCTGGGGATTAGCGCGGTGCGGTGCCAGCGGAGCTGCCGTGATGAATCAGCATCGATAGGGTTTGCGATGCTGGCGGTGTTACTGGTGCTGGAAACGGAGCCCACGACGGTGTTATGACTGCCAGGGGTGTGCACCGGACAAGGGGCGGTACTCCACGCCGGCGCTGGTGAGGCGCCGCAGCTGAGCCTCGACGCGGCCGCTCAGCCCCGGCCAGGGCGAGGGTTTGCCCGTCCACGCGACCTCGGCGAACGCGCAGGCGCGCGGGAACGCGGTGTAGTCGAGCTTCCGCGCGTCCTTGATGTACTCGGTCCACAGCTGGAACTGCGCGCCGATCACCCGGCCCGCCTCGGCCGGCGACCAGTCGGCGGGCAGCGGCGCGAAGGCCGCGACGTCCTCGATGCTGGTCAGCCAGCCGATGTTCAGCGGCTCGCGCGGGTCGGCGGACTGCGCGTGGTCGAAGTAGGTGACATCTTGCGGCGTGGCGACGATGTCGTGCCCGGCCCGGGCGGCCTCGCGCCCGATCGCCATGCCGTGCCAGGGCATGACGACCGTGTCATCGCGCAACTTCCCGCTGGTGAACCCCTCGTCCCAGACGATGGCGCGCGCGTCGTGCGCCGACGCGAGCAGGTCCGCCACCTGGCGCAGGAAGTACGCGTGCAGCGCCTCGAAGCCGGCCAGGCCCAGCGACTCCCGGTACGAGGCGATCGCCGGATCGGACTCCCAGTAGGTCAGCACGCACTCGTCGCCGCCGATGTGCACGAAGGGCGCCGGAATCGCGCCGAGCAGCTCACCGAACAGCTCGCCGAGCACGTCGAGCGTGGCCGGCAGCGGCGACATGATCTCCTCGAGAATCCCCCACCGGCACGCCACGCTCTGCTCGCGCGTGCCGGGCGAGGCCGCCAGCGAAGGCAACGCGGCGAGGAAGGCCCGCGCATGCCCGGGCACCTCGACCTCTGGCACCACGCTCACCATCCGCTCGGCGGCGTAGGCGTGGATCTCGGCGAGATCGGCCAGCGTGTAGTACCCGCCGTGGGGGACGCCGTCGAAGACCGTGCGGTCCTTGCCCACTTGCGTCTGCGGCCGCCAGGAACCGATCTCGTGCAGCGCCGGGTACCGGCGGCTCTCGATCCGCCAGCCCTGGTCGTCGGTCAGGTGCAGGTGCAGCACGTTCAGCTTGTGCGCGGCGAGCAGGTCGATGAACCTGAGCACCGCCGCCTTGGGGAAGAAGTGCCTGGCCACGTCCAGGTGCGCGCCGCGCCAGGCGAGCGCCGGCTCATCGGAGATCTCCGCGCAGCCGATGGCCCAGGCGGCGCCCGGCGCCGCGGCCGCCCGCCACGCGTCTTGCGGCGCGAGCTGACGCAGGGTCTGCGCCGCGTAGAACGCGCCGGCCGGGCCGCCTGCCGCGATCTGAATGTGGTCGGGGCCGATCTGCAGCCGGTAGCCCTCCGCGGGCAGGCTCGCGTCGGCACTGACCCGGATGTCCCCGCCTCCCCCAGCGGCCAGCGGCCAGGTGGCGAGCGCTCGCCGCACGACGCCCGCTGTCGCGTCGCCGTCCACGACCGTCCGAGCACCCAGCTCGAAATGCCCGGGCAGTGCGCGCGCGGCACGCGGCGCTGGCAGCAGGTTCTCAGTCACGGCACCATACTAGTGGTCTGTACCATAACTAACATTTGTGCATCCTTCATTACATTCTTCACTCCGATTTCATATGTGGAATGCGCATTGCGGCGCGTCAATTGAACGGGCCGGCCGCGCCATAATCCTTATCTTCGGTCACCAGGGAGCGCGAACGCTTAAATCGTCCGCGCCAAGGACGTTGACCAGGCTCTGCCTGACGGTCGCGGTCAGCGCGTCATCGGACGGCAGCACCCGTTCGGAACGGGCGAGCGTATCCCGCAATACGGCGATGCCGTCGGAGACCCTGCCCGCGGCGTAATAGATGTTTCCCATGCTGGCGCGGCGAGCCAGTGTGTCCGGGTGGTCGGCGCCGAGCAGCGCCACCGAGTCGGCGCACGCCTGGTCGATCAGTTGCAGCGCGGACGGCATTCTTCCCACCGCCTGGTTGATGGTGGCGTGCATGGCGCGGGCGGCGATCGTGTCCGCGTGCGCCTTGCCGAGAATCAGTTCGCGATCGGCGAGCACCTTCTTGGAGTGGCCGAGCGCGATCTTCGGCTTGCCGGCCTCCAGCTGTGCCATCGCGAGATGCTCGCGGGTGGACAGCGCGGCGGGGTCGCGCGCCCCGGCCAGCCGCTCACGGTCGGCCAGGATCCGCTCGAGCATCCGGATCGCGTCGGCGCCCTTGCCGGCCTCGAGGTATGCCTCGGCAAGATCGTCGCTGGCCGCGAGCGTGACCGGCTGGCCAGAACCGAGGAACCGCTCGCATTCACCGACCGCCTCGGTGAGCACGATGACCGCCTCGCCGGCCAGGTCCGCCTTGATCAGGGACCGGCCGAGGCCGAGCCTCGCCTCGATGATCGCGGGGTTGCCGTGCACGAGCACGCGTGTCCGTTCGGCGAGCACCCGCCGGTACCAGGTGGCCGCCTCGGCGCCCTGGCCGGCGGCGAGATAGGCGGCGGCGAGCCGTGCGGTGACCGCCGCGGCGTCGGGATGTCCAGGGACCTGGTCGACGTAGGCGGCCAGCCGCCGCCAGTGCTCGACGGCCGGGCCGGTGAGGCGCGCGTCGTCGAGGCTGCATCCGGCGCGGATCAGCAGCGGGTGACAGCCGCCCTCCATCAGTACCTCGCTCGAGGCCTGCCACAGCGCGGTCGCGTTCGCCCGCAGCGTCGCCGCTGCCCACGGGCGCGGCTCCGCGGCCGGCCATACCTCAAGCAGCGCGTCCGCCGCCGCCAGCGCGGCGCGGTCGCGCCAGCTGGCCGGCGCCGCGGCGAGCACCGCCGCCTGCACCGCCAGGCTCATCCTGATCGCGGGCGGGTTCTCCCGCCCGTCGATGGTCACCAGGCCGGCCCGGTCCAGGACCTGAAGCGTCTCCCAGGTCCGCCGCCGCGCCTGGTCGGGGGCGCTCCCTCCGCCGACGTAGCCGGCGACCGCCGACGTGCTGAACAGCGCGCCGGGAATGCCGTGCCCGTCCAGCATCGCCAGCAGCACCAGCGTCAGCCTCACCGACTCCCCTGCCAGCAGCCGTTCGGCGTGGTCGAGGGAGAGGGTCCAGGTGGCGGCCGCGGTGGACGGCACCTGACCGGGCACCACGGGCAGCTGCTGCCGCCTGCGTATCACGTACTCGCGGTAGTCCCGGCACGTCATGCCGGAACTCTCCATCACCGCGCAGGCCTGGGCCAGGGCGAGCGGTTCACGGCCGAGGGTCTCGATGAGCTCAAGCGCGCCCTGCCGCTGTGCGGGGGTGGCGTTGAGCCGTTCGGTCACGCCGTCGAGCGCTTCCCTGACGTTGTACAAGCCGATCGGGAGAACCTGCCGGCCGGAAACGGAAACCAGCGGCACGCGCGGCGTGGTGACCAGCACCCGGCCGGACGATCCGGCCGGCCACAGGTCGTCCAGTTCCTTCGGGTCGGGCAGGTCGTCGAGGACCACGAGCCACTGCTGGCTGGTATCGCTGAGCCAGCTGAGGAAGCGGGCAGCCACCGACTCCGACGCGTCGGCCGGATCGAGGCCGGTGACGGCGACCGAGGCCTGCACGTACCCGGACAGGATCGCCGCCCGGTCGCTGGCGCTGATCCAGACCAGCACGTCGACGGCGCCTGACCGCCACAGCGATTCGGCCACCCACGCGGCGAGCTGCGTCTTGCCGGTGGCACCGAGCCAGTTCTTGCGGCCTTCGGCGAACGAGGAGGCGGGAGCGAGAACGAGCGAGGTACCCGGCACGAGCATGTCCGCGATGCTGTGGGCCATGTCGGTGCGGGAGGCGAATCCCGGCGCGACCGGCGGCACGACGCCCACGCGAGTACGCTCCGGCACCTGGCTACCGCGTGAGCCCTTGATGCCAGCATGCCTCGCGCCCGGCCGGCCCGGCATTGAGTGCGCCACGCCGTTACCCGCACCTGTCCATCTGCGCGCAGCGGATCATCTGCGAAGACCCTCCCCTGGTATTCCTGACCGGCTCATGTCGCAAGGCACGGCCTGGCGCTCAGCGGAAAATCTACGGTAGGAACTCCCACATCAATAACACGCTCATCGTCCAGCATAAAGAGGTGTAGCCGTATCGGGATCTTTGCCGCGAATTACACCGCCAGCCAGTCTAGGTTAACCGCTGCACGTGCACGGAGCCACGCGTTCAACTAGCGATCCCGGCGGTTCCGCCAACGGCTGACACGCCCAGTTGCCTCGCGGGTCACACCTGTGCAGCCGCGTACCACTGGCACACGGCCAGGTGCCCGCCATTCGTCGCCGCCGTCCCGCGTCAACAACGCTGCCCGCCCGCCCAACAACGTGGAGGACTATCCCTTTGTGGACGGTTGACCCTCGTATTCGGGGGTCCATCTGCCACGAAGGGGCAAAGTACCACGTTGTTTCGATCACAAATGCCACTTGTGCCACAGAGAAAACTCAGCCCCCAGCATCAACGGCCCCGCGGCCCGAAAACGCCCCGCGGCCCGAAAACGCCCCGCCGCCCCCGGCACCGCTCGCCCCGCGGCCCGAAAACGCCCGCCGTCCCCTAGCGTGCCCGCGCGAAACCATTACGCGGCGGGATCGCCTACCGAGGCGAGCAGGGCGGAGCGCGCCTGCGCCAGCGCCGCGAGCATGGCACCGCGCAGGACCGGCTCGCCGGACACCGCCGTGGGCACGACCCGTGGCTTG
>DASXDG010000136.1:0-19633 GCA_036490795.1 Streptosporangiaceae bacterium
CAGTGCGGATACCAGCGCCCTGGGCGGGTGCTCGGAGCTGGGCTCCGCAGACTCGCAAACTGTCGCGGCTGCCTTCGGCAGCCTGGTCAGCGCAACCCAGCAGATGCTCAGCCCCCTGACCGGTGATCACTCGATCTTCGCGCAATTTAGCCAAACGGCCCCGATCGCCAGCTCGCTGCCGGCTCTCGAAGCCGCCCTCGATTCCTACACCTACGCGCTCCTCACCGTCGCCCCCTCCCAGCAGGGCGCCATCGCAGACGGCAAAACCGGTGTCGACAACTCCTTGGGCAATGCCATCGGCATCTATGACCAGCTCTGCATCCCCAGCCCGCTGTACCCGACCGTCAAGCCGGTTTGCGTCGGGTCTGAACTGACCTGAAGCAGGGCCGGGGACTGGCGCGGTGGTCGATGCCCGTTTCCAGTCCCCGCCGCTTCTGGCCGCAGGTCACCGGGTCATGGCGCCAGCTCGGAGTCAGGGGATCCAGGGTCTTTGTACGTGCCCGTGTCGCGCCCGCTGTCCGGCGTCGCGGCATCTTCGTGCGCGTGGCGTTCCGGTTTCCCGGAACGCCACGCGCACGATCCTCGCGGTCACCGGCAGCGGTGCCCGTTTTGTCGTAGTCGGCAGCCGGCGAGTGCGGGCTGGCGGCTGTGGCTGGTCAGGTTCACCGGATCCAGGCGGCTCTGAACCCGCTAGCGCCGCTGGGACGGTGCCGCCGCAAGTGGAATCATCATGCCGCGGCCCGCCCGGCATTGATAATGCTTCGTATGTACCGTGAGACGTTCTGGGTTGCCGTTTCTGCGGCCGCCCCGGTCATTGCCCTGGCCGTCGTAGTGGCTTACAACGACATGAAGCGTGAGGAAGCGCTTTTCAAGAGGCAGACAGATCCGTTGCTGCGCCATTCCCTGCCCGTCTGGCGGTACTTCCCCGCGCCGGGCCTGAAAATACCAAAGGACGCGCGGAGAGCCCGCCGGTGGACCTGGGCGTCTGTGGGCCTTCATCGCCTGAACGTACTGGGACAGGCGGCGGTTCTCGCTTTCTCGCTGACCAGCCTTGCCCAGCAAGTAAACGAGATGCCGCTAGCGCTCGCCATCGCGGCGGAGGTCGGAGGGCTAGTAGCGCTCCTAGGGGCAGGCGCGGCGGCGGAACGGAAAATGGACGCTCTGTACGAAGTGGCTGTCCGGTGGGCGGCGGAGCGAGATGATTCCGCCTGAACCTCGCCCGCGGCGATCAGGGACATCGCGGCCACGCCGGGGGCATCGCGGCCACGCCGCCGCACCGGCACTCCGCCGCACCGGCACTCCGCCGCACCGGCATCCGCCGCACCGGCACTCCGCCGCACCGGCATCCGCAAACCGGACAAACCGTCCGCGCTCAGGCGGCATCGCGGTGAAACCACCTCACCAGCCGGGCAGGCAGGGCCGGGCAGGCAGACTCCGCCATTTCAATCCCGGTAATACCGGGACAACGCGTCGTGCCGCTGACATCACTGGGGAGGGCCCGACTCAGGAGCGGAGCTCGGCGATCCCGCCGCTGTCCGCGCTGGAGGGTGCCTGGCTACGTGGTCGGCGGGGACCTGTGGTGCCAGATCGGCGGGACGGGGGCGGGGGATCGCCGCAGGATCGGGGTCGGCGAGGTAGTCCGATGGCCGGGTCTCGTCGTAGCCGTCCTGCACGCCAGCCCCGCGGAACACAAAGGTGAACAGCGTCGAGACCACCACGTTGATGATGAGGGCGGTGATCGCGATGTAGGTGACGTGCCCGAACACTGGCGCCGCGGAGCCCCCGAAGTGTGACTGGCCGCCTCCGGACGTCCGGTAGGCCTGGACCGTTCCGTAGATCATGGCTACGGCCCATCCGGTGATCAGCGCATAGCGGTGGAACCAGCGGGTGTAAAGGCCGATCACGACGGCCGGGAACGTCTGGACGATCCAGATTCCGCCGAGCAGCTGCAAGTTGATCGAGAACGTCCGGTTCAGCTCGAGGGCGAACGCCAGCGCGCCGACCTTCATCAGCAGCGACACTAGCTGCGCCACCCGCGTCTCCTGGGCTGGGGTGGCGTAGGGGCGCAAGAGCTCGCGGTAGATCGTCCGGGTGAACAGGTTCGCCGCGGCGATCGACATGACGGCTGCCGGGACGAGCGCGCCGATGATGATCGCCGAGTAACCGATGCCCGCGAACCAGCCGGGGAACATGTGCTCGAACAGCAGTGGCACCGATAGCTGGGAGTTGCCGCCGTTGGCCTTGACCCCGGCGTTCACCGCTGGCACCGCCCGCGCCAGGTAGCCGAACAGGGCTATCAGCCCCAGGATCAGCGTGTAGGCGGGCAGCATGGCCGCGTTGCGCCTGATCACGTCGCGTCGACTGGCGGCGAACACACCGGTCGTCGCGTGCGGGTACATGAACAGGGCGAGTGCGGAGCCGAGCGCGAGGGTGGCGTAGGACCACTCCCCGGCCGGCATCACGACGAGGCTGCCGTATGGCTTACCGGTCGCCGGGTTGGTCGTCTTCAGGTGGGCCGACGCGACGTCGAAGACGTGCCCCCAGCCGCCGAGCCTGGCCGGGATGTAGAGGACCGCGACGATGACCGTGACGTAAATGAGCGTGTCTTTGACGAACGCGATCAGGGCCAGCGCGCGCAGCCCGGCCAGGTAGGTATAGGCCGAGGTGACGCCGAACGCGATGATCAGCGGCAGGTCCCGGATG
Organism: Streptosporangiaceae bacterium; assembly: GCA_036490795.1. Classification (GTDB taxonomy): domain Bacteria; phylum Actinomycetota; class Actinomycetes; order Streptosporangiales; family Streptosporangiaceae; genus JAFARZ01. The sequence goes on from DASXDG010000136.1 coordinate 2,704, forward strand.
AAGACGTTGTCCGAGCTAGTGCCGATGCCCATCACGGTCAGCACGGACTCGATGCCTACCAGTTGCAGCGCGATGTACGGCATGGTGGCCAGGATCCCGGTCGCTGCCACCGCGAGCCCGAGGCCCTGCGAGCCGTGCCGGCCGCGGACGAACTCGCCCGGGCTGACGTAGCCGCGCGCACGGGCGACCGACCAGAGCCGCGGCGCGAAGATGAACACGATCGGGAAGACCATGATCGTGTAGGACAGCGCGTAGAACCCGGCCGCGCCGGTCGCGTAGATCAGCGCCGGCACCGCGATGAACGTGTACGCGGTGTAGACGTCGCCGCCGAGCAGGAACCAGCTGACGAACGTCCCGAATCTGCGGCCGCCCAGGCCCCACTCGCTCAGTCTCATCGGCTCTTCGGACGGGCGCCACCGCGACGCGGCGAAGCCGATGCACGTGACCAGCACGAAGGCCGTCACGACGATGAGGAACGGGATGCTGTCGATATGCATTACGGCTGCGTCCTTCCGGTTTCCGCGGGTCCGTCTGGCCTGACCCGCAGGAGCAGGTAGCAGATCCTGCACAGGACGGCGCTCAGGGGTACCCAGATCAGCTGAAACCAGTAGAAGAACGGAAACGGGCCGAGCTTGGGCGCCGATCGCGCGTAGAGGGGGATCCACAGCGTGCCGAGGATCGCTATCGCGAGCAGGACCGCTACGGCGGTCCAGGTGGCCGGGCTCTTGCGCGAATGAGCGTAGTGGGTCATCACAGGCTCCCGTAATGCGGCGTCATGCACTCTCAAAACCAGATATGGGCGATAATTGGCTTTTCTTCGCATCCCGCGCGCGGCGCTGCGCGTGAAAGGATGCGCTGCCTATGGTGCCGCAAACCAGGCCCGTCTATAGGGCTATCTCGATTATCGGCGGCAGATGACCGGATAATCCGTTAAATGCCTGTGGCGAGATCGCCATTCCGTGGCCTATTTTCAGAATGTAATTCCCGGTTGGGGGTAAAGGCGCAGCTCTCGGGGTGTGGCCGCGGCTCCGGGACGCCATTAGCGAACCTACTCTCATGCCGCTGACCGGGTCGCGGAATTCACGGAGCCCGCACGGCGAGAGACGCGACGTGAAGCCGACGATCTCAACTGCGTTTTCTTTCGACGCCAGGATGCTAATGATGCAGCCGCTATTTAGAGTGGCGTGCTGGTCTGATTGTGGCATCTGGTAAAGACGTGCGCTTGGCCGATGAGCCGGGCCGGCGGCATCGACTCCCGTCAGTACGACCTTGCAGCGTAGCAGGTACGCCTGTTCGCGCCTGTTACCCGTGACCGGCGCGCCGTCCGCGGCTATATCCGCAACGCCGTCGGACACAGCGCTCACGTTCTCAACCGCCCGCCAGCGTTGAACATTAGAGGCTCAGTACTACCTGTGTTACTACAGTCACATGATGTGGTCACTAGGGAAGATGATCACTTGTGGGACAGTAGGCCCCAGGGGGCGATGTTCAAGGCAGCGTCCCGGCAAACCGCGGCCATCGGCGCGACGACACATCCACGAGCCGCCGCGACCGGACGGGCACACCCGACCGGGCTGGCGCACGCGACCGGACCGGCGCACGTGACCGGACATCAGACGTACTCATATTCCGGCCGCAGGAGGCATACAAATGACGAGGTACGCGGCACCCGCGTCCCCGAAATACGACGACGTGACGGACCGCTTCCTCGATCAAGGCGGCGACCGCGGTGCCGCTCGTCACCGCGGCAGGCACCGGGCGGGGCGCCAGACCGCGACGACCATCGCTGGCGTCGCGGCAGTAGCACTGGCCATCGGAGTGGCCAGGTTCGCTCTCACGCCAGTGGCGCCGCTCATGCTCGCGAGCGGGGCCCTGCGCGGGATCGGCGCGCTCGCACGGATGGCCATGGCCAACTACCTCGGGAACCTCGCCGGCACCGTACTATGCGTGACCATCATTCCGCGCACCGCGCAGCTACGCGCGCTGCAGGTCGGGGCGGTCACGATCGTGCTCGTCACGGCGGCGATGGCGGGGCCCACGACGGAGCTGTCATGGCTCCTGCTCCGTGCCGTGGCCGGCGTCGCTGGCGCCATCGTGTTCGTCTGCGGCAGCAGCATCGTGATCGGCAGGCTGGACTCGCGCAATGCGAGCGCCGGCACGGCCCGGCTCTACCGTGGCATAGGCGGCGGGATCGCCCTGGCCGCGCTGGTGGTCATGCCGGCCACCGGCTGGCGGTTCGCGTGGCTGTACCTGGCGGCGCTCGCCGCCGTTCTCGCCTACCCGGCATGCCGGTGGATCCGTCAGCCCTCATCCGGCACCGGGACCCGCGGCACGGGTGTTCCCGGGCAACTGCTGCTCGACCAGCGGCGCCCGTCAGCGCACGCGATGACCGCGTTGTGCGCCGCCTTCTTCCTGGAGGGCCTGGGCTACATCGTCACTGGTACGTTCCTGCCCGATCTGTCTGGCCGGGCACTCTCTGGCGGGCAGGTCTGGCTGGTCGCTGGTCTGGCGGCGGTGCCAAGCTGTGCGTTGTGGGGCAAGTTCGTCAGCCGGCGCGGGCTGGCGCGAGTGCTTCCTGTCGCGTTCGCCGTGCAGGCGGCCGGGATCGCCCTGCCCGCGATGATCGGGTCGCCCGGCGCGGGACTGCTGTCGGCTGTCTTGTTCGGCGGCACGTTCGCGGCCATCGTCGCGATGGTGTTCGCTTGGGCTCGCACGCTGCCTGGCGGACCGTCTCCGCGCTCTGTCGGGGTGCTGGCCTGCTGCTACGGTGCCGGTCAGGTGCTAGGGCCGCTGCTGGCCAGTAGCGGTATTCATATCGCGCTGCTGCTGGGCGCCGCTGCCGTCGCCATCGCCATCGGGCCCCTGCTGTACCTGGGCTGGCGCACAACCCAAACGCGGTTCTGCCTCGTTGAAAACAGTGATGTACGGGCCAGTCGTGTCTATGCGGCTAGGAATGCCGGGGTCCATGAGCTCGCGGTCAGGGCTCAGCGGGAACGGGTCGGTGGCACCCGGCGGGGTGAACATGCCGCTTAGCTAGGCCGCCTCACCCCCATCCGGGCAGGATGGGGGTGAGGCGGCGACTCGCTATTGGCTCCGGCTCATCGGCGGCTGGGCGGGCAGGGGGCCTGCCTGCGCCGGGACCAGCACGGCCGCTGGCTTGGCGGCGGCGGTGTACTGATAGGGGCGGGTCTCATCCGCGCCTTCGGCCACCTTGAACGCCCTCAGCACGAGGGTAAGGATGACCGCTACCGCCGCGTTCACGATGAACGCGGCGATGCCGATGTAAATGCTGACGCCGAAGACGATGTCCGACGACGCCGCCCAGTGCGAGGCCGTCGGCGACGACGTGTTGTAGGCGGCGAGCGTCCCGTAGATCATCGCGGCGAGCCAGCCCGCAAGCAGCGCCCAGCGGTGGAACCAGCGGGTGAACAGGCCACCGACCAGCATCGGGAAGGTCTGCATGATCCAGATGCCGCCCAGCAGCTGCAGGTTGATGGAGAACGTGTGCGGCAGTTCGAGGGCGAACAGCAGCGCGCCGAACTTCACCACCAGCGACGCCCACTTCGACACCCGGGTCTCCAGCTTGGGCGACGCGGATGGCCTGACGTACTCCTTGAAGATGTTCCGGGTGAACAGGTTCGCCGCGCCGATCGACATGATCGCGGCCGGCACCAGCGCGCCGATGATGATCGCGGCGAACGCGACGCCAGCGAACCAGCTCGGGAACATGTGCTGTAGCAGGTAAGGCACGGCCAGCTGCGCGTTCCCGGACTTCTTCACCTTCTCCGCGGTAACTGGGTCGGCGAGCGCCATGTACCCGAACAGCGCGATCAGGCCGAGCAGTACGCCCCAGACGGGCAGCAGCACCAGGTTGCGCTTGATCGTGCCGCGACTTTTAGTGGCGAGCGTGCCGGTCACCGCGTGCGGGTAGATGAACAGCGCCAGCGCGGACCCGAGCGCGAGCGTGGCGAAGTCGAACTGGGTGGACCCGGTCTTCTTCGTGGTGGGGATGAACGTGCCGAAGGGCTTGCCGGTCGCCGGGTTGACCGACGTGAAGTGGGTCTGGGCGACGCCGAAGATGTGCCCCCAGCCGCCGATCTTGGCCGGAATGTAGAAGACCGCCACGATGACGAACACGTAGACCAGCGTGTCCTTGACGAACGCGATCGAGGCGGGGGCGCGCAGCCCGGACACGAAGGTGTAGATCGCCAGTACCACGAACGCGATGAACAGCGGCAGGTCCTTGAGCCAGGTGCTGGTCGAGGACGTGCCCACGCCCATCACCGACAGCACGGCCTGGATGCCGACCAGTTGGAGCGCCACGTATGGCAGCGTGGCGAGGATGCCGGTGACCGCGTTCGCCAGCGCCAGGCTGCGCGATCCGTAGCGGCCGCGGATGAAGTCCGCGGGGGTGACGTAGTCGTGCACCCGGGAGACCGACCACAGCCGGGGCAGGAAGATGAACGCGATCGGGTACGCCATGATCACGTAGGAGACCGAGTAGAAGCCGATCGACCCGGACGCGTAGATCAGCGCCGGCACGGCGATGAACGTGTACGCCGTGTACAGGTCGCCGCCGATCAGGAACCATGAGACGAACGTGCCGAAGCGCCGGCCGCCGAGGCCCCATTCGTCCAGCTGGAGCATGTCTTCGGCCCGGCGCCAACGCGCGGCCGCGAAGCCGACGAGGGTGACGAGGGCGAACAGGACAATGACGATCGTGAACGTCGTGGCGTTAACGTTGCTCATTCGCCCGCCTCCGCGCTCTCGCCGGCGGTCTCCAGGCGGCGCTGGAGCAGGACGGCGACGCACAGCGCGACAACGACGAAGGGTATGGCGGCCAGCAAATAGAAGTAAAAGAACGGCCAATCACCGATCTTCGGCGTGGTGCTGGCGTAAATCGGTACGATAAGCGTGCAGAGTATCGAACCGGCCACCAGGATGGCGATAATGGCCGAAGATATCGGATGAGTGGCGATGGGGGTCTTCGGTGTGGTGCCATCCGTGAATGTCTTGTCCACGGACTGATCGCGACCGGGTCTGATCGGCATTGTTGTCCTTTTTCGTCACCTGATTATGCGAGGTCCGATGTGTCGTGATTGCGAAAGCGGTGGCTTGTCGGCATCGTGTCAGCATCGCGTCATCAGTAAGACCCCGTGATCCACCGGATACCCTAGTTGCTGTCTGCGCTCAGCCGCATACTCATTGTAGATTTATAACGGACTGTGGCCTGGCAGGTCCATCCGCCCCGACGCCGCAGGGCCGATGACCCGTTTTTGCGAAAGGAGCCCGCGTGTCGCGGCGTAGTTCGCGGGGTGGCGGCGTTGCGCCGGGCGCTGGTGCGTTTGTGCGGGGCTGGCGGGTGATCAGCGCGGTACTTATGTCCAGCACGGAAGAAAAGGCTGCCCACAGCAGCATTAATCACCGCGTTGGACATAATTACCGCGTTACTGTAGCGGCGGCGCGGCCTCGGGCAGGACGGGCACCCGCTGGTCCGGATCTCCCGGGATCAGCCCTGCCGCGGGGTCCGGGTTGAGGCTTTGCCTGTGAGCCGTATCCCCATAGCGGGCGAAACGGGCACGGAAACAGTCACCTGACAGGCAAAGTGAGCGGACCAGCCGGAGATCAGATCATTTCTGGCAGAATTGAGGGTGGTTTTTCCCACCGCCAGCGCTCAGGCGCAGGTAGGCGTTGAGTCCCAGGAGGTCGAACAGCCTTTGGACGTTGGGCCGGGCGCCGTTGACCAGGAGTTGCGCCTGCCTCGCGGCCATCAGGTCGTGTGTCCGCCGCAGGACCGATGCTCCGGCACAATCCATGAAGGTGAGTTCGGACAGATCGAGCACCAGCTTCTGCGGGCGAGAGTCCAGTGCGACGCTGATCGCGCTCTCGAGCAGATCCGTGCCGCACACGTCGAGTTCGCCGCTTAGCCGCAGGACTGGCCCATGCCGACCGTATCCGGTTACCACGATCAGGTAGGAGCAGGGCACACCAGCCACAGATCTTCACCTCCGAAGGCGAGATCCGCGGACACACGGCGGAAGTTACCCCAATTTACTACCCTTGGGGGATCGCCGCAAAGCTGGTCATCGCGGCGAGTCGGCCTTCGGGTCGGCCAGGCCGGACAGTCCCAGGTCCGACGGGTGCACATCGCCGACCCGGTCGTCGCTGGCGGGCCCTGTGGTCCCGCCGAGGATGTCGGTGGCCACGTCGGCGACACGCCGCCGGGAATCGCGTGCTCGCCTGCGCAGCAGGTCAAATGCCGTTACCGCGTCCAGGCGATGGCTGCCCATCAGGAAGCCGACGGCACGCTCGATGACCACCCGGTAATCCAGCGCGTACTGAAGCTGCTCGGCGACGATGCTGTGCTGCTGGGCCGCGACCGCCGTGGCCAGCACCTCCGCGACCAGGCCGCCGTAGGCGATCAGGGCGTTGACATGCGACGTATCCCACTGCACGGGCTCGTCGCTATAGACGTTGAGCGTGCCCACCGGGGCGCCGCCGAGGAGCAGCGGGATGCCCACCACCGCCCGCACAGCCGGCGGGAGCTTAGCGTGCAGTTCCGGCCAGCGCTCGTCGGCGTGCAGGTCGTTGCTCACCACGTCGCGCGCGTAGACGTAGGACTCGTAGCACGGTCCCTGGCCCGTCGCGGCCTGAGCCTCTTCGAGCTCCCTGGCCGTCTCGTCGGAGGCGGCGATGTAGGACAGATACCCGGACTCGGTGATGAACATGATGCCGGCGCCACCGTAGCCGAACACGTCGCGGACGGAGTGCACGGTGCGTTTCAGTACCGCGATCACGTCCGCATCGGACGCGGCCTCGCGCATCCGCTCCAGGCCGGACCGCAGTGCTCCCTCGTCGATGTGCGCCGTCATCGCTGCTGCCTCCCGGACCAGAGCCTTGACCCCGGCCGTGCTCACGAACCCCCTGCCATAGGGTATCCCGACAGAAAGGCGTTCGTTATGACTCCAGGCCGCCGCGGCCGAGACCACCTGGACCAATGAGCACCGCCGATGACCCGGATCACCACGCATGCGCTGGCGGGATGCGGGATCAGCCATGCGCGTGGCGTACCAGAGTCCCGGATTCAGCCCTGGCGTACGGTCTCCAGGCCAGTGGAGTTCTCCCGTTCGTCCGAGCCAGGACCATCGGCCGAGGTTGGCCGGCGGCGCAGAGCCGCGACCCGTGGCGCCACTAGCTTGGTGGTGATCAGCCACGTGCTGATGGCGAAGGCGATGCCGCCGATCACGTCGGTGACGTAGTGCTGGCCGAGGTAGACGACGCTGAACCACACGATCGCCGACCACACGAGCGCGAGCGCCGCTCCGCGCCGCGTCACCTGCCATAGCGCGAGCGCGGCCAGGAGCGGGAACGCCGCGTGCAGGGAGGGAAACGCCGCCGCTGAGTCGGGATCCAGCATGTTGTAGTACGGGCTCACCGTGCTGGGCAGCGCGATCAGCGAGTGCACGCCGGGCAGCAGGTGGTGGTGGGCCGCCAGCCACGGAGGCGCGACGGGAACGAGCAGGAAGACCATGAAGGCCGCGAAGCACATCGCGAGCAGCGCGACCACGAAGCGCAAGAACTGCACGCGGTCGACTAGCCATAGCGTCATGCCGACCGCGATCGGGATGAGGAAATGGCAGAAATAGACGACCGTGCACGCGACCGCAAGCCAGTGCAGCGAGCCGAGATGAGCCTGGAGCCACTGGCTGGGGTCGGTACCGCCGAACATGGCCTTGTCGGCACGGATCGCGAACCCGTAGTGCACCGGGATGTGCGTCTTGGGCACGACGTCCCGCAGAGCCTCGTAGCCGAGAAACAACGCGATGAACGGCACCCAGTCACGCAGGAACTTCAGGAACCGTCCGCTGAGCAGCGCCACCGGGATCAACATCAGCACCAGGTAGTCGGGCGAGACGGAAATGCCGCGCCAGATCATCACACCTGACACCAGCAGCAGGTACGCGAGGGACACGGCGACCAGCGGACCGGGACGGCCATGGCGCGGCGAGGCGGGGATTCTGAGCATGCGTGCGACTCCTCCAGCCAGCCACGGCAACCATAAGGCGATATTATCCATCGATTTACTAGGTAATCCAGCGTTTGCTGGAACGTTACCTCCCGTTTAATTTCACCCCGCCCTGACCATCCAGCCGTCAGTTAGTCAGTGCGCGGGCGTGGTCCGCGGGTCGGGTATGTAGTCGGTCGACAGGAAGCGCTTGAGGACATCGACGGAACCGGAGACCTCGACTTCCGGGCGGGGCGGCAGCCACCGCTTCCATACGATGAGCGCTAGGTCTTCGACCGCGGCGGTCACCACCACATCGGCGCCTTCGGGTCTGCTGGGCAGCCGCCCGGCCCGCAGCCGGCCGTCATCCACGCGGATGCTCCAGGCGACCGATACATCAGTCGCTTGCAGTCGTACGATGCCGCCGATCGGTGCTACCCCCGTGCTGGCCAGTCGCGGGACGAAGTTCTCGAAGACACTGTCAATCTCCCTGATCGCGAGGTCCTTAGGGATCGGGGCGTGCTCACCGAGAACCGACTCGACATCCCACCGGTGGACGCCGATCTCAACGGCGAGCAGGGGGGCGATCAGCCCGACCGGCCGGTCGCCGACTACATGCGGCAGCGCCACCAGTTTGTCCGGCGGGACCTCGCCGAGCACCGTCAGGAATGAGTCGAGGCCCGCCATGGCCCATTCGATGACCTCTGTTCCCGCTGGTGCCTGGATCACCTCGTCCTGGTCGCCGGAGAGAATCGCGTGAAAAGTCCGCAACGCCCGGCCGATATGGGCGGACAGGGTCTCGACGGTGAAGGCCGGGTAGGCGGGCACGTGAGCCTGCAGCGGTGACCGGGCGGCCACCTCCAGGAACCGGCCGGTCTCGCGCCGGACATGAACCGCGAACGCCTGAGCAGATGCCGGCGAAGCCGCGAGTGCGTTTCTCATACCGCTCCCTATTGATCGAGGGGAAGGACATCGGAGTCCGGCGGCCGGTACATATAACCCACGTGCCGGATGGTGACCAGGCGCTTGCCATACTCGGGCCCGAGCTTGTGCCGCAGTCGGTGCACGTGCACGTCGACAGTCCGGCTCCGTCCCTGGTACGCCTTCCCCCACACGCTGGCCAGCAGATGCGCCCGGGTGAACACCCGGGCCGGGTACGCGGCGAGGAACGCGAGGAGCTCAAACTCCCGGAACACCAGCCCGGCATCGCGCCCGTTCACCAGCACCCGGTGCTGGATGGTGTCCACCACGAGCCCGTCGTCGGGCTGCCCGCCCCGTGCGGTGTTGCTACCGCCGGCGGGCGGAAGGACATAACCGACGATCGCCAGGCGCGAACCACGGCTAAGCGGGATAACGCCGAGCAGCGTCGCGAGGCCATCGGCGCGTGACCCCCTCAGGTCGGCTGCGGTCAGCAGCGCCCGGGAAGAAGCAGCTGACATGGACATGCATCAAGCCAAGCTTGCGATTCCCGGGTTGTCAACTAATATGATCGGAAAACTAGCTAATGCGGGAGGTTCAGGTGACCGCTGACGACATCGACAGGCAGGCCTTCGCCGAACAGTGGACGCGGTGGCGGCGCGACCATGAGGCTCACCTGGCGGATCAGCACGGCTTCCTCGCGATCACCGGCCTGCACTGGCTCCGCGCCGAGCCGCAGCGTTTCGCCGACGCCCCAGGCGCGTGGTCGGCGACGGCAGACGGGGTGACCGTCACCCTCGACGACACGGAAGACCTGATCGTGGACGGCACGCCGGTCCGCGGCACATACCACTTCGCCCCGATCGCGGAACGTGGCGGCGTCAACGCCCAGTCCGGTAACGCGGTCATCGAGGTGGCCAGGCGCGGCGGCTACGACATCCTCAGGCCACGCCATCCCGAGCATCCGCTGCGCACCAGCTTCCACGGGATCTCCGCCTATCCGCCGGATCCCCGCTGGGCGGTGCCCGGCCGGTACCTGCCGTACCGCGAACCGCGCGACGTCGCGGTCGGCTCGGTGGTAGACGGGCTCAAGCACGTGTATCAGGCCCCCGGCATGGTGGAGTTCACCCTCGACGGGTACTCGCTGCGGCTCACCGCCTTCAATGGCGGCGCGCCGGGCAGCCTGCACATCCTGTTCACGGATGCCACCTCGGGCGTTACCACCTACCAGGCGTCCCGCTCGCTGCCGGTGGCCGCGCCCGGCGAGGACGGCGCGGTGACGCTGGACTTCAACCGGGCCGTCAACCTGCCCTGCGCGTACACGGAGTTCGCGACCTGCCCGCTGCCGCCGCCGGAGAACCGGCTGCCGGTAGCGGTCGAAGCAGGAGAACTTATTTATCATAACTAACTTTTGTTTCACGCTTCCACGACCATCGAGAAGGCCGTCCCGAGAGGGCGAGCCTGAGCCAGCGTCAGCCGCCATCACAGTCCAGGGCGCGCGTTGTAGCCGCGGTCCAGGAGTCGTTGCGGGTGCTGCCGGATCGGGGTTGGACGGTGCCCGGCTGATGGGGTGGTTTCATGATCGTGCGCGGCCTGGGTGCGGGCGGTTTGTCCGGTTTTCCGGGATGCCGGTGCGGCGGCGTGGCCGGGATGGCCCCGATCGTCGCGGGCGGCGCGGACCCTCGCGGTTCAACCTCTGTAGCGCGGTAAATACGCCCAACGCGGTAAGAAACTATGCTGTGAGCAGGTATTTCTGCCGAGAAAGAGCGATGTTCCGCGTTGTTCGCGGCTGCGGACGGCTAGCTGAGGCTGAGGCTGGCGGCCAGCATCTACGCGTGCTTCGGCAGCAAGGAAGCCCTGTTCCGCGAGACCGTGATGCTCTACGGCGCGATCTCGGGGGTGTTCCCAAGACGCGCGCTGACCGAGAATCCGGACACGCGTACCGCGATCCATGCCATGCTGCGGGCCACCGCCGACCAGGTCACCCGCCCGGGTGCGCCGCCGGGATGCATGCTCATCCTCGCCGCGCCCACCGGCGCGGTCGAGAACTCCAGCGCCCGGGAGTTCCGGCAGACCTGCGGCGCGACGGCGTCAGCCGCGCCGACCTGGAAGGTGTCGTCACGTGCGCGATGGCCGCCTGGGACACGCTCGTAGCCGCTGACGAGCACTGACCCAGGGGCCGCGAACGGGTCATCCTCAGCGAGCGTTGCCCCCTCGCCACGCGACATAGTCCGTGACCGCCGATGCCGCGTCGAAGGCCGGCCTGAAGCCGGTGTCGCCGGTGAGCCGCGTGATGTCGAGGTAGGGATCCTCGCCGGGGCCGTTCTGCCGTCCAGGCAGCAAGGTGAGCTTCGGCCCGGGGACGACCGCCCGTAGCGCTTCCACGAACTCGCGGTTGCTGGCCGGCTGGCCGCTGGACACGTTGTAGGTGTCGTACCGCAAGGTGCCCGCGGTCATCAGCAGGGCGATCGCGCGCCCGGCGTCGGGTGCGTAACAGCGGTCACCGCCGTCGTCGGCGTACAGCGGAGGCGGCTCCTCGCCGCGGAGCACGGCGCTGATGTACGGGGGCAGGTGGAAGAACGGTGATTCCGGGTCCACGAGCGGTCCCCAGATGGTCCCGATCCTGAGCACGACCGGCTGGACGCCGCTGCCGTGCAGGCTGTGCGTGGTGAGCGGTTCGACGGCCTTCTTGAAGGCGATGATCAGGTGCGGCAGGTCCGCGGTGGGCAGCGCGAGCTCCTCGTGCCAGGCGATCTCGGACCGGCCGATGTAGACGCCGAGGCTGCTGGCGACGGCGAACCTGCGGACGCCCCAGGAACGCGCCGCGTCCAGCGCGTTGAGCAGGCCGGTCATGTCCGTGCGGAAGAAACGGACCGGGTCCTCGCCGGGGATGCTGCCGGCCAGGTGGATGATGTCGCTGATGTCGTGCCGGCTGGCGAGCGACCCGAAGGCGTCCCGGTCGGTGACGTCGAGGGTTTCCACGGTGACCCGGTCGGCCAGGAACGACGGGACCTCGCTCCGGCTGTGGGCGGTGACGACGACCTCTTGCCCGAGATCGGTGAGCGCGCGGGCGGTGTGGGCGCCGATCATGCCGAGCCCGCCGGTGACGAGAATCACCGGATCACCTCATAGCGGAGGTGGGTCACGCCCGGCGCCGCGATCGCTTCCAGGAGACGGAGTTCGATGTGCGAGGACAGTTCGCGGAAATAACTGCGTCCGCCGCCGAGCAGAACGGGTACCTGGTGCAGGATCACCTCATCGACCAGGCCCGCTTCCAGCGCGGAAGTCACCACGCCGCCGCCCATCAGGGCGACGTCGTTGCCGCCGGCGGCCTCGCGTGCCGCCGCGACAGCGTCCTGGATGCCGGTGGTGACCAGCGTCTGCTTCTCGCCGGCCTCGGGCGCTGGCCGGTGGCTGACCAGGAACAGCGGTGCCGTCGGGTGCGCGCTGCCGCCCCCGAAATTGCTGGAGTGCTCGTAGGTGGTGCGGCCCACGATCACCGCCCCCACTCGGGCCGCGGTGGCGTCGAAGAACCGGACGCTCGGCTCACTCAGCTTGAACCCGTCGAATACCTGGCTCGGCGTGTCCCCGTTGAAGTACCAGTCGAAGAGCATGGGTGCGTCACCGAGACCGCGTCCGAACTCCTGCTCGCCGTCGGGAGTGCGCCCGCTGATATAGCCGTCGACCGAGACGGCGAGGGCGCAGAAAACCTTGCTCATATGTCCTCCGTAGTTTCAGATTGCCTGGGGAAAATCGAAGAACCGGCCTGGGTCGTAGGCGTGCTTGACCGCCGATAGCCGGGGATAGTTGCCCGCGTGGTACGCCGCCGCCGGGTCGTCGAGCGCGGGGTCGGGGAAGTTCGGGTAGACGCGCCCCGATCCGTCGGCGTGGGCTATCGCCCAGGAACGGTCCGGCCACGGGTCCGCCGGGCCGGCCATGTGCTCGAGCAGGAAGCGTTCGCCGCGGTGGGCGAACGCTGTCGCGTCCTCGGCGACCCTGTTGTACGCCCCGCCCATGGCGGTAAACGTGAGCTGGCGCCGGCTGGCCGGCCTCGACGTGCCGAACGCGTCCAGCAGCGAGGCGACGGTGCGTTCGGACATCGCGTGCGAGAAGAACTCCGACCGGATCCGCAGCACTTGTCCAGGCGGGTCCAGGCCGGCGAAGGTCTGTTTCAGCTCGTGAAAAGGCACTCCCGCGCACAACTCGAACGCCGGGGGCACGTCGGCCCGGCCAGCGAACTCCCGCAGCAGTTCCCTGGCCAGGCCCTGGTCGAGGGTGGAGGCGCCGAAGAGCGTGGCCTGGACAGGTTCACCGGGTGAAGACACCAAGGTGAGGCTGACGGTGAGCTCGTCCGGGGCGTCCGGTGCCCAGGCCTGCCACGCGGTCACTAGCTCCGGGAGGGCGCTCCCCGTCCAGCGCGCCTCGATCCGGGTGGCTACCGGTTCAGGGACGGTCTGGAATCGCAGTGACGTGACCACGCCGAACTGGCCGCCGCCAGCTCCGCGCAGGGCCCAGAACAGATCCGGTTCGTGGCCGTAGTCGCACACCACGACGCTTCCGTCGGCGAGCACGATCTGCGCGCCGACAAGGTGATCGCAGGTCAGTCCGTACGTGCGCCCGAGCAGGCCGATTCCGCCGCCAAGGGTGAGGCCGGTGATGCCTACGGTGGAACCGCACCCGGCCGGCAGGGTCCGGCCGCCGGCGGCCAGCGCCTCGTACACCTGTCCCAGGCAAGCGCCTGCCCGGATCGTGGCGATCCGGGCACCCGCCACCCGGACGCCATCGAGGCCAGCCATGTCCACCACGATTCCGTCCGTCGACGACCGTCCCGCGAAGCAATGCCCGCCGCCTCGAGGAGCGATGCGGTCGCCAGCGGCCGCCGCGTACCTCACCGCGGCGACGACGTCTGAAACCGAGCGGCACGCCACCACGAGCCGGGGACGCGCGTCCCGGAAGGCGGCGTTGGCCGGGCGGCGGGTCGCCTCATAGCCCGGTGAGTCAGGGCTGAACGACTCGCCGTCGAGCGAGGCGCGGAACTCGGCTAGCTGTGTCACGAGTTCGAGGCTATGAGAGTTGTGACGCGTGGGTCTTGAACGAATCGCGCACCGATCAGGCGCGTGCCCGCGTGGCGAGGAACGGCTTATACGAGGCGGAATGCTCATGGCCGCAGGCGCACCTGTCGATGCTGCCGCCGAGGAGCTGACGCGGAGTGAGGCCGGTCAGGCGGAGGCATTCCCGGCTGAGGTGCGCCTGGTCGGAGTACCCCACGTCGACCGCCAGCCCCGCCATGCCGTCCGCGCCACGCCGGCCCGAGGCGGTGGCGCCGGCCTGCGCCAGCGCGAGGAAGCCCTGGAACCGCAGCGTCCGCTGAAGGACCTTCGGGCTCACTCCCACCGCCGTCAGGCAGCGGCGGCGCAACTGGCTGGGGGACAGCGCCAGGTGGGTGGCCAGGCCGTCGATGTTGACCGGCTGCCAGGGCATCAGCGCCTGCACGGCCTCGCGGACCAGCGCATCCGCGGGCCCGGCAGCCCGGAACTCCCGTAGCAGGTGGGCCTGCAAGGCCGCGAGCGCCTGCCCCGGTGTTCCGGCCCTGGCCATCGCCTCCTCGACGCGGCCGACCGCGCTTCCCCACAGGTCGGCGAGGCCAAGGCGCTGATCCACCAGGTCGTCGAGCACTGCTGGGAGCGGCGGTGCGGTCCCCGGCTGGAACCGGACGCCCACGATGGTGGTGTGCGCCGGAATGACCTCAACTTCCGGACCGGTCAGCGGGCCGACGAGCTGGGGACGGCCACCGACCGGAAAGTGGATCTCGACGCCGCCGGTGGGCAGGTGCCGTTGCACATACGGCGCCGCGCCGGTGCGCTGGATCCAGACCGTCCGCACGGCCCCCGCCAACCCCGGCAGCGGCGGACGCTCGATATAGGACTCCATCACCACCATCCTCGCATTCCGCGAGGCGCGCGGATGCTAGCTCCCCCTGCCGGAAGCTGCCTGAAGCTCGTCGATCAGCCGCGACGCCTCGGCCTTCGACATGGCGTCAAGCTCGACCTCACGCCCCGCCTCGCGGGCCAGGGTCTGCAGGTAGGACCGCTGCGGACCGGTCAGCGGCTCGTCGCCGGTGGTCCAGTCGTCCGGGTCCTTGGCCGGGTTCTCCTGGGGACTCATGCTGTCAGTCATGGTTCCTCCCTCATGGTTCCCGCACCCCTACCCGACGTCAATCGGATCGAACACAAGTTTCGTACCGTAACCTCGGAAGGTGCCTCACTTTTCGCTGGTCATCCTCGGTTCGGGTTCCGGCAACGTGGCGGTGCCGCACGACTCCGCCCGGGGGCCGGTCGCGTTGATCGAGTCCGGCGCCTTCGGCGGCACCTGCATCAACCGCGGCTGCATCCCCAGCAAGATGCTCATCCACACCGCGGACATCGCGGCGCAGGTGCGCCACGCACCGGAGTTCGGGATCCAGGCTGAGGTCGCCGGAGTGGACTGGCCAGCCATCAGGGACCGGGTCTTCACCAGAACCGACAAGGTCTCCGCCAAGGGCCGCCGCTGGCGTGCCGAGTCGGACTTCGTGACGCTCATCGAGCAACGGGCCCGGTTCACCGGCCCGCACGAGCTGACCGTCGACGACGGCACCTTGATCACCGGCGACCAGATCGTGCTCGCCACCGGATCCCGTCCGGTGATCCCGCCGGCCATCGCCGAGTCGGGGGTCGGCTATCACACCTCGGACACGGTGATGCGTCTGGACCGGCTGCCGTCCAGCATGGTCATCGTGGGCGGCGGATACATCGCCGCCGAGTTCGCTCACCTGTTCTCCGCCCTCGGCGTCAGTGTCAGCATCGTCAACCAGGGCGAGTCCCTGCTCGAGACGTTCGACCCTGAGGTCCGCCGCCGGTTTACCGAGCTGGCCGGCCAGCGCTGGGACGTCCGCTTGCCGGTCAAAGTCACCGGCGCGCGCCGCCACGGCGGCCAGATCGAGGTCCAGCTCCAAGACGGACCGCCGGCGGCAGGCGAGCTGCTGCTGGTGGCGGCGGGCCGCCATCCGGACACCGCGGACCTGGACCTGGACCGGGCCGGAGTCCGGCTGCGTGAGGACGGGCGGATAGAGGTCGACGAGTACGGCAGGACGACCGCCGAGGGGATCTGGTCCCTGGGCGACGTGAGCACCCCGTACCCGCTCAAGCACGTGGCCAACGCCGAGGCCCGCACGCTGGCGCACAACATGGCCTTTCCCGGTGACCTGCGTCCCTATCCGCACGAGTGGGTGCCAGCCGCGGTGTTCACCGACCCGCAGATCGCCACCGTCGGCGCCCGCGAGCAGGATCTGGGCGATCGCCCCTACCTGGAGGCAGTTCAGGAGTACGCCGACGTCGCCTATGGCTGGGCGCTCGAGGACACCTCTGGGTTCTGCAAGCTGTACGCCGACCCCGCGACCGGCACACTGCTCGGCGCGCACATCATGGGATACCAGGCCCCGCTGCTCATCCAGCCGCTGATCCAGGCGGCCGTCGCCGGCCAGCGGGTGACCGACCTGGCCAGGAAGCAGTACTGGATTCACCCGGCATTGACCGAAGTCGTGGAGAACGCACTGCTCAAGCTCTCCAAGC
Source organism: Streptosporangiaceae bacterium (assembly GCA_036490795.1). Taxonomy (GTDB): domain Bacteria; phylum Actinomycetota; class Actinomycetes; order Streptosporangiales; family Streptosporangiaceae; genus JAFARZ01. The sequence continues at coordinate 19,234 of DASXDG010000136.1, forward strand.
AGCTATCCCGTTAGTCCGCTTTGCCGGAAAGGCGGCCGGCGCAGTGGCCCGCCCGCGCCCGCGCCGCCCGCGGCCGGACAACGTGGTGGTTTCCCCCTTTGTGGAGGATCGACCCCCATTTACGAGGGGCAACCCTCCACGAAGGGGAAATCTGACACGTTAATTCTGTTCTGGCCGCGACTATCCGGTCACAGTGGCATCATCGTGTCCCATTCGCCACTCTCGCGACGACGGATCGCCCAGGTGGGGTGTGGCGCCGGCCAGCGGTCGAGCTTGCCGTAACAGCTGGCCCATGCCGACCAGTGCCCAGTACCTTTCCGGGTCACCGGGAACGTCATCGGGGGAGTCGGGCCGCCATTCCGGGATCCAGACCAGCCCTGGGTCCAGCATGGTGAAGCCG
>DASXDG010000137.1:0-6190 GCA_036490795.1 Streptosporangiaceae bacterium
GGTACCGTCACCTGCTGCTTGGCCACCGCGACCGTCTGCGCCTGCGCAGACGGCACCGCGATGGCCGCGCTGACGGCCGTGCCCATGGAGATCGCCAGGGCCGCGGCGGTTGAGATCTTATGGATGCGCCTCATCGGCGTAACCCTCCAATTGATTGTCGTTGTGTTCTACGAGCAGGACCTGATCGCCGCTTCCGTCGCCGGATGGTCTTCAAAGCCGACGAGCGACGGTCGCGCGTTCGCGGGGTCAGAGCTCAGCACGGCGCTCCAGAAGTAGATGGCGCGGACGTGCACCAGGTCCGCCGCCTGACAGGCGGCCTTGTACCAGTTGGCTTGGATGGCGGGGTCGGGCTTGGCGTCTCCTAGGCCGGTCCACTGATACGGGTCTTTGTAGGCGCCGGCCACCTCGGGAATGCCGAGCTCGTCGAGCGCGGTCACGTGCAGCAGCGACTCCGGCGCCTTGCGCAGGAACGCCACCCACGCCTTCTTGAGCTGCGCGACCGAGGCGGTCGGCGGCAGGTTGATCGGCGGGTAGGCAGACGCGCCGAAGTACTTCAATGGCAGCAGCACCCGCCGCGATGAGAAGAACCCGCCGGGCGAAGCGCCGCCGCCCCAGCTGGCGTAGGACAAGATGCCGTGGTAGTTGCGCCCGGCCTTGGCGAAGAACCCGCCCCACAGTGGCGACTGGTCGATCGACGCCATCTCGGTGCCCGCGATGAACTCGCTGACGTGATCGCGCTGCGCGAGCTCGAGGGCGGGTATCTCGGTGGCGAGCAGCGAACGCAGCCACGCGCTCAGGCTCTTCGGCTGGATCGAGGTGCCCCGCGAGTCCGAGTCGCCGAGCGCGTACAACACCCGGTACTCGACCCGCAGGCCGTAGGACTTGGCGATCGAGGTCAGCGCGGCTAGGTCCGCGATCGTCGGGGTGCGCGTCGGCGAGTCGTTGACGACGTTAGAGGTACGGCTGGGCACGTTGTAATCCCAGGCGATCGAGACGGCCTTGAGCTTGAGGTCGCGCGCGATGCACTTCAGATCGCGGGCGCCGAAGTCCTTGGTCTGCGCCAGCGAGTAGTTGCGGTTGACGTACAGGTTCACGCCGACCAGCGGCTTCGGGGCGGGCGCGGTCGCCAAACTCAGCGGCTGATGCCGGGCTGCCGCCGACGCCGCCGCGGTGCTGCTGGCCTTCGGTGGCGTGACGGCGCTGGTACACGCCGCCACGCCCAGCGTGGCGGCGACGGCCGCCAGCGAGGTCGCGGCCATGAAGGTGCGGGTTCGCCTCATCGGCTGATCCTCCAGACGGTCACTGTTCCGTTGAAACCAGTCCATGACCGGAGCCGGACGGCGCCGATCATGAGCTCCCGGTAGGTCGGATCACCGAGCTCCGCCGTCGTCTGGAGATAGGTGTCCCAGGTGATCACATAGCTGGCCACCTGCGCGCACGGCGTCGCGTTCTGCTCGCGGCAGTACGGCTGCTTGATCAGGTCCCCGACCGCCTCATCGGCGACGACCACCACATTCGGCGGCAGCGACGTGGCCGCGTACTGCTGCACGTCGGCGAACACGTTGTCGTCGTAGCCGACGACCCGGCCAGAGAACGAGGCGATCCCGGCCACGCAGGCAACCAGGATCAGCAGTGCGCGGCTCCGCGGCCGCAGCCGCCAGTGCCTGGCCTCGGTCCAGAACCAGGCGTACATCGGTACCAGGATCAGCGCGAAGTACTGCGGATAGCGGAGTGAGGAGAAGCCGAAGATGACGATTGCGGACGCCATCCACGACCAGAGCAGCGCGTTCCCGGTGACCGGCCGCCAGTCGCGCTCCAGGTAGCAAGTCCAGAGCCGCCGCAGCGCTAGGAACAGCGTCACCAGCGCGATGAGGAACGATGGCGCGAACACGTCGTACTGGGCGAACAGCAGGTGCAGCGCGGCGGTCGGCGAGGTGAGCGTCCCGCCGCTCTGCTGGATGCCGAGCACCCGTCGGATCTGCACCATGGTGTCCTGCCACCACCACGCGTGACCGGGCGCGTCGTAGTTGAGAACCTCAAACAAGATCGCGCTTGCGAACGAGACCAGTGCGCAGCCCAAGAGCGCGAGGTGCTTGATGTGATCGCGTTGCGTGATCAGCCAGCAGAGCATCACGGCTCCGATGACGTAGACCCCGGTGTACTTGAATGCCGCGGCAAAGCCGAGCATCAGGCCCGCGATGACGAACCGGGTCAACGTCGGAGTGTCGAGGGCCCGCTGGTACAGCAGCATCGCCGCCACTACCAGGAACAGCAGCATGTTCTCCATGTAGGAGATTCGCTGCACGTACATCAGCCAGCCGTCGAGCGCGATCGGCACCATCGCGAACAGCGCAACCCGGGCACCGTGGATTCGGACCAGGAGCCGCCAGAGCAGCGTCAGGGCGCCCAACGCGCACAGCACTCCGAGGATCCGCGCGTGGTAGATGGAGACGCCGGTAAGCGCGAACCACCGTGCCAGCGCGATGAAGTAGAACGGCGGCTGATAAAGATCAGGCGACCAGGGGGACCCGTACGTGATGTTCTCGTTGATCGTCCCGTGCGCGAGCAGGTTGCCGGCAACGCCGGTGTAGACCCCCTCGTCGTACTGCCAACCCGGCCGCGAGGACAGCGCCCAGAACCGGAACGCGGCTCCGACGGCGAGGACAGCAGAGAACGCCAACGCCGAATGCCGCGGCGATGGCAGCCGTAGGGACGAGGGCCGGGTATGGCTCCCATGCGCCTTAACGGCCGTCATGGGTTCGCGGCCTTCGTCGGACCGTGCGAAGTCACGACGGGCGAACGCTGCCAGATAACAAATACACCGGTCGCGATGTGGCTATCCAGCGGTACGACTTGGACAATACGGTACTGCGGGTCATCTGCGACAACCGAAGCGAGATCATAAAGTCCGGGTTCTTGTGTAGAGATGTCGGCCGCCGCTATCTGAAGCAGAACCCGGCGCACCTCGCTCTGCTTTCCGTCCTTCAGCGACTGCGTGAGGTTATTGAGCAGAACCTCGCCCGAGGTGAGGGATGTAAACGCGACATCGAGCGGTATAGCTATGATCTTCGGCGCTATCGTTCCGATTTGGGATCGGTAATAGGCTGGCCACTTAGACTGTGGAATTTTCTCGTAGCTAAGATCAAGCGACACGCTGGCCCATCGCTGCCAATCACCGCCCTTACCGAGGTAGTATTCGGCAGTTGACGAGTACTGCACGACAAGAACGTTTCCTTTATTCTTAGCCATGAGCGGGCGCATGGCAGAGATAAACGCCGCCGCATTTGGCCATAGATGGTACACGCTGAAGGCTTCGGTCCATCCATCCACGGCCGGTATGGCAAGCGCGCACGCCGCGCACGCAACTGCGGCCAACTTGCGCAGACGGATGGGATTCGTCAGTACTGACAAGGCATATCCGCAGCCGATGGCCGCGAACCACGCCCCGAGGGCCAGGTGCTTATCCAATGACGTTGCCGTCTGGAGGCGCAGCTGCTCAACCGGCACCAACATCGCGCTGGCGGCACAGCAAACGAGCAAGGGCACCCAGCGGCGGTCTCGTTCGGAATGCCGGGCGACGAACACGCCTATGACGGCGATAATGACAAATATTCCGATAATCTCCCAGGAGATCCGAAGCACAGCGAAAAGGCCGTTATTACCACTTGCTCGAGACAGCGTTGTATAAAATATTCCCTGCCATAGTTTTAGCACGGTCGGAACGGCGACCAGGAGCATGCAAGTTACACCGGCTAGCCAGCTCGATGAGATAATCGACCGGCGCCATCCGCTCGTTGGAGCCCAAGACGTCAGGGCAACAGCTATGACAGCCGGTATGAAGACCGCATACGCGTAAGACGTAACGGCGCCTAGCGCCAGGATGATTGCGGTAACTGCGAGCAGCTCTGCCTTGCGCTTTAGTCGATAGCCCGCCTCCACCGCAGTCCACGTCCCGAGGCAGATTAGAAAGATCGCCATCGGGTCGTAGGTAGCGAAAGACAGGCGTAGCACGGACGCGCAGACCGCCCACATTGCACTCGAGAACAACGCCGCCCGGCCGCCGAAAATCCTCTTCGTCGTAAGGTAGAGGAGGATGTTAGCGCCGAGCATGAAGGCGAGACCGAGGATCCTAGCTCCAGCCAGACCGCTAACGTAGGAGACCGCCGCCCCAATTGGTGGGTAAATCTGCGGAGCCCCCGAAAAATAACTGGCAAAGGTACCGCCGAACCCGAAGTTCGGCTGTCCGGCCGCGGGCAACACCGTTCCCCGCAGCCAGTGCATCCACTCAAGCGTGCCCGCAGAAAGATAAAGCGCCTCGTCGCCGAAAACAGTATTGCTCCACACCAAGGCGAGCGACAGAGCCGCCTGCACCCCCAGGATGAGCAGCAGCGGCGAGTTGAGACGACGCGGTCGGCGATGCCGCGGCTCGTCCCCTTGCACGTCCCAGGTCGGAACCGACTGCGGGCGCGTGGCCGGCGGGACGAGCAGGCTGCCGGCGATGCTGGCGGCGTAGATGCCGCCGAGCGCGAGGCCGGCCGCGGGGTAGGTCAGGCTCTCCAGCGAACGCACCCGGCTGACTTCCCGGCCGGTTACCAGCACGGCGCCCATCGCGAGCAGGCCGGCCACCAGGACCCCGTACCCGTCAGTGACCGCGAACGCGCCGACGCCGAGCGCGGCCAGCGCGCCGACCGGCAGGCCGAAGGCCTGGATGGTGCGCTTGCGGGCCAGTGGCGAGTCGGGGTGGGCGCGGATGAACTGGGCGCAGCCGTGCGCCGACTGGCGGTACTCCCTGACCAGGTGGCGGAAGGAACGACGGTGATGATGGGCCGCGGTCAGGTCGGACGAGAACAAGATCGCCTGGCCTTCCTTGGCCAGCCGCCAGAACCATTCGTAGTCCTCGTAGCCGTACGCCCAGGAGACGTCCAGCGGGCATTCGTCGTAGAGCTTCCTGGTGAAGATCGCGTTCGCGGTGACCGGCGGCTTGTAGCCGCGGGCGCCGAAGCTCTCGGCCGTCACCCGGTACGGGCGCGAGACCCGGGGGGTCTTGGCCGCAAGGACGTTGTTGTCGACGAAACGGCCCCAGAACGTGTCGTGGATCGAGCGCATGCCGCCCGCCACCAGTCCGCCGCCCTGGCCGTTGATCAGCGCGACCGCCCGCCCGATCCAGCCCGGGTCGACCACGATGTCGGAGTCGGCCAGCGCGATCACGTCGCCGCTTGACTTGGTGATGCCCTTGTCCCGCTTGACGTTCGGGTCCCGGCGGCCCGGCGTGCGCTCCTGCTCGAGCAGCACCAGGCGCGGGTCGTTGATGTCGTCGAGGACGGTCCAGGTGGAGTCGCCCACGTCTCCGACCAGGATCAGCTCGGTCAGCGCGGGGTAGTCCTGGCCGAGAAACGACTCGACCGTCGCGCGGATCGTGCGCTCCGAGCCCTTGCACGGGATCACCACGCTGACCGTGGGCGGCACCATCGGCGTTCTCGGCTCGATGATGATCTCCGGCGGGCCGCCGCGGGCGCCGCGGGCGAACACGAACAGATCGCCGGCGAAGTAGTTGATGGGCGTGAAGATCGCGGTCAGCGCGATGTTGGCGGCGATGTACTCGATGCCGAGCCGAACCAGGAACGCGTACGCCGCCATGTTGACGACGGTCATCAGCGCCTTCTGCGCGTTGAACTTCCACGCCGCGCCCCAGAACCCGACGGTTCGATCGCGCCAGGTCAGGTACCGGTTGAGCAGGTACGACAGCTCGATCGAGAAGACCGCCTGCGCCGCGTACGACCAGTCGGGGCCGGTGTGGGCGTACCGCACGAGCGCGACCTGAAGGGCAAGCCCGGCCACGAAGACGCCCCCGCCGATCAGCGAGAACACCGAGAACCGAGAAGCGAAGCCGTGCGCGTGCCGCGACAAAAGATCCCACCCGTCCCGTGGAGTGACAAAGAGATGCCCGGGTTCCCAAGGTCGTGTGAGCGCCGGGTTTTACAGAGGGGTACCGGACGTCACCGAATGTAGCGACTACAGAAAGCGTTTGCTTGCGTACCACAAGTTAAATCATGTGACCCCAGTCACACTGGTTTGTTTGTGTCACCCACCGACATTAATATCGGAGGCATTAGGTCACCCGGTGCCGTAAATCGCCGGCACCGCAACAGCAAGGGAGCTGTCACCATGGCTGGACGGGTAGCAGGCAAGG
>DASXDG010000138.1:0-1739 GCA_036490795.1 Streptosporangiaceae bacterium
CGGCTCTCACGAACACCGCCGGCCCGGACGGTCTGACCCGGACGCGCGAAGCGGGCGCGACGTCCCCGGAACAAGGAGGCATTCATGATGACCCGCGCTCGGCGTTACGGGAAGAGTTCGGTGAAGACCAGGGTCGGTATCGCGACCGCGCTCCTGGCCGGCGGCGCCGTGGCGGCAGCCGCCGCCCTGGCCGGCGGTCACGGGGTGGCAGCGACCGCCACGTCAGCCGCCTTCTCGACCCGCTCAGGCAACGAGGGCACCGCCCTCAGCTCGGCGATGACCAACTGGAACGGGTCGCGGCGCAGTTCTTACGCCGCGCTGGCCGGGCTCACCCGGGCCCGGCAGTACAGCCAGACGACCCACCAGGGCAAGGTGCTCGCCGTGCAGCGCGGCATCGTCGTCCTGGCCACGAAGAAGTTCCTGATCCTGCAGTCGGCGAACGGCTCGCTGCACCTGTGGCTGCTGTCCGGCCAGACGCAGTTCCAGAACGTCTCGGCCACGACCGCAGGCATGAAGGCGATGACCGCGAGTACCAGCGCGGCGCAGCAGGCGATGGCCTCGGGCAACATGCTCCCGGCGACCACGCTGCTGGCCGGCAGCCCCACCACGGCGGCGGCCATGCTGACGCCGACCCCGGCCGCGCAGACCGTCACCGTCCAGGTGGCGAACACCAGCCTCACCGTGACGGTCACCGTGACCAGGACCACGGCTACGGTGTCCCAGACGGCCACCACCCCGCTGAACAGCATGCCCAGGTGGAGCCCCGTCACGTTCACCCAGAGCGCGTGGATGGCTCCGGACATGGTCGCCCGTGGTGACCTGGCACTGGTCGCCGGAACGCGGTCACACTGGACGCTGAAGGCCCAGATCGTCCTGTTCGCCCCGCTGACCACCGCTGACGTCGGCGGCCGCGCGGCCGTACCGGCCACGCCGGCCACCCAGCCGACCGCAGTGGCGACCCACTGGTGAGATCAGCCGGCCAGCCGGTGCCGCCGCATCCGCGCTCCGTGCGGGTACGGCGGCACCGGCCTTCCCGCTCTCCCGATCCTTCCTTCGCCATGGCCGATACGCGTGACGTCGCTCTCGCCCCGCCGGACCCGCCGGTGCTGCGCTGCGGCGACCTCGTGCTCGACGAGTCCCGGTGGACGGCGCACCGGGCCGGGACGCTGGTGGACCTGTCCCCGACCGAGTTCCGCCTGCTGGCCTGCCTGCTGCGGCACCAGGGCAGCGTGCTGAGCCGGACCCAGCTCCTGCAGCAGGTGTGGGGCCACGGCTACGCCGGCCGGCCCCAGGTGGTCGAGACCTACGTCAGCTACCTGCGGCGCAAGCTGGACCGGCTCGGGCCGCCCCTCATCCACACCCGCCGCGGCGCCGGCTACCTGATCTGCGCCCCGGACCCGGGCGCGCCCGGCCTGGGCGCGCCCGGCCTGGGGGCGCCGGATCCCGGCCCGGAAACCTCACCGTCCGTTATCTCGCGTCCGGGAACCGGATGACGTAGGCTCGGAAACGGGTTCGCAACACCGCAGGCTCAGGAGGCGGACATGGACGGACTCATCTTGCTGGTGTTCATCTGCGCCATTCTGGCGTTCGGATGGACGCGCATCCGCGGCAAGATGAAGCTAGGCGTGTCGGGAAAGCACTGGCTGGCGCCGATTATCGTCATCGGCGTGGTCTTGCTCCTGATGTACTCGTCGCACGTCAGCCACTGACGTAGCGCGCCGTCAGGACTCGCCGCCGCT
>DASXDG010000139.1:0-24501 GCA_036490795.1 Streptosporangiaceae bacterium
GCGCGAGCGGCGACGACATGACGCTGGTAGAGGACGGCATAGGCGGCGGGGTCTGACGTCCGGCTGGACGTGATCAGTTCGGCGTCGCCCGGCGGCATCGGATCGACGAGCCCGGATCCGGCGGTGCCTCGACTGGAGCTGTCCCGACTGGAGCTGTCCTGGCCGGAGGCGCCCTGGCCGGAGGCGCCCTGGCCGGAGGCTCCGTGACCAGCGGAGTGCTGACCAGCGGATCTGCTCTCCGATCGCCGAGTCATTACCCACTGTCCTATGTTGATTTCTTTCAGTTACAGAAATCATCGCGCAAGTCGCGTCATGACGGCGTGGGTTTGCTGTCAATCCATCGAGAACCCGACAGACGGAGGGCCCGTTGGGACCGGACTTGGCAACACTGCGCGACGCCTGGCGCCTGCGCAGCATGGCGAGCGGCTGGCACGCCGCTGACGACTGGCACAACCGCGCGGTAGACGCCGTGGCGGAAGCCATGCTGCCCGGGGCGCCGGCCGTGGATCTGGCCCGCGCCTGCGGGGCGCTCGGCCGGGCCAGGGCACGGGCCGGGGTGGGGGTCACCGAGACGATCGAAGACCTCGCCGCGCTCTACGCGGTGCTCGGCCGCGGTACCCCGCCGCTGACCCTGGTGAGTTCCATCGCCGAAGGCTGGGCCGAGGAAGGGCTCACCCGGCACGCGCGGGGATGCTGCGAGGATCCGCTCACCGGGCTCACCACCATCGCGTACCTGCGGACCAGGATCGCCGAGGTGTACCGGGCGGCGGAACAGCTCGGCCTCAACCCGGCCAGCACCCACCGCCTGGTCGCGGTCTGCCCGGCCAGGCGGCCGGACCCGTGGCGGCGACTGGCCTCCGACATCCTGCTCGGGCACGACCTGCGCGCCGCCTTCCCGGGCGGCGACACGCTCGCCCAGTCACCGGTTTCCGGCGCCGGCATCGCCTTGATAGGCGCGCGCACCGACATCACCGCCCGGTACACGAAGCTGCGCCGGACCGTCGAGCTCGGCTACGGCGCCAGAACCCGGATGAGCCCGCTGCCGGCCTCGCTCACCGAGGCGCTGCGCCTCGTGGACGAGCTGGCCCACTGACGCCGCCGGCGCCGGCTTTCCCGTGGAGGGGACGGGATCCGGTGCCGGCGGCCTGCCGCTGGACCGGCCTGCCGTAGGATCACATGCCGTGACCGAACGCGCTGACCTGCTCGCGGCGATCAATTCCAACGCCGTCGTCCGCGGTGATTTCGTCCTCTCCTCGGGGATCCGCTCGGCCAGCTATGTGGACCTGCGCCGGATCCTGCTCGACGGGCGGCTGGCGCCGCTGGCCGGACGGGTCATGCTGGATCTGACCTGGGATCTCGGCTACGACGCGGTCGGCGGGCTGACGCTCGGCGCCGACCCGGTGGCCATCGCGATGATGCACGCGGCGGCGCAGCGGGGCACGCCGGTGGACGCGTTCGTGGTCCGCAAGGAGGCCAAGGAGCACGGCATGCAGCGCCGCATCGAAGGCCCGGACGTGACCGGCCGCCGCGTGCTCGCGGTCGAGGACACGTCCACCACGGGCAACTCCGTGCTCACCGCCGTGAACGCGCTGCGCGAGGCGGGTGCGGATGTGGTCGGCGTGGCGGTCCTGGTCGAGCGGGGAGCGGCCGCCAAGATCGCCGAGTACGCGCTGCCGTACCGCGCCGCCTACGACTTGTCCGAGCTGGAACTCTAGCCCTGTTTGTCAAGGGGCGCAAGCACCACTGCTAGTTATGAATCAGACGCGGTCCGCGGTCTTCTGCTCGCGATGTTCGGCGCTCTCGCGGTGGAACTGGCGGTAGCGGAAGATCACGCCGCCGATGATCGCCACGACGACCAGCGCGACGATCACGTAGGTCACCACGGTGAGGCCGTGGCCGACGCTGTGCCAGGCGCTGCCGACGGCGTAGCCGACCAGGGACAAGATCACCGCGTAGGCGACGGTACCGATCGCGCTCAAGATCCCGAACTCACCGGCCGGAACCTCGACCAGGCCAGCGACGATGGAGATAAAGGCCCGCACGAACGGGATCATCCTGCCGACGATGATGGCCCACCGGCCACGACCCGCCAGGAAGCGCTCGGCGCGGTCCACATCTGACTCGCTCACCAGCACGAACCGGCCGAATCTGCGCACCAGCGGGCGGCCGCCGATTCTGCCTATGTAATAGGAGACATAGGAGCCGGCCATCTCGGCCAGCGAGCCGATGACGATCACCAGGACGATGTTGAGGTGAACCGTTGAGGTCACACCGCCGGACGCCAGTGCTCCCGCGAAGCCAAAGGTGATTTCTGACGAAATCGGGATGCACATGGCCTCGAGGAAGCCGAACAAGATCAGCGCCGCATAGCCCGCTGACTGGATGAAGCTCTGCATAGGGTTCCTGTTCTACAGCATGGCCATCACTGCCCGGTGCACCTTCGCCAGTGCGAGGGCCCTAAAGTGGGGGTCGAGTGCCAGCCTATAGAGGAAGACCTGGAGCCTTCGCCATGCCTATCGCGACCCCAGAGGTCTACGCGCAGATGCTCGACACCGCCAAACAGCGCGGTTTCGCCTATCCCGCCATCAATGTCACGTCGAGCCAGACGCTGAACGGCGCGCTGCGCGGGTTCGCGGAGGCCGGCAGCGATGGCATCGTCCAGATATCGACCGGGGGCGCCGAGTACCTGTCCGGTCAGTCCGTCAAGGACATGGTGACCGGAGCCGTCGCGCTGGCCGAGTTCGCGCATGTGGTCGCCGCGAAGTACCCGGTGAACATCGCGTTGCACACCGACCATTGCCCCAAGGACAAGCTGGACGGCTACATGCGACCGCTGGTCGCGATATCGAAGGAGCGGGTCGCGAAGGGACACGAGCCGCTGTTCCAGTCGCACATGTGGGACGGCTCGGCGGTGCCGCTTACCGAGAACCTGCAGATCGCGGCCGAACTGCTGGCCGAGTGCGCCGCTGCCCGCATCATCATGGAGATGGAGATCGGCGTCGTCGGCGGCGAGGAAGACGGTGTCGTCGGCGAGATCAACGAGAAGCTGTACACGACGCCAGAGGACGCACTGGCCACCGCGGAGGCCGTGGGCCTCGGTGAGCGCGGCCGGTACATCCTGGCCGCGACGTTCGGCAACGTACATGGCGTGTACAAGCCAGGGCACGTCAAGCTCCGCCCGAGCGTGCTCAAGGACATCCAGGACGCGGTCGGCGCCAAGTACGGCAAGGACAAGCCGTTCGACCTGGTCTTCCACGGCGGTTCCGGTTCCGCGCTCGAGGAGATCCGGGAAGCGATCGGCTACGGCGTGGTGAAGATGAACGTCGACACCGACACTCAGTACGCGTTCACCAGGCCGGTCGCCGGCCACATGTTCGCCAACTACGACGGCGTGCTCAAGGTGGACGGCGACGTGGGCAACAAGAAGGTCTACGACCCGCGCAGCTGGGGCAAGGCCGCCGAAGGCGGCCTGACCGCTCGCGTGGTCGAGGCCTGCCAGGATCTCGAGTCTGCGGGGACACACAACTAATGGACCACAACGACCTCCTGGCCGGAGCCGGTCCCGCGGCTACCTACCTGCCCACCGAGTTCGAGGCGGACAACGCGCTGACCGCGGCCGGCGCGGACCCCAAGAACGTGGCAGGCCGGTTCCCCTTCTACTCGGCCGCGTGGGCGGAACTAGCCACCCGCGCGCTTGCCGACGGCGACCCCGTCACCGCGTACGCGTACGCCCGCACCGGCTACCACCGCGGCCTTGACCAGCTGCGCAGGTCCGGCTGGCGCGGCAACGGCCCCGTTCCCTGGTCGCACGAGCCGAACCGCGGCTTCCTCCTGTCCCTGTACCTGCTCGGCCAGGCCGCCGCGGCGATCGGCGAGGACGAAGAAGCGGACCGCTGCGCCCAGTTCCTGCGCGACTCAAGCCCCGAGGCGGCAGACGCACTAGCCGACTGACGCTGCCGGCGGCTGACGCTGCCGGCGCCCGGCGCGCCGGGCACGGCCGGCACGTCGGGCACGGCCGGCACGTCGGGCACGGCGGGCGGCGCGGGCCTGGCACGGCGGGCCGCGCGGGCACGGCGGGCGGCGGCTGGTGGCCTCCGGCGGGTGCGCCGCCAAACAACGTGGAGCTTCGCCCCTTCGTGGAAGGTTGACCCCCGAAAACGAGGGTCAGACTGCCACAAAGGGGCTATCTACCACGTTAATCGGGTCGGGGCGAGTCTCTTCGGACGCAGGAACCTCATAACCACCGTGGGTATCTCCTGCCGCCGGTGCGTGGCGAGGGAACCGGCCGTGACGGGGCGGAAGCGTGGCCGCGCGGCGCGGGCAGGGCCGCCGGGCGGCCGGGGCGGGTGCGCAAAACGGGCGGTGCGTGTGCGGACCGTGACTCTTGGCGCGTAACGCACGAATCACAACGTAACAGGATGATTCCGACTCGAACCCCTGCAGGGTTACCAAGCGGTAGAGCGGGTAGCCTCAGATCGCAAGAGCCCCTGCCGCGCTTGCGCCTGAGCGGGGGCTTCATTATTTTCGCGGCCGGGGCCGCGAGGGACCTGGGGGGTTGACCGCCACCGTGCCCGCGATCGTGCTTGTCGGTGCCCAGTGGGGCGACGAGGGCAAGGGCAAGGCAACTGACCTGCTCGGCGACCGCGTGGACTACGTGGTCAGATACCAGGGCGGGAACAACGCCGGCCACACGGTGGTGATCGGCGACGAGAGCTACGCGCTGCACATGCTGCCGTCGGGGGTGCTCTCCCCCGACGTCACTCCGGTCATCGGCAACGGCGTTGTCATCGACCCGCAGGTGCTGCTCGACGAGATCACCGAGCTGGAGGCGCGCGGCGTGAGCTGCGCCCGGCTGCTCGTCTCCGCCAACGCGCACCTGATCATGCCGTACCACCGGGCGCTGGACAAGGTGTCCGAGCGGTACCTGGGCAGCAACCGGATCGGCACCACCGGACGCGGGATCGGCCCCGCCTACGGCGACAAGATCGCCAGGGTCGGCATCCGGGTGCAGGACCTGTTCGACCCCGGCATCTTGCGGCAGAAGCTCGAACTCGTGCTCCGCGACAAGAACCAGGTGCTCGGCAAGGTCTACAACCGGCGCGGCATCGACCCCAAGGTCACCTTCGACGAGTACCAGCAGTACGCCGAGCGCCTCAAGGCCTACGTGGCCGACACCGGCCTGGTCCTCGGCAAGGCGCTGGACGAGGGCAAGGTCGTGCTGCTCGAGGGCGCGCAGGCGACGATGCTCGACGTGGACCACGGCACCTACCCGTTCGTGACCAGCTCGTCGCCGACCGCGGGCGGTGCGTGCGCCGGCTCGGGCATCGGGCCGACCAGGATCACCAAGGTGATCGGCATCGTCAAGGCGTACACCACCCGGGTGGGCGAGGGTCCGTTCCCCACCGAACTCACCGACGAGAGCGGTGAATTCCTGCGCGAGACCGGCGCGGAGTTCGGCGTCACGACCGGCAGGCCGCGTCGCTGCGGCTGGTTCGACGCGGTCGTCGCCAGGTACTCCACCCGGGTGAACGGCATCACCGACTACTTCCTCACCAAGCTGGACGTGCTGTCCACCCTGGACAAGGTGCCGGTGTGCGTCGGCTATGAGGTGGACGGCGTCCGGCATGACGACATCCCGATGACGCAGACCGAGTTCCATCACGCCAAGCCCATCCTCGAGTACCTCGACGGCTGGTCGCAGGACATCTCCAAGGCGCGCTCGTTCGGCGATCTGCCCGGCAACGCGCAGGCCTACGTGCGGGCGATCGAGGAAATGATCGGCGCGCCTATCGTCGCGATCGGCGTGGGTCCGCGCCGCGACCAGACCCTGCAGCTGAGGGACATCATCTAAACAGCAAGTAGGCTCACCGCCGTGCGCATCCTCGTCATCGGCAGCGGCGGGCGCGAGCACGCGATCGTACGCGCGCTGACCGCCGGCAAGAACGACCTCCACGCAGCCCCCGGCAACCCTGGCATCGCCACGCTCGCCGAGCTGCACGACGCCCAGCCGACACCGGCCGGGATCGCCGAACTCGCCAGCTACCTGACCGCCGGCCTGGTCGTGATCGGGCCGGAGGTGCCACTGGTCGCCGGCGCGGCGGACGCGGTCACCGCGGCGGGCATCCCCTGCTTCGGCCCGAGTCAGCAGGCCGCGGCGATCGAGGGCTCCAAGTCCTTCGCGAAGGACCTGATGATCGCGGCCCGGATCCCCACCGCGCGCGCCTTCACCTGCCGGACAAGCAGCGAGGTGGAGGACGCACTAGCGACGTTCTGCCCGCCTTATGTCGTGAAAGACGACGCGCTGGCAGCGGGGAAAGGGGTCGTGGTCACCACCAGCATCGACGCGGCCAGGGCACACGCGAGGGCGTGCGGGACGGTGGTGATCGAGGAGTTCCTCGACGGGCCCGAGGTGTCGCTGTTCGCGGTCGCGGACGGGACCAGCGCGGTCCCGCTGCTGCCCGCCCAGGACTTCAAGCGCGCCTACGACGGGGACCAGGGGCCGAACACCGGCGGCATGGGCGCGTACGCGCCGCTGCCATGGGCACCGGCCGACCTGGCCGGGCAGGCGATGGACGGGGTCATCATGCCCGCCATCGAGGCCATGCGAAAGCGCGGCACGCCGTACCGCGGCCTGCTCTACGCCGGCCTGTGCCTGACCGCCGACGGCATCCGGGTGATCGAGTTCAACGCCAGGTTCGGCGACCCGGAGACGCAGGTGGTGCTCGACCGGCTCGCCAGCCCGCTCGGCGACCTGCTCTACCCCGCCGCGATCGGGGACCTGCGCAGCGCTGAGCAGCCACGCTGGCACGACGGAGCCGCGGTGACCGTGGTGCTGGCCGCCGAGGGGTATCCGGACGCGCCGGTCAAGGGCGACGGAATAAGCACCTGGGCAGATCGTGCTGACGCCTACGTGCTGCAGGCGGGGACGGCGGCAGACAGCACCGGCCAGCTCGTGTCGGACGGCGGCCGGGTGCTGAACGTGGTCGGCACCGGCCCCGACGTCGAGGCGGCCAGGGCGGCCGCGTACGGGCTAACCCAGGAGATCCAGATGCGGGGCGGGTGGTACCGGCGTGACATCGCCGCACCCCGAGATCGCGCTGCTCGCGGCCCGGCCGGCCCTCTCGATCTGCCTGGAACCGCGTAGCGTTGAGACATGATCTCGCGGTACACGCTGCCCGAAATGGGCCACATCTGGAGCGATGCCTACAAATACGAGCTGTGGTGCCGGGTGGAGGTCCTGGTACTTGAGGCGCACGCCAAGGCGGGCACGGTACCGCTGTCGGCGGTGGAGCCGGTGCGCAACGCCCCGCCGCCCACGCCGGAGGCGGTCGCCGAGGTAGAGGCGGTCACCGACCACGACGTGATCGCGTTCCTCACCGCGTGGGCGGACAACACGACGCCGCGCGAAGCGGCCGCCTACGTGCACTACGGGATGACGTCGTCCGACCTGCTGGACACGGCGCTCGCCCTCCAGCTCGCCGAGGCCACCGACCTGCTGCTGGCCAAGGCGGACCGGCTGGTGGCGGTGCTGCGCGATCACGCGCTGGCGCACAAGGACACGCTGCGGACCGGCCGCACGCACGGCATCCACGCCGAGCCGGACACCTGGGGGCACCGGGTGGCCGACTTCGCCTTCGCGATGGCACGCTGCCGGGACCGGCTGCGCCGGGCGCGGGCGGCCGTGGCGGTCGGAACGCTGTCTGGGCCTGTCGGCACCTACTCCAACATCGACCCCGCCGTGGAAGCGGACGTGATGGCCGAACTCGGCCTGCGGCCCGCCGACGTGGCCACCCAGGTAGTGATCAGGGACGGGATCGGCGAGTGGGTGTCCGTGCTAGCGCTGACCGCGACCGTGTGCGAGGCGGTCGCGCTCGAGGTGCGGCACGGCCAGCGGACCGAACTGCGCGAGCTGGCCGAGCCGTTCCGCAAGGGCCAGAAGGGCTCCTCGGCGATGCCGCACAAGAAGAACCCGATCCGCTCCGAACGCATCTGCGGTCTGGCGAGGCTCGTGCGCGGCTATGTGACTCCTGTCACAGAGGGAATCCCGCTGTGGCACGAACGTGACATTTCACACTCATCGGTCGAACGGGTCGCGCTGCCCGACGCGGCCATCACCGTTGACTATCTGCTACATCTGACCGCCGGCTTGATCGAGGGACTGACCGTGGACGCCGGCCGGATGCGCGCGAACATGGAGTCCACCGGCGGTTTGCTGTACTCCTCGGCGGTGCTGCTTGAGCTGGTCAGCTCGGGGATGACACGCGAGGACGCGTACGCACTCGTGCAGGCCGCGGCGATGGACACGTGGGACAGCGGCACTGCGTTCCGTGACGCGCTGCGTAAGCAGGCCGCGACACGCGGGCAGAGGTTGCCGGAGGCCGCTATCGACAGCGCATTCCTCCCGGATCGGTACACGCAACGGCTAGGTCCGGTCTTCGAGCGCCTCGCCCGGCTAAGCTGATCCCCATGACCGACGCACCCGAGACTCGCTACCGCGTGCGCCGAAGCGGCCCGCTAAGCGGCACCGTATTCGTCCAGGGGGCGAAGAACGCGGCGCTCAAGATGATCGCGGCGTCGCTGCTGACCGGGAACGGGCGCACGGTGCTGAGAAACGTGCCGCCGATCGAGGACGTGCGCCGCGCGGTCGAGCTGGCGCAGGCGATCGGCGCCGTGGTGGAGTTCCACGAGGCCGAGCGGACCCTGGTGGTCGACGCTTCGAACCTGACCAACCCGGTGTTGCCGGCCGAGATCGCCCGGCGGTTCCGCGGTTCTGTGCTGTTCGTGCCCGCGCTGCTGCACCGGTTCGGCGAGGCGGTCATCGAGGGTGTCGGCGGGTGCAACCTCGGCAGCCGCAACCTCGACTTCCACTACCGGGGCTTCACCCGGCTCGGCGCGGTCGTCGACGAGGGCGAGAACGTCATCCGGATCAAGGCGAGCAAGCTGCAGGGCGCGCACCTGTACCTGGACACGCCGTCGCACACCGGGACCGAGAACCTGATCATGGCGGCGTCACTGGCGCCCGGCAAGACGATCATCGACAACTGCGCGCAGGAACCCGAGGTGCTGGACGTCATCGCGTTCCTCACCAAGATGGGTGCCAGGATCAGCGGCGGCGGTACCGGGTTCATCACCGTGCACGGGGTGGACGAGCTGACCGCGGTCGAGCACACGGTGATGGCCGACCGGATTGACGCCGGCGTGTTCGCCATGGCGGCGGCCATCACCGGCGGCGAGCTGAACCTGGTCGGCGCCTCGCTCGACCACTTCGGCGTGGTGCGCTGGAAGCTGGAGCAGATGGGCGTGGAGTTCTCCGCCCACGGCGCGGTGCTGAACGTGCGCAGGGACCGCCCGCTGCGGCCGATAAACGTGATCACCGGGCCTTACCCCGGCTTCGCCACCGACCTGCAGTCCCCGATCATGGCGCTGGCCTGCCTGGCCGAGGGCGCCAGCTACATCCGCGAGACCATCTTCGACGGCCGGTACACGCTGGTCGGCGAGCTGAACAAGATGGGTGCCAAGGTCGAGTTCGACGGCAACGTGGCGATCGCGCACGGCCCGGCGTCGCTGCACGGCACCGAGGTGGTGGCGCACGACCTGCGCACCGGCATCGCGCTGGTGCTGGCCGGCCTGGCCGCCGAGGGCGAGACGCTGGTCGCGCCCGGATACCTGATCGACCGCGGGCACGCCGCGATCACGCAGCGCTTCGCCGCGCTCGGCGCGTCCGTGACCGCCGAGCAGGGCTGAGGTTAACTTCCCGTCGTCGCTTCCGCGTACAGCTTCTGGATGCCGTCGTTGAGGTAGACGCTGTATGAAACGGCCGGGGTGTCACCGCCCTGCTGGTAGCCGCCGATCACGCCCACGATCGCACCGGTCCTGGTGATCGGGTCGAAGCGGGTGAGCCACGGGCTGCCGCTGGTGCCCCCGGTGAAGTCCTGGCAGTTGAACTTCAGCTGCGTCTGGCTCTGCTCGCTGGTCCAGCTCAGGCACGAAATGGGCGCGTCGGCGGTGGACGGGTAGCCGGTCACCCGGACCAGGTGCTTGTACCCGGCGTTGAACACGATCGTGTTGGCGCCGAGCACGTCCTGGATGTTCTTGCCGTTCAGCGGCTTGAGCACGATGAACGCGACGTCGAAGTCGGGATCGGCGCCGTTCACCCAGCGCGGGGACAGCACGTACCGCTCCGGCGTCCACACGCCGTCGGAGCTGTTCCCGTCGGCGTAGTCGGGGATGAACTCGACGTTCGCCCGGTTCGCGCCCCCGCTGCCGGAGTTGACGCAGTGCGCGGCCGTGATCAGCACGTTGCCGCCAGGGCTGTCCACGACGCTGGCCGTGCAGAAGTGGTCGCCGCTGCTGTCGCTGTCGAACAGCGCGCCCACCCGGGGCGAGTGCGCGTTGCCGCGCGGCGACGGCGTGCTGCCCGGCGACGGCAGTGTCCGGCGATGCGACCAGCCCTGCGCGCCGAGCAGCCGTTGCCTGGTCCAGTACGGCGTGGCGCCGGCCCGTCCGCCCAGTCCGTCCGGGGCAGCCGGGCCAGCCGGGCCAGCCGGGGCAGCCGGGGCAGCCGGGGCAGCCGGGGAGGACGAGCAGCCCGCCACCGCCGCCGCGACCAGGACCGCGGCGGCGGCGATCCGGCACCTCATCCCTGGGTCGCTATCGCCTCGTCGTACAGCTTCTTGATGTCGCCGCCGAGGTAATCGCTGTAGGAGAGGTCCGGCGTGCTGCCGCCCTCCTCGTACCCGCCGAGCACGCCGACGATCGTGCCGGTCCTGGTCTGCGCGTCGTAGTTGGTGACCCACGGGCTGCCGCTCGTGCCGCCGAAGAAGTTGGCGCAGGCGAACGACATGAAGTCGGGGTCCTTCTTGCCCGTCATGTTGTCGCACGCGATGGGCGCGTTGGCGCTGGCCGGGTACCCGGTGACCCGGACCCGCTGACCGTAGTCCGGGTTGAACGCGATCTTGTTGCCGCCGAGCACCTGCTGGATGTTCTTGCCGTCGTGCGGCTTGAGCACGACGAACGCGACATCGAGGTTGTCGTCATGATCCTTCACCCAGCGAGGGTCCATGATGAACTTGGCCGGCTGCCAGACGCCGAACGGGGACGATCCGTCCGCGTAGGCCGGGATGAACGCGATGTCGTTCTTGCCGGCACCGCCCTTGCCGTCGTTGAGGCAGTGCGCCGCGGTGACGATGACGTCCTGACCCGGGCTGTTCACCACGCTGCCGGTGCAGAAGTGGTTGCCGCTGCTGCCGTCGCCGTAGAAGAGCGCTCCCACCCGCAGCGTCTTGACGCCTTCGCGTGCCGTGGGCGTCTTGCCCTGCTCCGGCTCCGACCAGTCCTGCGGCCGCCACTCCCGGGCGGCGAGCAGGCGCTGCTCGGTCCAGTAGCCGGACGGAGCGGGAGTGGCATTCTGCACCACCGGCTCGGACGCACTCGGCGACGCCGGTCCGCCCGCCGGTCCGCCGAACGCCGCGGCTGCGCTCGACGAGCTACCTGATGAGCATCCGGCGAGCACGACGGCCGCCGCCAGTACCGACGCGGCGGCGATAACCCTCTGACTCATGACTACCTCCTGTAGTCATGAGATTACCTAAAGTCGCGGGCGATCTGGAGGAAGGCGTCGTTGCCGTCCGGATCCCCGATGCTCACCCTGGCCCCCTCCCCGCCGAACGGACGGATGGCGATGCCGGCCGCCTCGCACGCCGCGGCGAACTCGGCGGTGCGCTCCCCCAGCCGGAGCCAGAGGAAGTTGGCCTCGCTCGGCGGCACGGTCCAGCCGCCCGCGATCAGTTCGTCACGGACCCGGGTCCGCTCCTTGACGGTGAGCTCGACCCGTGCCATCAGCTCGTCCTCGGCGGCCAGTGACGCGATCGCGGCCGCCTGGGCGATGTGATTCACCGTGAATGCCAGCATGGTGCTGCGCGCGGCCGCGACCACCGGCTCGTGCGCGACCATGAATCCGACCCGGAGCCCGGCCAGGCCGTAGGCCTTGGAGAAGGTGCGCAGCACCGCCACGTTGGGCCGGTCGCGGTACAGGTCGATGCCGTCGGGCACCGCCTCGTCGCGGATGTACTGCTGGTAGGCCTCGTCGATCACCACCAGGCAGTCGGGCGGCACCCGGTCAAGGAAAGCGGTCAGCTCGTCCGCGTGGACGACGGTGCCGGTCGGGTTGTTCGGGTTGCAGACCAGGATCATCCTGGTGCGCGGGGTGATCGCGGCGGCCATCGCGGCCAGGTCGTGCGTCTCGTCCAGCAGCGGCACCTGGACGGAGTGCGCCGCGGCGAGGTCGGCCAGCCCTGGGTAGGCCTCGAACGACCGCCACGCGTAGATGACCTCAGCGCCAGGCTCGCCGACGGCCTCGAACAGCTGCTGGGCGACGCCCACCGAACCGCAGCCGACCGCGACGTGACCTGCCGGCACGCCGAACCGCCCGGCGATCGCCGCGGTCAGCGCCGCCGCGCCGTTGTCGGGGTACCGGTTCACCGAGCTGGCCGCCTCGGCGATCACCTCGACCACGGACGGCAGCGGACCGTAAGGGGACTCGTTCGAGGACAGCTTGTACGTTTTCCCGGTCGTGCTGACGGGTGTCCGGCCCGGCTTGTAGGCCGGAAACCCGTCCAGCACGGAACGGAACCGCGGGGTGGCGTCAGTCATACGTCCAGTTTCGCACTACATGATTAGTGCAGCGACTCCGCTGCCCGGTTGTAGGCCTCCGCGGCCAGCACCTTCGCACCCTGCTCGGTCGCGTCCGGCCCCACCACGGTGACGGCGCCGACGAACCCGCTGCCCCGGTAGACCACCGACCACACGTCCACGTCGGCGTAGCCTGCCGCCCTGACGTTGAGCGCCCTGGCCTGCTCGGCGATGCCGGGCACCGAGGACTCCTTGACCGCGTAGGAGAACGTCTTGCCGCCCACGGTCGCCTTGTAGTGCGCGCAGCCGGACGGCAGGCGCGAGGCGAGCGCGCTCCGCGCGGTCCGCGACGACGCCGCGACGATCACCTCCGACACCCCGTCCCGTCCGACCCGGAACGTCGCGACCGAGGCGGGAGCGTCGGCGAACGTGGCGGAGTTGAAGCCGGTGACCGTGGCCTGAGCGCACTTGGCGGGGGTGACCGTCACCCCGCGCATCGACTGCTTGCTGGTCCGGACGTCGGGCAGCGCGCCGTAGGCGCCGACCTCGGCGGGCTCGACCGGCCCCGCCCCGTTCACTTTGCCGAGCAGCGCGCCCTGCAACTGGGTCGCCGTGAAGGCGGCGGGCTCGACCTGCCCGGCGTTCGCCGCCAGCCCAGCCGTGGAGGTCGCGCCGGCCGGCGAGGCCGCCCCGCTGCCGGAGGATCCGCAGCCAGTCAGGGCGGCGGCGCCAGCGGCCGCCAGCAAGATCGCGGCCACGGGCATAGGCCGCCGCCAGTAACGCTCGGACATGTAGAGACCCTTCTAACGCTCCGGAATTGGCTTGCTTCGAAGCGTGAGAATAGCCTACGTTCCGTGATCGAAATACAGCTTTTCGTTAAACTCAGAACGAGCAGTGGTGCCTGCTGCCGTTCGGGCCTGCGGGCCGCCTGCTGACGGCGGGGCCTGCTGTTATCTGATACTTATGTCCCATGGGTCCGCTGCATGGTGTGAAAGTGCTGGAAATCGCGGGCCTGGCGGCCGCGCCGCTCGGCTGCACGATCCTCGCCGACCTGGGCGCCGACGTGCTCCGGGTGGACCGGGTGGGCGCTCGCGCCATGGCGGCCGATCCGCTCAGCCGCAACCGCCGGTCCATCGCGCTCGACCTGAAGTCCGCCGAAGGCATCGAGGTCCTGCTCCGGCTCGCCGACGCGCATGACGTGCTGGTGGAGGCGTTCCGGCCGGGGGTCGCGGAGCGGCTCGGCTTCGGCCCCTCGGTGTGCGCGGCGCGCAACCCCCGGCTGGTCTACGCCAGGATGACCGGGTGGGGCCAGGACGGCCCGCTGGCGCCGACCGCCGGGCACGACATCGACTACATCGCCATCTCCGGCGCGCTGTCCCTGGTCGGCCGCGCCGGCGAGCGCCCGGTGCCGCCGGTCAACCTGGTCGGGGACTTCGGCGGCGGCGGGATGCTGCTGGCTATCGGCGTGCTGGCCGCGCTGGTCGAGCGGGAGCGGTCCGGCCAGGGCCAGGTGATCGACGCGGCGATGGTGGACGGCTCCGCGCTGCTGACCGCGATCTTCCACGGCTTCAGCGTCCTTGGCAGCTGGCAGGAGCAGCGGGGCAGCAACCTGATCGACGGCGGCGCGCCGTTCTACGACACGTACCAGAGCGCCGACGGCTACCTGGCGGTCGGCGCGCTCGAGCCCGCGTTCTACGCCGAACTGCTAGCGGGCCTTGGTCTGGCTGGCGAGGAGTCCCTTCCCGACCGGGACGACCGCGCGAACTGGCCGGCGCTGCGCGAGCGCTTCGCCCCTGTCATCGCGAGCCGCACCACCGCCGAATGGACCGAGGTATTCGCCGGCACCGACGCATGCGTCGCCCCGGTGCTCACCCTCAGCGAGGCCGCCGAGCACCCGCACAACCAGGCACGAGGCACGTTCACCGAGGTCGGCGGCATGACCCAGCCCGCGCCCGCCCCCCGGTTCAGCCGCACCCCCGCCGATCCCCCGCACCCGCCCCCCGCCACCGGCCAGTCCACCGACGAGGTCCTGACCGCCCTCGGCTACTCCGCCGCCGGCATAGCCGCCCTCCGCGCCAACGGCGTCACCGCCTAACCACCGCCAGTTAAGAGCTAGCGGGGGTCGCCGTAGTGGGGGTCGGGGGGTTCGGCGGCTTCGCGGCGGCGCCAGTCGCCGGGGAGGGTTACCTCGAGGACGTCGTCGACGGTGATCACGCCGAGCAGGCACCGCTCGTCGTCGACGACGGGGATCGTGATCAGGTTGTAGTCGGTCATCAGCACGGCCACGTCCATCACGTCGGTGTCCGGGCCCACCCGGACCGGATCGGTGTCCGAGACGTCGATCAGCGGCGCGCCGGGTGCGGACTGGAGCAGCGTGACCACGGTGGCCACGCCGCGCAGGCGGCCGCCGTGGTCGACGGCGTGCACGCTGGTCAGCGCCTCGGGTTGCAGCCCGGTGGACTCGCCGACCTTGGCCAGCGCCTCGGCAACCGTGGCCTGCGACGCCATGGTGACGAAGTCCACGCTCATCAGGCCGCCGGCGCTGGTGCTGTTGAAGCCGAGCAGCGTCAGCACCTTGGGCCGCTGCCCGGCCGCCAGCAGGTCGAGCACTGGCTGGCGGCGCCGCTGCGGCAGTTCGGCGACGGCGTCGGCCGCGTCGTCCGCGCGCATCCTGGACAGCACCGCGGCGATGTCGGCGTCGGTCCTGGCGTCGAGCAGCCTGGCGGCCAGGTCCTCGTCGAGTTCCTCGAAGACGTCGGCCTCCAGTTCGGGGTCCGCGTGCACCCGGCCGAGGATCTCGGTTTCCTCCTCTTTGGAGGCGTTCTCCAGCAGGTCGGCGATCTGAGCGGGCTTGAGCCGCCGGATCCTGGCGAACGGCCCGCGGAGCAGCGCGCTGCCCTCGTGACCGATCAGCCATTCGAAGTCGTGCCAGTCCCGGCAGGAGTGATCGCGCGTACCGGCATCATCTCTGCCGCCGAACAGCCGGTGGGTCTTGGCCCGGACATCCACGCCCGCCAGCACCCAATCGCCAGCATCGGCCAGTTCCAGGTCGGCGGCGCGGACCAGCCGTGCGTTCGCCACGTCGATGAGCCGGTGCCCCAGCACGTCGGCGCGGAGCAGCACCTCGCCGTCGCGCCGTTCGAAGCGGCGCAGGTCCAGGCGCGCGCTGGACAGCTTGAGCGGGTTCGCCTCGAAGGTCGCCACCTGCTCGACGGGCACGAAGACCTCGCGCCCGCCGCCGACCGCGACCACGATGCCTGTCACCAGCGGGTAATCGGCTCCGCGTAGCCGGACGATTACATCGCAGAGCTTGCCGAGCGCCTCACCGCCGCGGCCAGCCGCCGGCCGCTTGAGCAGTCGCGACAAGCGCAACGTCGTCATTTCCCGCCTCTTCTGGGTTTGTTCACCGTCGCGTCCCCGAGTAACCATGGCACGAACGGGTGAACGTGTTATGTACCGGGTAATCCTTCCCGCGTCGGCCGATCCCATCCTCCAATGGCGCCGCCGCGGGTTCGGGTGATATGAAGATCCGAGCGTGAACAGGACGAAAGGCGCCGATAGCTAGTGGCCACAAGGAAGGCGATGGACCTGCTCGAGAGGGGCACCACGATGCCGGAAGGCTTCTGGTACTCCACCAAGCGACGCCTGCTAGGGCCGCCGCTTGTCAACGAGCAGCTCGCCGAGCAGCGGTTGTCCAAGCCGCTGGCGCTAGGCGTCCTGTCCCCTGACGGCATCTCTTCCTCGGCATACGGCACCGAGGAAATCCTGATCGCGCTCCTGCCGCTGGCCGGACTGACCGCGTTCACGCTGATCCTGCCCATGACCCTGGTGATCCTGCTGGTCATGGTGCTGGTCGTCCTTTCCTACCGCGAGATCGTCATGGTCTACATCCGGCCTGGCGGCTCGTACGTGGTGGCGCGGGAGAACTTCGGGCCGCGAATAGCCCAGGTATGCGCGGTGGCCCTGCTCATCGACTACATCGTCACGGTCGCCGTGCAGACGGCCGCGGGTACCGCCGCCATCGCCTCCGCGTTCCCTTCCATCGGGCCGTACAAACTCGAGATCACCATCGGCGTGATCGTGCTCATGTGCTACGGCAACCTGCGGGGCCTGCGTGAGGCGGGCCGGGCGTTCGCGATCCCCACCTACCTATTCTCCGGCTCGGTGATCGTGATGATCGTCGTCGGGCTGATCAGGGAGGTCGCGGGGAACCTCCCCACGTACGACACGCACCACCTGACCGGGACCGTGCAGATCGGCGCGGGTACCTCCGGGCTGATCACCGGTGCGATGATCTTCACGCTGCTCCGCGCCTTCGCCAACGGCGGCGCGTCCCTGACCGGCATCGAGGCCGTATCGGACGCGGTCGGCGCGTTCCAGCCGCCGGAGGGGCGCAACGCGCGCCAGGTACTGATCGCGGAAGGCATTATCCTCGGCACGCTGGTGGCCGGCATTTCCTGGCTCGCCCACTCCACCCACGCGACGCCGAGGGCCAGCGGCTACCCGACCGTGCTGGCCCAGGAGGCGACCAAGATCTTCGGGCACAGTTTCCTCGGCCAGGCCATGTTCTTCCTGGTCCAGGCCGCGACCGCGCTGATCCTCTACACCGGCGCCAACACCAGCTTCAACGGCTTCCCGTTCCTGACCAGCTATGTGGCCGGCGACTCGTTCCTGCCCCGCTGGCTGCTCAAGCGCGGCCACCGGCTCGTCTTCTCCAACGGCATCATCGTGCTGACCATCGCGTCGATATCGCTGCTGCTCATCCGCGGGGCGGACGTGAACAGCCTGGTACCGCTGTACGCGATCGGCGTGTTCACCGCGTTCTCCATGGCCGGCTTCGGCATGGCCAGGTATCACACCAGGCACCGCGCACCCGGCTGGCGCCGCCGGATGATCATCAACCTCTCGGCCGGCGTGCTCACCGTGATCGTGGTGGCGATCTTCGCGATCGTCAAGTTCACCGAGGGCGCCTGGCTGGTGGTGGTCCTGTTCATCGTCCTGGTGCCGGCGCTCATCCTGCTCAACCAGGAGTACAGCGCGGAAACCGAGGTGCTGGAGACCATCACCGGTCACCAGCCGCCGCCACCGCCGCACTACACGCGCCGTACCGTCTTCGTGTTCGTGGACAACTTCGACCTGGCCACACTGGCCGCCCTGCGCTACGCGCGCAGCCTGCGGCCCACCTCGATCCGCGCCGTCCACTTCGTCATCGACAGCGTCCATGCCGACCAGCTGCGGGAAAAGTGGACCCGGGCCGACCGCGGCGTCGTCCTCGACCTGATCGACTGCCCCGACCGGAGGCTGACCAGGGCCGCGGCCGAACTCGTCGAGCGCGAGGCGAGCACTCCCGAAACGCACGTGACGGTGGTGCTGCCGCGGCGCAGCTACTCGGCGCTGCTGGGCAGGCTGCTGCATGACAGGACCGCGGACAAGATCGCCGCTGTGGTAAGCCGGATCCCCAGGTCCGCCGCCACGATCGTGCCCTACGACGTGGAAAGCCGGGTCCGGGTGCTCCAGGCCAGGCAGGCCATGACCACGGCCACACCGGATGAGGTCAACGACAAGCGCATCGTCGCCGAGGAGGTGGCGGTCGCCGACAGCCGCGACCAGGTCAAGAAGCCGGCGCCTGCCGAGGCCGAACCGTCGAAGCCCGGTGTGTCACCGATCAGCGCGGTGAACCGGCCGGGCCGGACGATGGTCGAGGGCCGGATCCGGGTTGTGGAGATCAGGCACGTGGAGCGGAACTCGGTGCTCGCCTGCGAGATATCCGACGGGACCGGCGAACTGACCGCCCTGTTCTACGGCCGGTCGCACATCCCCGGCCTGGTCTGCGGTGCCCGGGTGCGGCTGCGCGGTGCCGCCGGCATCCACGACGGGCGGCGGGTCATGATCAACCCCGCCTACGAACTGCTCTTCCCCGTGGTCTGAGCGAGCGGGGTGAACCGGTATCCCATGCCGGACTCGGTCAGCAGGTAGCGGGGCCGGGACGGCTCGGGTTCTAGCTTGCGCCGTAGCTGGGCGATGTACACGCGCAGGTAGTTGCTCTCGGTCTCGTAAGCCGGTCCCCACACCCCCCGCAGCAGCTGCCGGTGCGTGACCAGGCGGTCGTTGTTGCGGGCCAGGATCTCCAGGATCTGCCATTCGGTCGGGGTCAGCCGGACGTCCTCGCCATCGGCGCGGACCACCCGTTTGGCCGCCAGATCGACGGTGAAGTCCGAGGTGGCGACCACCGGCTCGTCGGGGGCCGGAGCCGCCCGGCGGACCGCGGCACGCAGCCTGGCCAGCAGCTCGTTCATGCCGAACGGCTTGGTCACGTAGTCATCGGCGCCCGCGTCGAGCGCCGCCACCTTCTTCTCCTCCTCGCCCCAGACCGACAAGACGATGATCGGGATGGCGGTCCAGCCCCGCACGCCGTGAATGACCTCGGTGCCGTCCATGTCCGGCAGGCCGAGGTCGAGGATGATCACGTCCGGACGGTCGCGGGCCACCGCGGCCAGGCCGCTGGCGCCGTCGCTGGCCGTGCTGACCTCGTACTCCCGCGCGGCAAGGTTGATCCGCAGCGCGCGGAGTATGGACGGTTCGTCGTCGACGACCAGCACCTTGGTCATGACCCGGCGCCCAGCGCCGACTTGTCCGCGCTCACCACCGGCAGCAGCACCCGGACGGTGAGGCCGCCGCCCGGTGTGTCCGCGGCGCCGATCGAGCCGCCCATGGCCTCCGCGAAACCCTTCGCGACGGCCAGGCCGAGGCCGACGCCGGGGAGCCGGCCGCCCAGCCGGACGAACGGCTCGAAGATGAGCTCCTTCTGATCATCCGGCACCCCCCGCCCATGGTCGACCACTTCGAGGGCCACCGTGCCGTCGAGCAGCTGAGCGCGCAGCTCCGGCGGGCTCGACGACGGAGAATGGCGCACCGCGTTGGAGAACAGGTTGGCGAGCACCCGCTCGAGCAGGCCGGGGTCGGCCAGCACCAGCGGGAAGCCGTCGGGCACCGCGATCAGCAGCCGCGGCGAGTCGTCGAGGCCGTGCAGGGCTACGGGCGCGACCTCGTCGATCGCGATCGGGCGCAGGAACGGCCGCAGCGACCCGGTGTGCAGCCGGCTCATGTCGAGCAGGTTGCCGATCAGGGCGTCCAGCCGGTCGGCATTCTCCTCGATGGTGGCGAGCAGTGCGGCCTCGTCGGCCGGCGACCAGGCCACGTCGGTCTGGCGCAGGCTGCTGACGCTCGCCTTGATCGACGCCAGCGGCGTCCGCAGATCATGGCTGACGGCGGCGAGCAGGGCGGTCCGCATCCGGTTGCCCTCGGCCAGCGCCTCAGCCTGGGATGCCTGGGTGCGCAGCCGCTCCCGGTCCAGTGCGGCGGCCGCCTGGGCGGCGAACCCGGCGATCAGCGCCGAGGTGGCCGTGGTGTCCTGCCCGGACACCCGCAGGGCCAGGTCGTGCCTGATATCGATGCGAGAGGCTGCCCGCAGTTCGCCGGCTGAGGAGCTGGCGGCGGCGCGGATCCACCGCCCGGCTACCCGCTCGGTCAGCTCGGCCTGGCCGCCGTGAGCCCTGGTGAGGTGCTCAAGCACGGCGGACGGGGTGTCCGAGCCGCCGAGAACAGTCTGCGCCAGCTCAAGCAGCGAGGCCGCCTCGGCCCGGCTGAACTCGGCCTGCACCGCCCGCCGGGCGGCCAGGTGCACCACGCTGCTCACCGCCACCGCGACGGTCACGAACAGCAGCAGCGCCAGCAGCTCCCGCGGCTGCTGGATCGAGAACGTGTGCAGGGGCTCGGTGAAGTACCAGTTCAGCAGCAAGCTCGCCGCGACCGCGGCCAGCACGGCCGGCCAGAACCCGCCGATCACCGTGATCGCCACCACCGCGACCAGGTAGGCGAGCACCTCATCGGCCAGGTTCAGCTGCTGCCGCCCGGCGGCGAGTACCACGGTGAGCAGCGGCAGGCTGACCAGGCCGAGCAGCCCGCCGAGCAGCCGGCGGCTGAGGCTGATCGCCCCCACCGGGTCGGCCGGGTTGATCACGGCGTCAGCCGGAGCGGTCGCCGGGGCCAGCCTCGTGCCCGGGCGTGGTTTGCTGCCCATGCTTACTAGTGTGAGCCTTTTCCCATACCACCTAAACAACCACCCGAGCGCGGCGCACGCCAGTGTCGAGATGCCAAGGGCGACGGCGGCGTCCTCGGCGACGTTCCCGGTCAGCCGCAGCTGGGCGTAGGGAGGCTTGGCGAACCCGGCCACGGTGAGCCAGCCGATGCCACCGATGAGCGGGGCGGCCAGCGGCTCCGTGACCAATGCCACCAAACCGGCGACGATCGCGCAGGCGATCAGCACGCCGGTCGCGGCGAAGCGCCCGTCCAGGGCCGCGGCCGCGGTCCCGACGGCGAGGTATGCCGCGAAGGTAATCGGCAGCGCGTAGGGCGCGGCTACTCCGCGTAGCAGGTAACCGGAAGTCGTCATCACCCCCATTCCAGCGCCGAAAACGGCCTTGGCCAGCCATCTTGACGGATCCTTAACGCCCAGGCCGCAAACCTTGACGGTGCCCATACGGCGGTATGCTCCGGACCCGAATAGCGTCATGATCCGAGGTCAGCTGGACAATGAGAGGGAGCAAGCCTGGTGACGGTACGTAATGAGGCTGCCCCGAAGCCCGCCGGCCAGATCGGCGCTCTCCCGGAAAGCTTCTGGTACAGCGCCAAGCGCAAGCTGCTCGGCCCGCCGATGGTCAACGCGCAGCTGACCGAACAGCGGCTGTCCAAGAAGCTCGCGCTCGGCGTGCTGTCCCCTGACGGCATCTCCTCCTCGGCCTACGGCACCGAGGAGATGCTGATCGAACTGCTGCCCAAGTTCGGCTTCGCCGCGTTCGCGCTGCTGATCCCGATGACCGGCGTGGTCCTGTTCGTCATGCTGCTGGTCGTGCTGTCCTACCGCGAGGTGGTGACGGTCTATACCCGGGCCGGCGGGTCCTACGTGGTGGCCAGGGAGAACTTCGGGCCAAGGATCGCCCAGGTAGCGGCCGTGGCGCTGCTCATCGACTACACGGTCACCGTGGCCGTTCAGGTGGCGGCGGGCACCGCCGCGGTCGCCTCGGCGATCCCGGCCATCGGACCGTACTCCACCCAGATCTCCATCGGCATCATCCTGCTGATGTGCTACGGCAACCTGCGCGGGATCAGGGAGGCCGGCAAGATCTTCGCACTGCCCACCTACCTGTTCTCCGGCGCGGTGCTGCTGATGATCGCGGTCGGGCTGATCCGGGAGGCAGCCGGCCACCTGCCGCAGCAGAACATCGCCCAGCTGCACGGTCTGTGGGGCAACGGGACCGGCGTCTCCAACCTCGCGGCCGCGGCCATCATCCTCACCCTGCTGCGCAGCTTCGCCAACGGCGGCTCGTCGCTGACCGGCATCGAGGCGGTGTCCAACGCGGTCAGCGCGTTCAAGCCGCCGGAGGGCCTGAATGCCCGCAAGGTGCTGGTCACCGAAGGCGTGATCCTGGGCACGCTGGTGGCCGGCATCTCCTGGCTGGCGTTCCGCACCCATGCCGCTCCGTACCTGGCCGGCTACCCGACGGTGATCGCGCAGGAAGCCAACATGGTATTCGGCCACGCCGGGCACTTCATGTACTTCGTCGTGCAGACCGCTACCGCGCTGATCCTGTTCACCGGCGGCAACACCAGCTTCAACGGCTTCCCGTTCCTGACCAGCTTCGTCGCCGAGGACTCGTTCCTGCCTCGCTGGATGACCAAGCGGGGCCAGCGGCTGGTGTACTCCAACGGCATCATCGTGCTGACCGTGCTGTCGGTGGCGCTGATGGCGGCGGTGGGCTCGAACGTGAACTCGCTGGTGCCGTTCTACGCGATCGGCGTGTTCACCGCGTTCACCATGGCCGGCTTCGGCATGGCCAAGTACCACACCACGCACAAGGAGCCCGGCTGGCGGTACAAGCGGGTGATCAACTTCTCGGCCGGAGTGCTCAGCGCCATCGTCGTGGTGATCTTCGCGGTGGTGAAATTCACCGAGGGCGCCTGGCTGATCGTGATCATCTTCCCGATCCTGGTCGTCGCGCTGATCCTGCTGAACGGGGAGTACCGCGCCGAGGCCGGCGTGCTGAAGAACATCGGCGAGCGGCGCGCGGCCGGCTACACCCCGAACCAGCCCAACTACACCCGGCGCGTGGTCATCGTGTTCGTGGACGACTTCGACCTGTCCACGATCGCCGCGCTGCGGTACGCGCGCAGCCTGCGGCCCACCACGCTGCGCGCCGTGCACTTCGTCATCGACACCGAGCAGGCCGAGCGCCTGCGCGCCGCGTGGCTGCCTGAGCGCAACGTCAGCCTGGAATTCATCGACTGCCCGGACCGCCGGGTCGCCAGGGGCGCCGCCGAACTGGTCAGCTACGAGGTGGAAACGCCGGGCACCCAGGTGACCGCGATCTTGCCGAGGCGGAGCTTCTCACCGCTGCTCGGCCGGCTCATGCACGACAGGACCGCGGACAAGATGGCGGCCGTGGTCAGCCGGATCCCCAACGCGGCGGCCACGATCATCCCGTTCGACGTGCAGAACCGGGTGGCCGCCCTGCAGCAGCGGCAGGCCGAACTGCGTGCCGTGCCCACACCGGGCAGGACCCCGCAGGAGCTGGACAAACAAGCCTCGGTCAAGGCGTCAGAACCGAGCAGCCTGCCCGGCGCGGGCGGCTACGACCGGCCCACTCCGCCCCCGGGCACCGACCCGATCGGCACGCTGACCCAGCCGGGGCGGGCTACCGTGGAGGGCAGGGTGCGCGTGGTGGAGATCCGCCCCGTGGAACACAACACCGTGCTCGCCGTCGAGATCTCCGACTCCACCGGTGACCTCACCGCCCTGTTCTACGGCCGGTCCCGCATTCCCGGCCTGATGTGCGGAGGCAAGGTGCGGTTGCGCGGCCAGGTGGGCATCAAGGACGGCGACCCGGTGCTGGTCAACCCGGCCTACGAGCTGCTGATCCCGGGTACGCCCGGCAAGGGTGAGGAATAAGGGAACCTGCCCGTGAGCTCCGGGCAACGACGGGTGGCCGTTTTACCCACCCGAAGGGTCACGGATGAGACCACAGAGCCGGGCGATCCCGCAGACAGACGCCGACGTCATCGCACTCTCCCGGCATGAGCCCGAGCAATTCACCGTGCTATTCCGCAGGCACGCGCCCTATATCCAGCGTTACGTGGCGCGCCTAGGTCCTGACGCGGCCGATGACATCGTGGCGGAGACGTTCTTGCTCGCCTTCCGGCAGCGGGAGAAGTACGACCACAGCCGCGCCGACGCGCGGCCCTGGCTGTACGGCATCTCCACCAACCTCATCGGCAGGCACCGCCGGGCCGAGATCAGGTTGTACCGAGCGCTGGCCCGGACCGGGGCCGATCCGGTGCTGGAGCCATTCACCGACCGGGTCGACGAACGGGTCAGCGCGAGCGACGTCAGCGGGCAGCTCGCCGCCGCGCTGGCCAAGCTGTCCGCCGGCGTGCGGGACACGCTACTGCTCGCGGCCTGGGGCGACCTGACCTATGCGGAGATAGCGACGGCGCTTGGCGTGCCGGTCGGCACGGTACGGTCGCGACTGAGCCGGGCTCGAAGCAAGCTGCGTCAGATACTGCAACAGGAGCCGCAGGCATGAACGAGATGGAGCAGCTCACCCAGTTCAGGGCCGAGGTACCGCTCGGCGTCACACCGCGCGCGGAGCAGCTGTACCGCACCGGGCTAGAGCAAGAATTGTCAGCAGAACATCGCGTGGTGGCACGTCCCGGATTCCTCCGCCGTGCCCTGGCCGGCCTGCGCGGTGTGCGGCCGGCCTGGCGCTACGCGATCACCGTACCGGTGGCGGCCGGCCTGGTGGCCGGCGTCCTCGT
>DASXDG010000140.1:0-15597 GCA_036490795.1 Streptosporangiaceae bacterium
CCGCTGTCCTGGGGGCGGCCGGACTGGTTCGGCTACTGGGAGGCCGAGCACCACGCCGCGCGCACCGGCGTGATCTTGATGGACATGGCCTTCATGGCCAAGTTCGATGTGCAGGGCCGCGACGCCGGGCGGGTGCTGGAGCGGGTCTCCGCCAACCGGGTCGACGGCCAGCCCGGCCGGATCACCTACACCCAGTGGCTCAACCCCGCCGGCACGCTGGAGGCCGACCTCACGGTGACCAAGCTGGCCGACGACCGGTTCTGGGTCGTCGCCTCCGACACCGCCCACCGGCACGCGCAAACCTGGCTGCGCCGCCACATCGGCGACGCCCACGCCTTCGTCACGGACGTGACGTCGGGCTACGCGCAAATCAACGTCCAGGGTCCTCGGTCGCGGGAGCTGCTTGCCGCGGTGACCTCCGCGGACATGTCCAACGAGGCGTTCCCGTTCCGCGCGGCCGCGGAGATCGACATCGGGTTCGCCCGGGTGCTCTGCATCCGGATCACCTACCTCGGCGAGCTGGGGTACGAGCTGTACATCCCGGCCGAGCAGGCGGTGCACGTGTACGACCGGCTGGTGGCGGCCGGGCGGGCGGTGAGGCTGCGCCACGCCGGCCTCAAGGCCCTCGGCAGCCTGCGGATGGAGAAGGGCTACCGCGACTACGGCCACGACATCGACAACACCGACACCGTGCTCGAGGCCGGCCTCGGCTTCACAGTCGCGCTGAACAAGCCGGGCGGCTTCATCGGCCGCGACGCGGTACTCGCCCAGAAGGCGCGCGGGCCGCTGACCCGGCGGCTGGTCCAGGTGCTGGTGACCGATCCCGAGCCGCTGATGTTCCACGCCGAGATCGTCCGCCGCGACGGCAGGCCCGCCGGCTACATCCGCTCCGCGTCCTACGGGTTCACCCTAGGCGGCGCGGTCGGACTGGCGATGATCGATGCGGACGAGCCCATCAACCAGGCCTACCTGGACGCCGGCGAGTGGACGGTACGGATCGGGGACGCGGTCTACCCGGCCACCGTGTCCCTGCGCCCGATGTATGACCCGCGCAACGAGCGCATCCAAATGTAGGTCAGCGACGAGGCGCCGCAGCCCCACCCGTCGAGCGACCGGACAAGTTAACAGCGCTTCACCTGGAGTCTCCGGGCCCGCGGCCACCCTCACGGGGCCGTTTGACTCAGGCTGTCGAGGCGACTGAGGGCGCATTCAAGCGCCTCGGTGAGCCGCTTGCGATGACCGGTAGCCAGCAGGTCAAGCACAAGGCCGGTGAACGTCGCCTTTACCAGCGATGCTTCGCGTTCGGCGTCCTCGGGCCTGATGCCGTCAGCGATCAGGCCGGCGGCGATGTCCTCGCGCCAAAACGAGATCTGCTCAGCACGCACATCACCGGGCAGCCCGCTGACCGTGGCGTCCAGCGTGGCGGCTTCGAGACCCAGTCGCACCAGCGCCAGGTGCTCCGGCCTGCGGTTGATCCACCGCCACCAGCGCCGCTGCAGCTCCGCTGTGGAGATGCGAGGTACCTGCCGCCGCCACGGCCCTTCGACTCCTCGCTGAATCTCAGCGGCCCGCCGCAATGCGGCGACCACCAGTTCGTCCTTGCTGCCGAAGTGATGCACCAGCGCGTTGACCGACACACCCAGCGCGCTAGCAACTGGCCGCAGTGACACCCCGGCGACGCCGTGCCGGCCGAGGTAGCCGACCACCTCGTCCAGCAGCTCGGCCCGTCGTTCGGGGTCAGGATGGCGTCCCATCAGACGCGCATGCGATGGCCCGCCGGGTCGAGCACCGGTTCGGAGAGCAATCTCGCCGGACGGCGCTGGCCGATGATCTCCACCTCGAACATCGAGCCGGGCACCGCGAGCTCGCTCGGCACGTAGCCGAACGCTAGCGAGCGGCGGCTGTAATGCGTGTACGCGCCGGACGTCACCCAGCCCACCACCGCCCCGCCGTGCCAGATCGGCTCGTCGCCGAGGACGTCGGCCGGTTCCGCCGGATCGGGCGTAACGTCGAAGTAGCCGAGCGTTCGAGCCGGGCCGCGCGCCAGTTCCGCCTCCACCGCAGCGCGGCCGATGAAGTCGTGATCGAGCTTGAGCGATCGGTGCATGCGGGCCTCTACCGGCGTGTAGATCGGACGGTATTCGCGCGCCCACGTACCGAACATCTTCTCCATGCGCAGCGACATCAACGCCCGGAACCCGAACAGGCCGATGCCGTATGCCGTCCCGGCCTGCCACAGCAGATCGAACAGCGCTCGCTGGTATTCCGGCGCGACCCAGATCTCGTAACCAAGATCCCCGGTGTAGGTCATCCGGCCGACGTAAGCGGGGATCATCCCAACGTCGATCCGGCGGAACGTCATGAACGGGTAATTCTCGGTGGCCAGCGAAACGTCGGTGACCGATTGCAGCACGTCGCGGGCGCCCGGACCGGCCAGGGAGAGGCCCACCAGCGACAAGCCCAGCACGTCGAAGCGCACACCATCAGCGAGGTGGCCAAGGAACCAGCGCGAGTGATGCGCTTCGGCGATCTGCGAGCCGAACAGGAAGAAATCGTCTGGACCGACCCGCGCCACGGAAAACTCCCCGACGATGTGACCGCCCCGATCCAGGGCGGCGGTGAGGTTGATCCGGCCGGCTCGCGGCAGCCGGTTGGTGACCAGCCGCTGCAGCCAGTCGGCGCTGCCGGCACCGGTTACGCGGTACTTGGCGAAGTTGGAGCACTCGGTGAGCCCGACGCGTTCGCGCACCATGGTGCATTCTTCAGCGACGACTGGGTAGGCGTTGGAGCGGCGGAACGTCACGTCCT
Organism: Streptosporangiaceae bacterium; assembly: GCA_036490795.1. Lineage (GTDB taxonomy): Bacteria > Actinomycetota > Actinomycetes > Streptosporangiales > Streptosporangiaceae > JAFARZ01. The sequence goes on from DASXDG010000140.1 coordinate 2,809, forward strand.
CGCGCGGCTCCTCCCCGGGCCGGGCGAACCACAGGGGATGCTCGAGCCCGAAGCTCGCGCCCCATACCGCGTTGCGGGCGGTGAGCCGGTCATAGACCGGCGTGGTGTGCAGTGCCCGGCCGGCCGGGAGTTCCTCGTTGGGGAAGGTGATACGGAACCGGCGGCTGTAGTTCTCCCGCACCTTGGCATTGGTGTAGGCGAGGCTCGCCCAGCTGCCGAAGCGGGCCACGTCCATCGCCCAGATGTCTTCACCCGGATCGCCGTCGACCATCCAGCGCGCGAGGGTGAGGCCAACACCGCCGCCCTGCGAAAAGCCGGCCATCACCGCGCAGGCCATCCAGCAGTTGCGGACGCCGGGCACTGGGCCGACGAGCGGATTGCCGTCCGGTGCGAAGGTGAACGGCCCATTGATCACCTTCCTGATCCCCACGTCAGCCAGCGCCGGATAGTGCTTGAACGCGATCTCCAGCGACGGGGCCAGTCGGTCGAGATCAGGGGTCAGCAACTGCTGGTCGAAGGTCCACGGCGTCTCGCGGGGTGACCAGGGCACGCACGCCTGCTCGTACGTGCCGAGCAGCATCCCGCCGCCCTCCTGGCGGATGTAGAGCTCGCCGTCGAAGTCCAGGCCCATCGGCAGCTCGTGTCCGGCGGCCGCGTTGTACTCGGCCACCTCATCCATGTCTTCGGTGATCAAGTACATGTGTTCCATCGCGAGCACAGGCAGCTCCAGGCCGATCATCCGGCCCACCTCACGTGCCCACAGCCCACCGGCGTTGACGATGTGCTCGGCGTGGATCTCGCCGGTGTCGGTGATGACGTCCCACGTGCCGTCGGGGCGCTGGCGAAGGTCGCTCACCCAGGTGTGCTGGTAGATCTCAGCGCCGGCCTGCCGCGCGCAGCCGGCATAGGCCCGGGTGACCCCGGTCGGGTCGACGTGACCCTCGGCCGGGTCGAAGAGCGCACCGGTGAAGTACTGCTCCTCCAGAAGGGGGAACATCCGCTTTGCCTCGGCCGCCGAGATGATCTCCATATCCATGCCGAGGTAGCGGCCGCGGGCCTGGGCCATCCGCAGCCAGTCCATCCGCTCCCGGTCGCCGGCCAGCATCAGCCCGCCGGGCATGTGGATGGAGCAGTTCTGGCCGGAGCGCTGCTCGATCTCGCGATACAGCTCGACGGTGTACTGCTGCAGCTTCGCGACATTAGGGTCACCGTTGAGCGTGTGCATGCCGCCCGCAGCGTGCCAGGTCGAGCCGGCGGTCAGTTCCTTGCGCTCGACGAGCACGACATCCGTCCAGCCCAGTTCGGTGAGGTGATACAGGACCGAGGCGCCAACCACACCACCGCCGATGACGACCACCTGCGCGGAAGATTTCATCGAGGCATCCCTACGTCTGAATTTCCCGGTACAGTCGTTCCGACTATAGGGCGCTGGAGGTGTCGTGCATGGGTAAGCTTCTCGACCAGCTCGCCGCCGGGCCAGTGATCTGCGCCGAGGGCTATCTCTTCGAGTTCGAGCGCCGCGGCTACCTGCAGGCCGGGGCGTTCGTACCAGAGGTGGTGCTCGAGGAGCCCGATATGGTGGCCGGACTGCACCGGGAATTCGTGCATGCCGGATCTGACGTGGTTGAGGCATTCACCTACTACGCCCACCGCGAGAAGCTGGCGGTGATCGGCCGCGAGGACGACCTCGAGCCGCTGAACCGGCAGGCGCTGCGGATCGCCAAGGAGGTCGGCGCCGAGCACGACTCCCTGGTGGCCGGCAATATCTGCAACACCAACGTCTACGACCCGAACGATCCCACGACGCATGAGGCCGTCCGCGACATATTCGCCGAGCAGGTCGGGTGGGCCGCCGAGGCTGGCGTCGACTTCGTGATCGCCGAGACCATCGACTATCCCGGCGAGGCACTGCTCGCGCTGGAAGCAATCAAGGCGCACGACCTCGATGCGGTGGTCACACTCACTATTCATCGCCAGCCCATCGTCCGCGGGGGCGCCCCGATCGGCGAGGCATGCCGTCGCCTGCAAGACGCCGGGGCCGATGTAGTCGGGCTGAACTGCATCCGCGGGCCCGCCACCATGCTGCCGCTACTCGGTGAAATCCGCGCCGCGTGCGACGGCTACATCGCCGCCTTGCCGGTGCCGTACCGCACAACAGAAGCCGAGCCAACGTTCCAATCGCTCACCGACCAAGATTGCGACCTGATCCCGGACGGGCGGCCATTCCCGACCGCGCTAGACCCGTTTCTAGCCAACCGCTACGAGATGGGCGCGTTCACTACGGCGGCAGCTGCGCTCGGGGTCAACTACTTCGGCATCTGTTGCGGCTGCGCACCCCACCACGTCCGGGCGATGGCCGAGGCACTCGGCCGCACGCCGCCGGCGAGCCGGTTCAGCGCGGATATGAGTCGGCACGCCTACTACGGCACCAGCGAACGGATCAGCCGGCATTACCAGGAGTTCGCCAAAGAGCTCTAGGAACCCGGCGAACAACGCGACGCTCCGATATGGGCTGCAGCGGACATCTGGCGGGCGTCAACTGCCGTGCGTACGCGACGTTCGCAGCCTTTAGACGAGCGTGCTGATTGCCTTGTGGACTGATGCGATCGCGCTGGCGCCCTCGCCGGTAGCTGCGGCGACCCGCTTCATCGAGCCGGAGTGGACGTCGCCGACCGCGAACACGCCCGGGATGCTGGTCTCGAACGGAAGCGGCCGCCGTTTCAGCGTGGCCCAGGCCGGCCCGAGGTCGTCGTCGTTCAGCTGAACGTCGGTCCGGATGAACCCGTCGTCCCCGGTAGCGATCCCGGTCAGCCAGCTCGTGGCGGGTTCGGCGCCGATGAAGCAGAACAAGCCCGAGCACAGCTGGGCTTGCGTGCTGTCGGTCATCCGGTCGGTGATGCTGACTTCCTCGAGGAAGTCGCCGCCATCCAGCCGGGTAACCTCGCTGCGGCACTGCACGGTCACCCGCGGATGCGCGCGCAGCCGGTCGACGAGATAGGCCGACATCTCGGCCGCGATATCCGGGCCGCGGACGACCAGCGAGACCGTGCTACCTCGCCCGGCCAGGTACAGCGCCGCCTGACCCGCGGAGTTCGCGCCGCCGACCACCGTGACCGGGCTGCCCGTGCACCCCCGCGCCTCCAGTTCGGTGGCTGCGTAGTAGATACCGGCGCCCTCGAAGTCAGGCCAGCGCTCCAGCGGCAGCGCCCGGTAGCGGGCGCCGGTCGCGATGACGACGGCTTTGCTGTCGATGACTTCCCCGCCTTGCAGGTGCAGGCGGAGCAGGTCGCCGTTCCGGTCGGTGTCGAGCTTTACCGCCTCGCAGGGGCTGGCCAGCTGGGCACCGAACTTCAGCGCCTGGAGCACGGCCAGACCGGTCAGATCGGCGCCGGCCAGGCCGAACGGGAAGCCGATATAGTTCTCGATCCGGGAGCTGGCCGCGGCCTGCCCGCCGGTGCCGACGGCGTCCAGCAGCACGGTGTCCAGGCCCTCGGACGCCCCGTAGACCGCGGCCGCCAGGCCAGCCGGGCCAGCGCCGACGATCGTGACGTCAACCGGCTTGGTGGAAGAACGACGGTAGCTAAGGCCCAGCTTCTCGGCCAGGCCGCCCGGCGTGGCCTGTTTCAGCGTGGTACCTGGCATGACGACGGCGGGCAAGTCGTCCTCGGTCAGGCCGGAGGACTCCATCATGGCCCGGCCCGCAGGGGTGCCGGCATCGAACCATAGGTGGATCAGACGCTGCCGGCCGGCATACGTCCGCAGCGCCAGCGCCGCCGCAGACCTGGCACCGCCGACGATCTCCACCGCCAGGGCGGCGGTGCTGCGCTGCAGCAGCTCCCGGCGGGCGATCAGCGCCTTGAACACAATGTCGGACAGTTCGACGTCGGTGGCCATGAGCTGCCGCAGGCGCACCGGCGACACCCGGTGAATCGTCCCGGCCTCCCGCGCCCGGCACAACAGGTAGACGTTCTGCCCGGTCAGCAGGTTCAGCTCCCCGACAAAGCCGCCCGCATCCACCACCGCGACGGTCGCGGCGCGGACGTTGGCGGTCGCCGTCCGGACAACCTCCACCGAACCCCGGGCGACCACGATCAGATCTGCATCTTCATCGCCCGGACGGAACAAGACATCGCCCCGGTCAATCTCCTGCGGCGTGCCGTAGGACAGAAGCCGGGCGAACAGCTCATCGCCCAGCCGCGGCGACGCCACACTGGTCGGCACCAGCGGTTTGCCCGGCCGCCTGCGTGCATGGCCAGCGCGCAGGCGATCCAGATCATGCGGAGTGGCCCAATCCACCGGCCGGGCCAGGCCGGCCTGGCTGAACACCGAGCCGCGCCCGGCCCAGGGCGCGGCGCCGGCACGCGACAGTTCATTCATCGCTGTCACGCTTTCAGCTCTCCTGCCATCTGGTCAAACCTCTTGCAGGCCAGCTGCCTCGCTCTCACCCGCAGCCGCCGACCGCTCGCGGTGAGCAGGACCGCGATGGAACAGACTTACACTTGCTCGTGCCTGCGGATCTGGTCGTGCAAGCGGGCTGTGGCCGGGTCGGCATCCACGCCCAGTTCCGCTGCCAGCGCCCGGACGCACGCTCTGTACTGCATGAGGGCCAGGTGCGCGTGGCCTTGCCTGCTGTAGCAGCGCATCAGCCGTCGGTGTGCGTCTTCCCGGCAGGGATCGCATTCGATGATCCGCTGGCAGAGGGCCGCGCAGGCCGCGTACCGCCCAGCGCTGAAATGGAGATTGCTGAGACGGCTGAGCGCGTCGAGGTGGGCGAGCCGGAGTCGATCGCGTTCGAGCGCCGTCCACTCCTCGTAGAGGTCGTCCGCGAGGAAGTCGCCGCGATAGAGGCCATCGGCGGACTCGTACTCCCGAGTTGCAATGCCGACGTCGCCTGCCTCCTCACGGCGGCGGCCGCTTTCCACACGGCTCTTGAACTCCTCGATATCCAGCCACAACTGCAGGTCGGGGTGAATCCCATAAGCGCCGCCCCGGTGCAGGATAACCGGCTGAACCGTGGCGGTCCGCAGCGTTCGCCGCAGGCCGTGGATGGCGACGTTCAGGCTGTTCCTTGAGGCCTCTGGCGACGCCTCGGGCCAGAATGCTTCCATCAGCACCTCCCGAAGCGGCCAGGGCTCGCGGTGGGTCAGGAGGTAACCAAGCAGCGAGCGGTGGCGCGCGCTGGGCCAATCTCCAACTGCCACATCATTGACGGCGACACAAAGTGGCCCAAGCAGATGTACGGCGAGCTCCGCCGACCCGTGGCGCCGTTGTGCCACCGGGGAGCGCCCCAGCGGAGCAGGTGGTTCTATTGCGGCAGGCAGGCGGAGGATACCGATAGCGGATGGTCGGCGCCCGGCTAAGGCCTGCCACGAGGTTGTGGGCGGCGCGGATGTAGATGCCCGGCCGTGGGCGCTGTCGTAATGACCGGTGACTCCGGGCATACCCACGTGGCCCCCCTAGGCGCGCTACCGAGCAGGACAAGGCCACGTTGTGAAATCAGCATGTGGTACCTGTGCAAACCGTATGGAACTGCTTGGCGCGTGGCTGCTGTCGGCCGGAGGCGCGCGCAGCCAGCAAGGCGTTGGAAACTTAATTGCTTGGGGTTCTCAAATTAAGTGACGATTAAGCGCCGAGTGTCATTTTAGATGCGCCGGGTCGTAAAGGTACCCAGGCCAAGGGAGCGCGTGTTGTTACCAAGAGCGCCTCTCGTTGAAGATTATCTCGCTGGAGGGAGCGACATGCCTGCTGGAGTGTGGGACGCGAACATCAAGCTGCTCTACGCCGTTGACGCTGGGACCTTCTTCGCGGAAGATACCGTCGATAACACCAAACCGTTCGATGTCATCGCCAACGTCGAAATCGGCCAACGGCTGAATGAAAACGTTGACCGTCAGGATCTGTTTCTGGCAGTTCAGAACCTCAGCCAGAGCGTGACCAAAGCCACAAAGACGGGCGGCGGTAACCTCGCTCCGCAAAACAACACCGATCGCAACGAGGAACTCCGCGTGAACTTCGCTCCGCCCGGTGGCGGCTGGGGCAACGACGGCGATGTCCTGGAGGTGATCGCCTCGTACAAGGTGACAGCAGGAGCTAACACCGACTACTCAACGGCGCGAAGCCAGCTCTTCATCGTGACGACCTAAGGTTGCACGAGAATGTCCGAGCGAGGCGCCGCAAGATCCGCACGAAACGTCGGGATCTGTGGCGTCTCACTCGCGCACGCTTGGCGGGTTGCCGCGCCTTAGGCCAGGCGGAACAGGGCCTCGGCGTTGCCGGAAGCGATCTTGGCGCGCTCCGCGGGGCCGGGGATGGCGTCGAAGAACTGCCCGACCGCCGCAGCGCCGGGTTGGTGGAAGGGATAGTCGGTGGAGAACAGCACTCGGTCGGTTCCGGTGAAGTCGAGGGTGTGGCGCAGCAGGCGTTCGTGCAGCATTCCGCTGCTGGTGATGTGGATGTTGGTCTTGATGTAGTCCGACACCCGGCGTTCGAGGTGCTTTGCGATGCCGGTGAGGCTGTCGGCCCGGTCCATCCAGAACAGCAGCATCTCACCCCAGTGGCCGAGTACGAGCTGAAGACCGGGGTGGCGGTCGAATGTGCCCCGCAGGATCAGCCGCAGCGCGGACAGGCCCGTGTCCATGTGCCAGCCCCAGCCGAACGTCGCCAGGCCGAGGTCGAGCAGCGGGTCCAGGCCCCGGTAGGCGGCATCGCGCAGCTGGTCCGAGGGGACTGCGGGTGGATGAAGATGGGCTGGTGCAAGCGGGCCGTAGTGGCGAACAGGTCGTCGTAAGCGGGGTCGTCCAGCGGGCGGGTGCCGGTCCGCCCGTGAACCATCGCGCCGACGTGACCCAGGCGGGTGGCGCAGCGTTCGAGTTCCGCGGCGGCGGCCTGCGGGTCGCTGGTCGGCAGGGTCGCGAACGCGCGGAAGCGGGCCGGGTGCGCGCGGACGGCGCTGGCGGCTTCGTCGTTGGCGTCCCTGGCCAGCGCGACGGCGTCGGGGGCCGGGAGGGCCTGGGTGGCGGGGGTGACGACCGACAAGATCGAGACGTCGATACCCGCGGCGTCCATCGCCTCGATGCGGCCCTGGCCGATATCTTCGAGCCGGGCCTGGTTATCGCCCATGCTGTTGAAGGCGACGCTTTCGTCACGCGTCCCGGCGGGCAGGCGGTCGAGCGCGTCACGGATGCCGGCGCTGTTCCAGTGTTCTTCGATCGCGATGATCTTCACGTTGGTGTCCTCCGGGTTGTCAGGCGGGATAGGAAGACCCGGTCCCGAACTCACTCATCACTTGTTGAGTCAACTGTACACGATTCGCTCAACAACGGTAGAGTGGATTTGTGGGTGAACCGAAAAGCAGAGCCGCCAAGCGGGCAGCCACCGCGCAGCGCATCCTTGACGCGGCGCGCGCGGAATTCGGGGAGCACGGCTTTGAGGCGGCCACCATCCGCCGTATCGCCCAGCGCGCGAACGTGGACCCGTCCCTGGTCATGCAGCACTACGGATCGAAGGCTGCCCTCTTCGCCATCGCCATCCAGCTCGGTGAACCGGGCCCGAGCGAGATCGGGGCGCATCTGCACGAAGTGCTGGACGTCCGGCTCGCAGCCCTCCCCCCGCAGACCAAAGCCCTCGTGCGGTCCATGCTCACCGCGCCCGAGGCAACCGACTCAATGCGCGCGTTCCTCAACGAGCGGGTCGCCAACCTCAGCCGCGCCATGGGCGGCGACGATGCGGACCTGCGCGCTGCCCTCATCGTCAGCAGCATCCTCGGACTCACCATCGCCCGGCACTTCCTGAAGCTCGACGCGCTCACCAGCGCCCCGGACGCCGACATCGCCCGCGTGGCCCGGCCATGGGTCACCACCGGCGTCGAGCCCGCCGGGCAACATTCCCGGACATCCACGAAGCGGCAGGTCAGACCATAGGCAGTGGTTCGGCATCGCGCGTGGCACGTACCTCACTGTGGCGGTCATGTGACGTCTTGACTACGGCTTAATCTAAGCATTGAATCAACTGTGAACCGTGCCGGAGCAAACTTCGGCGTGGCTCATGGGGGGGCCGTTGCCCGAGTCCGTCCACGGGACAGGAGGCCCGCTGATGCCCGACATGTGGCCGACCGCGCCGACCCTCGCAGCGCCCAGAAAGCGCACGATGACCGTATTGATGTCCGCCTTGATCCTGCTGGCCGGGTTACTGATGGGGGTCGTGATGGCGCAGCCGGCTGCGGCCACCACGGTCCCCAACCCGCCGGCCGGCTGGACGACCGTGTTCAGCGACAACTTCGCGGGAGCGGCCGGGTCACCGGTCAATTCGGCTAACTGGAAGTACGACACCGGTCCGGGTTCCAGTTTCGGTACCGGCGAGATCGAGACGATGACCAACTCGACGAGCAACGTCTATCTCGACGGCAACGGTCACCTCGTGATCAAGGCGATCGGGTCCGGCAGTTCCTGGACGTCGGGCCGGATCCAGACCAACACCGCCAACGTAGGGGCGCCCGCGGGAGGCGAACTCGAGGTCACCGCGTCGATCCAGCAGCCGAATCCGGCCAGCGGGCTCGGTTACTGGCCGGCCTTCTGGATGCTCGGGCCCGGTTCCTGGCCCTCGACCGGCGAGATCGACATTCTCGAGGACGTCAACGCGCTGTCCGAGCACTCCGGGACCTTCCACTGCGGCGTTGACCCCGGCGGTCCGTGCAACGAGACCAACGGCATCGGCAGCGGGCTGCTGTCCTGCTCGGGCTGCCAGACCGGATACAACACCTACACGATCATCATCAACCGCACCAACACCTCCGCCGAATCGGTCACCTGGTACCTGAACGGCAACCAGTTCTTCCAGGTCAACGAGAGCCAGGTCCCGGTCGCGACCTGGCAGGCGGCGATCGACCACAACTTCTCGATCATCTTCGACCTGGCGATGGGCGGCGGCTACCCCAACGGCGTCTGCGGCTGTACCACGCCGACCAGCGCCACCAGCTCGGGCGCGAGCATGAGTGTCGCCTACGTGGCCGCCTACCAGACCACCGGCAGCGGCGGCGGCGGCGGTAATACCGTCACGGTGACCAACCCCGGCAATCAGAGCGGCACGGTCGGCACGGCGGCCAGCCTGCAGGTCCACGCCAGTGACTCCGCGTCGGGTCAGACGCTGACCTACAGCGCGACGGGGCTGCCCGCTGGCCTTTCGATCAACTCCTCGACCGGCCTGATCTCTGGCACGCCGACCACCGCCGCCACCTCGAGTGTCACCGTCAAGGCCACCGACACCACCGGGGCATCCGGAACCGCCGCGTTCAGCTGGGTGATCGGCTCCGCCGGCGGCGGCGGTGGCGGCAAGCAGTGCACCACGACCGCCGCCTCCGACATCTCCGCTGACTGCTTCGCGGCCAGCCGCGGCACGATTTCTGTCACGTCGACCACCGACTCCAACCCGTCCGGCGTGGATGGCAACCAGGCCGCCCAGCTGTCCAACGGCGACTACCTGGAATACAGCAACATCAACTTCGGATCGGGCTCGAGCCAGTTCGATGCGAGGGTCGCCTCCGGGGCCTCAGCCGGCGTCAGCGGTCTGGTGGAGGTGGTGCTCGACAACCCGTCCAACTCGCCGGTCGGCTCCTTCGCGGTGGGGAACACCGGCGGCTGGAGCACCTGGAAAACGATCCCGGCGAACATCTCCACGGTGACCGGCACCCACAACGTGTACCTGGTGTTCGTGTCCGGCGCGGGAGGCAACCCGCCATACGTCAGCCTGCACTACTTCAACTTCCCGGCCCACTAACAACCCGCGTCCGCACGTACGGTATGGGCTTGTGCGCATTCGACGTATGAGCAGCATCCCGATGCCCGACGAACGGACCATCTACTCGTCTCAACGGCAGGACGATGTCGATGCCATGGCGTGGCCGTTGTTCAGCGGCCACGCCTTGGGCATGCTGCCTGAACCTTGTCCTCGCCGGCGGAGTTCTCCTCCTCGACCGCAGGGACGACCGAGTCGTCTTCGTGATCGAAGCAGGCGACTTCGTCGGCGAGCTAGGCATGTTGATGGGGCAGCGGGCCTTCAGCCCTGTTCCTGGCGCGGCACGCCGGCCAGGTCCACGTCCTGATCCGCCGTGACGACCTCCGCGACACGATGTCGAACTACCTGGCGCAGCGCGTCACCCACCACGAGCGGATCACCGTCCACCCTCGTTCGGAACTGTGCGGGATCCATGGCACGAGCCGGCTCAGCGCACTGACCTGGCGTGACCACGCCCTCGACCGGGACGTTCGGCTCGACGCAGCCGCTCTCTTCCTGATGATCGGCGCAGACCCCTGCACGCGATCATCTGGAGAATGGATCACATGTCACACGTACGACGCTTCGACCACGTCGGCATCACCGTCGCCGACCTCGACGCCGTGACGGCGTTCTTCGTTGCGCTGGGCCTGGAGGTCGAGGGCAGGACGTTCATCGAGGGCGAGTTTCTGGACACGGTCATCGGCATTCCCCACTCGCGCACCGAGATCCTCATGCTCAAGCCGCCTGACGGGGGCACGCGGCTGGAGCTCTCGAGCTTCGTCCGCCCCGACCACCTGCCTGGTTCGCCGGCCGCGCCCGCCAACGAGCTGGGGCTGCGCAACGTGACCTTCGAGGTCACGGACCTGCAGGCGGCCGTCGACCGCGTCGCGAAGGACGGCTTCGGGCTGGTCGGGGGCATCGGGGAGTACGAGGGCGTTTGGAAGATGGCGTACATCCGGGGCCCGGAGGGGATCATCGTCTCGCTGGCGCAGCGCATCGGCTGAGCGCCGGGATGCCGGCGTCGCAACTATCCTGCATTCATGCCGATCGCGGGTGGTCCGATCGCGAACCGGGTGGCCGATAGGTGGACGGGTTTCTTCCTGGCTGACCCCGGCGGCCCGCGCGGGCGCGGAGCCGGCCGAGGCCTATCGCATGGCTGAAGAGGAACCGCCTGGGCGGTCGCGGCCCTCATGAAGGGATTCCAGTACCAGAGCGACCGCGTGGGTGGCGCGATCGGTGTCGCCGGTCGCGAGCAGATCGAGCATGGCGCCGCGCAGCACGGCGAGCACGGCGGTGCGCTCGGCGGCGCCCGCCTGCGTGCGGCGCCGGGCCGGCGGCTGACGCGCGGCGAGCAGGCCGAGCCAGTCGCGCACGGTCTGCTCGGCGAACGGCCCCCACGGCCCGGCGGGATCGACCAGTGACCGGGCGTAGGCCTCGACCCACAGCCCGAGGAGGTGGCGGTGCTCGGCGGCGGCCAGCCACTGCCACACCTGGAGCGCGGAGTCGATCAGGCCGGCCGGGTGGCCGGCGTCCTTGAACGCCTCGATCGCGGCCAGCTCATCGGCCCGGGCCCGGTCGAGCAGCGCGCGGATCAGGTTGTCCTTGGAGCCGTAGAGAAACAGCAGCACGCGCGGGCTGGAGCCGATCGCCTTGGCCAGCGGCCGCAGCGACATGTCGGACAGCCCGTGGACGAGGACGTAGCGGTAGGCCAGTTCCAGCAGTTCGTCCTGGCGCGGGGAGGGCGCCCGGACCGGCGATGGCGCGGTCATCGGCCGGCGCGGGCCGGCGCCGCGGGCTCGGCCGCCAGGTCCAGCTCGTACACCTGCCCGGTCAGGTCCACTCCGAAGCTATGGTGTTGCTCCTCGCTGACCAGGCCGAACCCCGCCTCCAGGTAGATGTGCCGGGCCGCTGCGAGCGGGTGATTGGTCCACAGCATCATCCGGCGGTAGCCGGCCTGGCGCGCGAACGCGAGGCACTCGGCGACCAGGCGCCGGCCGAGGTCGTGCCCGCGCCCGGCGGGATCGACCAGCAGGATGCGAAGCTGCGCGGTGTCGGCGTCCCGCGCCACCACGAACACGCAGCCGACCCGGCGGCCGCCGAGCTCGGCGATCCAGGCCGCCTCGCGCTGCGGGTCATGGCCGGCCGCGTAGTCGGCCACGATGCGCGCCACCAGCGCCTCGAACTCTCCGTTCCAGCCGAACTCCGCCGTGTAGACCTCGCCGTGCGCCTCGACCACCCAGCCCAGGTCGCCCGGGCGTCCCAGCGGCCGGATCGTCGGCTCGCCGTCCATGAGCATCCCGCCTTCGCGGTCGACTGACACGATCGTTTCAGTTACCGAGCCTAGCCGGTGATTCGCGACTGCACCAGTCGTTTCAGTTGGGCGACGGCCCCTTGCCCCCAAGTCAGGGTTTATGACGTAATAGCCGGGACCGTGGGACGAATCCCGGTCGGTCGGCGAAGGGGGCCGGGATGGCTGCCGCAAGTTCCGCCGGAGATACCGAAGGCCTGGCCCGAGGGGCCATCGGCCTGCGCGAGGTCCTGTTCCAGGCGGTGACGTCGATGGCGCCCGCCGGCGCCCTGGCTCTGTCGATCTCGCTCGGCGCGACCTACGCGGGCGGGGCGCTGCCGCTGGCCGTGCTGCTCGCCCTCGTCGGCTGCCTGCTGGTCGCGAGCTCGATCGGGCAGCTGGCCAAGCACCTGCCGTCGGCGGGGAGCATCTACACGTATCCGGCCGCTGGCATCCACCCGTCGATCGGGTTCCTGGTCGGCTGGGGTTACTCGCTGATCGAGATGCTCATCGGGCCGACCACGATGGTGCTGTTCGGTTACCTGGTGTCGTCGGTCACCGAGGCCGAGTTCCACTGGCCGTTCACCGCCACCTGGATCATCTTCATGATCGTCGCGGCCCTGGTGGTCGGCGGGCTCAACTTCCGCGGCATCGTGGTCAGCGCCGGCACCGGCACGGTGCTGGGCGCGCTAGAGATCCTGGTGTTCGTGGTGCTGGCGGTCTGGCTGATC
>DASXDG010000141.1:0-3114 GCA_036490795.1 Streptosporangiaceae bacterium
GGCGGCGGCCGACGTGCAGCGAGTCTGGCTCGGGGTCATCGAGCGAGGCGTAGCGGACGGTGCCTTCCGCGACGACATCGCGCCCCGGGTATTCCACCGCCTGATCCGTGACGCGGTCTGGCTCTCAGGCCGCGGCCAGCATCCCGACGCCGGCTACTCCACCGACCAGCTGGCCGACGCCATCACCTCGATCTTCCTCGACGGCTTCGCCGCCCCTTCCGCCGAAACCCGCCCCGCCGCGAGCCGATCAGCCGGCAGCAGTCGAACCAGCTAGCCGACAATCGGGAATCGCCGTTCCCCACGCACCCCCGGGGCCGGCCCGTAGTAAGTCAGGATGCGCGCACAGCCGCCGCCGGGTGCACCCCCGGCCGATAACAGCAAAAAGCGCTTGCGCTCGCACAAGAGGCGAAAGATAGTGGATGGCTGGTTACGCCCTGGCGTAACCAGCCATCCACTATCTTCGTGACCTTGGCGATTTTCTCGGTCACGACGTCCCTTTGAGCCGCTCCCGCAGGAGATACAAGCAGGATTCGAGCACGTCATCCTGCAGCGCTTCGGGTTCGGCTAGCAGCACCTCAACGGCCAGAAGCCGCGCCGCACCAGCGGGCAGGCGTGCTATGTCCGTTGTCGCATTCACGCGTTCCTCCAATTGGCCCATGTCGCCGAAGCGCGCCGAAGGAACTCGTCATCGAGTCGCCGAAAACAGCTTCGCAGCTCCGGGGTGACCTCCTGGTCCGGTGTGTGCTCCAATTCATCGCGTACGCGCGCCCGCTCGGCCAGGAATGCCGGGTCGTCCAGCTGGGTGAGGTCTTCGTTACTGGTCATCGCCTTGTCCTTGAGGGTTGAGGCTTGCGTGCGTCCCGCTGTGGGTGCAACTGGACGCGTGCTTCATCACTGGCCTGCCGAGCGCCTGGGGTGGCACTCGCACTGGCTGGTGAATACCGGAATCCTGACGGTATCGGGCAGTAACGGAGGGCGCGCTATGCGGCCGGGGACCGAGGGGTGCGGGCTGCGCCCCTGCGCTACAGGGGCAGGCCGATGCTCCCGGCGAGGGACCGCGCCCTGCGGCTGATCAGCGGGCCGCCGTGGTCCACGGTGTCGGCGGTCATCTGCCGGGCGGTCGGGCTGTACTGCACGCTGTCGTGCGAGGTGGTGAAGGCCGTCTCCAGCCAGTGAAGGGTCGCCGGGTAGTCGCGGCGCTGATGGTAGGCGCGGGCGATCTCGACGCCCAGGCGTCCACGGCGTTCGCGGCTGGGGATCTCATCGGGGTCGATCTGCTCGGCGTGTCCGTGCGCCTCCCCGGACCTCGAGAGGTCCGCCGAGATCGACACCGCGTGCAGCTTGACGTTGGCGGCGCCGAACATCGTCCACGGGTGGTTGTAGCCACCGAGCCTGCTGGCAGTGGCGTCAGCGATGTCCCAGCGTCGCCAGGCGTCACCGTCACGTCCCGCCCGCGCTGCGGTGGTAGCCGCGTGGAGCTGGAGCGCCCCGTACATCGCGCGCAGTTCGTCGGTACCGTCTTCAAGGCCCCGTTCGAGCAGGGCGGCGGCCTCCGTCGCCAGGGCGATCGCCCCGTCCGTGTCCCCGGCCGACCGCTGCACCATGCCAAGGGTCCACGCGGCCCCGGCCAGCGCCAGGGGCTCGTCGGCATTTTGGGCGGCGGTCATCGCCCGGTCGGCGGCCGTCACGCCAAGCTCGGTCTCAGACGCCCATACGACCTCGTGCTGCACTAGGGCGTACAAGTCGGCCAGGACGGCGTTGGCGGCCCTCCTGTCAGCCCCCTGGGCAGTGCGGGCGGCGGTCCTGGCGTCAGTCACCAGCCTGGGCAGCACGCGGCCGACATCGGTGCGGTGCTCGGTGGACTGATGCCAGAGCGTCCACGCGTCCGCCGTCCGCGACGCCAGTGCGGCGACGTCGGGCTGGTCGCCAGCGGGCACCACGAGCATCGGGTCGCGTACCGCCTCGCGGATCGCGGGAACGGCATCGTGCGGGATGCGCGCGAATGACTGCACCGGCACTGACGCACCTCCCAGGTCCATGTCGGTACCCGCCAGGATTGCGACGTCACCGACCGCGAGCGCCTCGGCGAGCTTCACCAGAAGCGGCAGCCTCGGGGGCAGCCGGGTACCGCGCTCGATCCCCTTCAGCCACGACGGTGACATGCCGACCAGCCCCGCGATCACGGGCCGCGTGAAGCCCTTGCGCTCGCGCAGGATCTGAATCCGCTCGCCGGTCCGCTTCCCGGCCAGTTCGTCGGGGGTCATATCGCCAGGATAGGGCCAATTGTGTAACTGGAAGTGGCGCAAACGGCACTCTCCGCCTGTCTTCACGCCCCACGAGCCTGGAAACCAGGAGGATGGCTTCGCCGCAGGTCACACGCGGTGGAGCAGGTCGGGTTCGAATCCACGACCGGCAGATTATGAGTCCGGTGTCTTGTTTGAGTTGCCGTTTGCGGCCTGTCCTTCCGCAACCCTCGGACCATAATAAACGTGGTCAGTCCTCACGTTGCTAGCTTGTACTAACGATCTTCAATTGGCGGGGTTAAGGGTCTGGTGCTGGCTGGCGGGCCGGGGTATGCCGGTCTCATGAGGTATGCCGATGGCGGCGGGCTGACCGCTGCGGAGCGGGCCCGGCGTGAGCAGGTGCGGCTGGCGGCGGCGGAGATGATCGAGGGCGGAGCCAGTGACCTGGAGGTCGCGCGGCGGCTGCGGGTCTCGCGGATGTCGGCGAACCGGTGGCGGCGGGCGCTGGCGGCCGGCGGCCGCCAGGCGCTGGCGTCGAAGGGCGCGGGGACGAAGTGCAAGCTGACGGCGGCGCAGCTCGGGGAGCTGGAGGTCGTCCTGGACGCGGGCCCGGCGGCCTGCGGGTATGAGGACCAGTGCTGGACGCTGGCGCGCATCGCGGACCTGGCCTGGCAGCGGTTCGGGGTGGAGTACACCCTTGGCGGTGTTCACGTGCTGCTGCACCGGATGGGGTGGAGCTTATGCCGACGTCGGCATAAGGTCCATTACGCCGACCTGCGGGTTATGCCGAGCTCGCGGCGGGGCCTGCAGGTGGCGGCCTGATAGATGGCCGGAAGGTCGGCATAATCAGAGGCTTTCGAGGAAAGCTAGG
>DASXDG010000142.1:0-62715 GCA_036490795.1 Streptosporangiaceae bacterium
GCGGTTTGTGGCGTGCCCGTTCGGTGCTCCGGGGGAGCGGATGTACCGGACCGGGGACCTGGCCCGGTGGACCGCGGGCGGTGATCTGGAGTATCTGGGCCGCGGCGATGATCAGGTGAAGGTCCGCGGGTTCCGGATCGAACTCGGCGAGGTGGAGACGGTCCTGGCCGCCCAGCCGGGAGTGGCGCAGGCGGCGGTGGCGGTGCGCGAAGACCAGCCCGGCGACAAACGACTGACCGGTTATGTGGTCCCGGCCCCCGGTGCCGCGCTCGACTCGGCAGGGCTGCGGGAGGCGTGCGGGCGGGCACTGCCCGGCTACATGGTGCCGTCCGCCATCATGGTGCTCGACGCGCTGCCGCTGAACGCCAACGGGAAACTGGACCGGCGGGAACTGCCGGCGCCGGAGTATGCCGCGGGTGGCGGCGGTGTGCCGGCGACCCCGCGGGAGCAGGCGCTGTGTGAAGTGTTCGCACAGGTGCTCGGCCTGGATCAGGTCGGGGTCGAGGACAACTTTTTCGACCTCGGCGGGCATTCGCTGCTCGCGACGGTCCTGGTCGCCCGGCTGGCGCAGCAGCTCGGCGTCAAGATCAGCTTGAGAACCTTCATGACCAACTCGTCCGTCCGCGCCATCGACGGATACCTGGACCGTCAAGATAGCTAGCTGGAGTTTCCGTGTTGATCGCACCCTAGACTGTCGGCCCCGGGTCACGCCAGTCCCAAAAACACCGGTGACACCACTAGGGACGTCATGGTGTCAGTCGGTAGAAGCGCAGCATGCCGGCGTTGACCGGCAGGACTTCCATGTCCCGGAAGCCGGCCTCCAAGGCGTACCGCCGCAGCGTCGCTGGTCGCATCACGGCTCCGGTCGCGGCGGTGTCCGGGTCGCCCATGACCGCCGGCAGGCATGCGACCACGCTCCAGCCATAGTGATATTGCTCCTCGAGGGAAGCGGGAGCGGTGAACTCCTCGTCGACCCGTTCATCGGCGACGATGACGCAGCCCGTTTCCCTGAGCATCCCGCGTGCCACCCGCAGCGCGTCCACCGGACGGGGAATATCGTGCAGCCCTTCGAAGATCGTCACCAGGTCGTACTGTCCCGATACGCCGGGACCCGACGCGTCAGCGACGGCAAACCTGACGCGGTCCGCCAAGCCCGCCTCCTTGGCATTGCCCGTGGCCGCCTGGATCGCGTCCGCGTCCAGGTCGAAACCGTCGACGCTGATCAGCGGGTACGCCTGCGCCATGGCGATGCCGGACCAGCCCGTGCCGCAGGCCAGGTCCGCGACCCGTGCGGGCGGCTCCCCGCGCAGCCGCTGGTCCACGTCGGGGATGGCTGGCAGCCATTGTTTCGCGAGCTGATTGAGGAACACCGCCCGGTTGAACTCCGGCCGGCCTTCCGGTGCCCACAGCAGCGGAGGGGGTGCGCCCCCACCGCGGAACGCTTCGACGACCTCCGGCATCCAGCGTGCGGCCCGGACTATCTCAATGCCGTTGAACCCCTGGTAGCGCACATCGTCGGTGTCGGCGAGAACAGGCACGTGCCCGGCTGGCAGCCGGTACTGGCGAGCCGTCGGCTCAGCCGCCGGATCATCCACCCCCAGCAGCCCGCTTGCCGCATGGTGTTCCAGCCATTCCCGGATATACCGTTCGCTGGTGCCCGTCCGGGCAGCCAACTCCGCGGAGGTGGCCGGTCCATCGTTGTGCAGAGCCTGGTACAGGCCCAGCCGCTCGCCCAGATATACGGTGAGCAGTTCCAGCGCGCCGGCCATGTTACGGAACAGCCGGTCAGCCAGCGCCTCAGGATCACCGGACTGTCCCGGCATTGCCTTGTGTTCCTCAGCTCCCATGTTTCCCACGCTACCGCGCGCCCCACAGCACGAACGGTCCGATCAGTCCGGCCATCGCTAGCTTCGGCCGGGTAATCCCGGGCCCGTTGGGCCTTGAGGAATGCCGTGAACTGATTCTCGCCCCCATCACGCAGCCAGCCGAAGTCCGGGTCGTTGCCGATCCATTCCGATGTGCGCTCCAGCTCACATTCGGGATTGCAGACCGCGAACTCCAAGCTGCGAACCACCCTCGCGACCAGGAAATTCAGCTCGGTCGCCGAATGCGCACTGGCAGCGAGAGCCGCGTAGGCACAGGCCAGGTTATATGCGGCCGTTCATGACGGAGTGCTGTACCGCCAAGGCCGGCGGGTTCGTAGTCGTTCGGTGACCGGCCCCCGCGTGGGCTTCCGGCGCCGGAAGCCGGGAAATTTCGCGGAGACCAATCTGTCCCCGGAGATGGCCGCCGTTGGCGGCACGGTGCGGTCCCGGGCAAAGATGTGCCGGGCGACGTAGCCGGCCACCGCCGCGGCCGCGTCATCCAGACCTCCCGCGGCCAGGGTCTTGGTCCCCACGCTCGCGCCTGTCCGCATGTCGGCGAGGCCGACCGTGACCCGCGTGACCTCGTCAACACCCTCGTGGCCCGGGGTCCGTTCCACCCACGCCCGCACCTGGATCCGGGGTGCGTTCGGCCACACCATCGCGAAGAACCGGATGATGGCACCGGCCAGCCCTGCTCCGTTCACGCCAGTAGCCTCAGCGATCGACGCGAGCCCGCTGGATCTGCTGCCGCCCGGCAAGATGGCGGGCGAGCGGACTTCCACTGCTGGCAGCCGGAACTGGAGCTCGGCCACCAGCCAGTCGTGTTTCTGCTCCCCGGTCTGAGTGTCCTTCCCCGCGCTGTCCTGCCGGTCGCTGGTGAGCGCGGACACGTCCAGGCCTGGTGCTTGCCGGTGCAACGCCCAGGCTTCAAGACCTCGGTAGCCCAGCACGAGCAGCACCATGATGATCAGCCAGCCGATCCGCCCGGGAGCCGGAACGTAGTGCCCCGGTGCCAGCGGACGGATCAGGGCGCTGCTGAGGACGTCGGCGCCACGGACGAAAGCGTTGGTCAGGTTTCCCGGCTTCTGCGCCGGATGCGTCAAGCCATACGAGGCGATGTAAACCACGGTGCCCAGCGCCGCGATGAACGCGGCCCACCGCAAGGTACGAAGGCTGAAGTGGTAACCAACCGCACCCAGCAGCACGGCGACGGCCACGAATACTGAACAGGCTAACCACGAATTCATGACTTTCCTCCCCACGGGCTATTATCGCCCGTTCGCGTCCGCGCGTACTGATGCCGGGCCGGCCCCTGGTATGAGACCTGGCTTGGTGCCGGAGGTCAACCCGTGCTCCGCTGCCTGTGCGGCGTGTCAGGACGAGAGTGAGTGATGTCAGGCACCCGCCCGGCATGATCTCGGAAAAGAAGGCGCAACGATCATGTTCCTGCTAGCTCACAGCCTCCACCTGTCCGGCTCCCTCGCGGTTCTGCTCTCCGTCGCCATGATCGCGCTCCGCGTGTTCACGCGTCGTACCCGCGGCAGCCGCGGCCGCCGTAGCTAACCGGTAGTGGCCGTGCCGGACCTGTACGTGAGGATTGCGACGGCGCTAGCCGGCTCGATTATCTATGGCATGATCCCGGTCACTTCTCCAGCGGGGTATCACCTGCTGCGCCGAACTGATTACAGTAACTGCGCTATTCAAGTAAACCTGCGCCGCACCCAGGCCGCCAGTGCCGGTTCCAATTAGAAAAGTAACACCACCACACTGAAGTTCGATAATGAATACGGCGGCCTGGAAGGTTCCCGAAGGAGTCTTGGTGAACTGACCTGCAGCCAAGCGGGCGCCGGGATTAAGGCAGGCCGGTGGTGGGCCAACCGGATAAACCCCTTTGGACTCGATCGTCGTACCATATGTAATCTCACTACAGCCGTCGGCATTAGCAGCAAGATAATTCCGATCGTTCGCTATATGCTGACTGGCGAGTTCCGGCGAGTCCCAGTAGCCGGTTATCTCCTCAAGGACTGGGCCCGTTCCATTCCAGATCAACTCGCTAGCCTCGAGCTTCGCGCCCCTCGCCGGCGCACCGCAGATCCCTTCGAGATTCGCCAGGTTCGTAGAGAGGTTCTTCACAGTCGCCGCGGCACCTATCGCACTTGCGGGGAGCAACGCCCGTTCGAGCGCCGCGGCCGTGATACGTCCTGGTCGATTTCTTGCGAGAGTTGGTGATGCTACCACTGGTGCGGAGGAGGATGGTGGTGAGGAATCCTGCTGGACTGCGCCGACGCTTTGCAGGCTGGCGTCACCCGGCTGGTCAGGAGGTCCTGAAGATCCGCCAATATGCAAGACTGCAAGAATTAGTCCAGCGATAACGGCGGAGATGACTCCAACGACCAACGCTATGATGGGTTTATCCACGGCAGCATGTTAGCCACGGTCCGATCTCTTTACTAGAGGCGGGACGACGCGGTCGGGCCGATCGCAAGACACTCCAATCTGCGGAGTCCAATCAACGGGATCTTCAGGCGACCGAGAGACCTAGTCGACTCATAGGCGTGAAGGTTCGCATAGTTAGAACGCGCGCGGAAAGGTGCGTGTTCACGGGTGGCGGCGTTGCGCCGGGCGCTGGTGCGTTCCACGGGGTGGCGGGTGATCAGCGCGGTAATTATGTCCAGCACGGAAGAAAAGGTTGCTCTGAGCGACCTTAATTACCGTGCTGGACATAATTACCGCGTTAGCGGCGGCGCAGGAGGGGCACTCGCTGTTCCTGATCTCCCGGGATCAGCCCTGCTGCGGGGCCCTAGGTTAAGGCTTTGCCTGTGAGCCGCACACCCATACCGGGCGAAACGGGCACGAAAACAGCCGCGTGACAGGCAAAGTGAGCGGACCGGACCCGTGGCCGGGAGGGCCGCCTGGCGTGTGTCCTGATAGTTCCACCGGCAATCCGTGAGCAGAAGCAGGGTCGTGCAGATGCGCTGATCCATGGCGAGGTCTGCGGCGGCCCAGGGTGCTGTGGGGCGGCCCAGGGTGCCGTGGGGCGGCCTAGGGTGCCGTGGCAGGCAGCCGGGAGTGTAGCTACCCCCACCCCCGGACGGGGGATGACCCATTCCGCCAAATGGGTGGTTAGCACCACTGCGACCCTGGATAATACTCAGTATTGTTCCCAGCATAATAACGAGTAGGAGCCGACATTGAGCGTCCGTCACGCACTCCTAGCGCTGCTGAGCGAGGGTTCCAAGTACGGCCTGCAACTGCGGGAGGAGTTCGAGGCTCACACCGGAGAGGTGTGGCCGCTGAACGTGGGTCAGGTGTACGCGACGCTGCAGCGCCTGGAGCGGGACGGGCTGGTGGAGTCCGACGGCACAAGCGATGAGGGATTGCAGAAGAGCTTCCGTATGACCACCGAGGGCGAGCAGGAGCTGGCCCGGTGGCTGCGCACGCCACCGGACCTGAGTTCGCCGCCGCGCGACGAACTCGTGATGAAGGTGCTGGTGGCGTTGCACGTTCCTAGTGCCGATGTACACGTGGTGATCCAGGCGCACCGGCGTTACCTGGTGCAGCTGATGCAGCAGTGGACCTGGATCAGGGAAGACGATGCCCCCGATGACCTGAGCACGTCGCTGGCGATCGACGCCGAGCTGTTCAGGCTCGACTCGGTGGTCAGGTGGCTTGACGCCGCCGAAGCCCGCGTCAATCGCGCGGCAGCCGACCAGACGATGAGCTGGGCGGTCCAGGCGAACACTCATGACCAGATGCCAGCGCCGCTGCCGCGGCGCCGACGGGAAGTAGGAAAACGACGATGAGCATGCTGGAGCTGTGCGAAGTATCCAAGTCCTACGGGCAGGGCAGCGCCGAAGTGCACGCCCTGCGCGAGGTCAGCCTGACGGCGGCCGAAGGCACGATGGTGGCGGTGATGGGACCCAGCGGCTCTGGCAAGAGCACGCTGCTGACCATCGCCGGAACCCTGGAGGATCCGACGTCCGGCGAGGTGCTGATCGCCGGCGAGCCAGTCAGCAGGGCGTCCGGCGCCGCGAAGGCGCGGCTGCGCCGGCGCGTGATCGGCTATGTGTTCCAGGACTTCAACCTGCTGCCCGGGCTAACCGCGGCGGAGAACGTCTCGCTGCCGCTTGAGCTGGATGGAGTGTCCGGCCGCAAGGCCCGGAGCGCGGCGCTCAAGGCGCTCGACAGACTCGGCCTATCCGGGCGTGCCTCGCATTACCCGGATCAGATGTCCGGCGGGGAACGGCAACGGGTCGCGATCGCGCGCGCGATGGTGGGCGAGCGGCGGTTGCTGCTCGCCGACGAGCCTTCGGGCGCGCTGGATTCGACGAACGCACTGACCGTGATGCGCCTGCTGCGCGACGCGTGCAAAGACGGCGGGATGACCGCGGTGGTGGTGACCCACGATGCGCAGCTCGCGTCCTGGGCAGACCGGGTGATGTTCTTGCGAGACGGCCAGGTGACAGATCAGACCGTGCCGGCCGCGGGCCCGGAGTCCCTCCTCGCCCAGGACCGCAACCAGTGAGCGCCACGGCCGTAGCGGAACGCTCCGCACGCAGAGTGCCAGGAGGAGGTGTCCCCGCCCGTCGCGCGGTCATCCGGTGGGCAATCAGATTGCTGCGCCGCGAATGGCGGCAGCAGCTTCTGATCCTCGCGCTGATCACCGTCGCGGTCGGTGCGACGGTCGTCGCCTCCACGGTCGCGACCGACACCCCGGCCCCGATAGCCGCGGTGCTCGGCACCGCACAGGACTCCGCCTCGATCTCCGGCACCCCCGCGAAGATCAACGCCGGGATAGCGAAGCTGGAAAGCCTTTATGGCAAAGCCGACGTGATCGAGAACGAGAGCGTCCCCGTTCCCGGCACGTTGAACACGTTCGACCTGCGCGCGCAGGACCCGCACGGGCCGTATGGCGGTCCGCTACTGTCCCTGATCAGCGGCCGGTACCCCGCCACGGCGAACGAGATCGCCGTGACCAGTGACGTCGCGGCCGACTTCCATGTGAGGACCGGGAGCAGCTGGACCGTCGCCGGCCAGACCCGGACAGTGACCGGCATCGTCGCGAACCCGCAGAGCCTAATGGACGAGTTCGCCCTCGTCATCCCCGGTCAGGTCGCCAGCCCCGGCAACGTCACGGTGCTGTTCGACGCGCCCGGCCAGATGGCGTCAGCTCTCCAGTCAAAGACGGGCCTGGACGTGACCACCGCCCAGACGGTGGCGAACAGCAACGCGATCAATCCCGAGACGATCTCGATCGCCGCGGCCGTCCTCGGCATGCTGCTGATCGCGCTGGTAGGCATCGGCGGATTCACGGTACTCGCGCAACGCAGGCTGCGGGCGATCGGCATGCTCGCCGCTCAGGGCGCGACGAAGCGGGACATCGGGCTCGTCGTGCGCGCCAACGGCGCCGCGACCGGAGTGGTGGGTGCCGTGGCCGGGTTCGTGCTGGGCTTCCTGGCGTGGCTTGCCTACCGCCCCCAGGCGGAGAACAGCGCCCACCACCGGATGGGCGTGTTCCAGCTGCCCTGGACGGTCATCGCCATCTCCATGGCTCTCGCGGTCATCGCGACCTACTTCGCCGCTTCCCGGCCCGCCAAGGCCATCGCGAAGACCCCGATCGTGGCCGCGCTCGCCGGGCGCCCGCCAGCGCTGAAGAAGACGCGGCACCTGGCGGTCCCGATCGGCCTTGGTTTCCTGATCGTCGCGTTCCTCCTGCTCGGAGCCGCTGGCGCGAGCGGAGGCAATGGCAACGGGATGCTGGAAGTCGCCGTCGGCTTCATCGTGCTCGCGGTCGCCATCGTGCTGCTGGCCCCGCCGCTCCTGGCGGTGGTCGCCTCCGCCGGCAGGCACGCCCCGATCGCGGTAAAGCTCGCCCTCCGGGATCTCGCGCGCTACCGCGCCCGATCCGGCCCGGCACTGGCGGCGATCAGCCTCAGCACGCTGATCGCGGTCATCATCTGCGTGGCGAGCGCGGCCCGGTTCGGCAACGTCTTCGACTACGCGGGCCCGAACCTCACCTCAAGCCAGCTCATCGTCTACACCCCGTCTGGCCCGTACGGAGGTCCGTCCCCCGCGGACACAAATGCCGTGACCACGGCGCAAGCCCAGAAGGTCGCGAAACAGATCGCCGCCGATCTCGGCACCTCCAGCATGATCACGCTGGAGTCGACCAGTGCCAGCCTCACCCATGCCGCACCAGGACGCTCCTGGTCCGGCCCGATCTACGTGGCCACCCCGCAGCTGCTCAGGGCGTTCGGCATCAGCCAGGGCGAGATCAACCCCGACGCCGACATCCTCACCATGCGACCAGGCCTGTCCTCAATGAGCCTGATGCAGCTCACCTACGGCAACGGCGGTCCGCAAGGAAACGGTTTCGGCGGCAGCGGGTGGCCTTGCCCGGCAAGTTCGTGCCTCGCCAAGCCGAAGATCCAGGAGTTCAGCCAGCTTCCGCCCGGCACCTCCGCACCGAACACGGTGATCACCGAGCACGCGATCACCACGCTGAACCTGCAGAGCTCGGTTCAGGCAGCGGGCTGGCTCGTGACGGTACCGAACGGCCTCACCGCCGCGCAGATCACCACCGCACAGCAACTCGCGGCCGGAGCGACCGGGATGAGCGTCGAAACCCGCAGCAGTATCCCGTCGCTGGCGCAGATCATCGACGTGGCCACGATCTTCGGGATCCTGCTCGCGCTCGGCATCCTCGGTATGAGCGTCGGCCTGGTGCGTAGCGAGGCGGCCCGCGACCTGCGCACCCTGGCCGCCACCGGAGCAAGCGGCAGCACCCGCCGCACGATCACGGCGGCGACCGCGGGCGCCCTCGCGTTCACCGGAGCCGTGATCGGGACCATCGGCGGCTACCTGGCGGCGATCGGCTTCTTCCGGAGCAACTCACTCGACGGCCTGTCGTCGCTGACCAGCATCCCGGTGACCAACCTGCTGCTGATCCTGGTGGGCATGCCGCTCGTCGCGACGATCCTCGGCTGGCTGCTGGCCGGCCGCAACCCGGCCGGCGTCGCCCGACAGCCGCTCGAATAACCCCGCATCGAAGGCGCGGTGGCGGGTACGGTCAGTACCTACGAGCTGGTGCCGGGCTGGCGGAGGTGGCAGGGTGACGGCGGACGCGAGCGCGCAGATCACCGAGCTGGTGGCTGACGACCACGCGTGCCTGACATTCGGCGAGAGCGAGGAGCTCTTCGACCTGACCGCCGCGTTCGTCAGGGACGGCTTGGCGGCAGGGCTGAAGGTGATGTGGCTCAGTGACGCCGGTTCAGGACCGGTCATCGCGGAGCTAACCCGCCGCGGGGTCGAGGCGGAGCCGGCGATGGCCGACGGACGGCTGATCGCGGACGGGTGCGACGGCGCGCTGCTAGCTGATCAGCTGTTCCGCGCGGACGCGGCTGTCGGCTGGCTCGCGGGCGCGCTCGCGTCGTCGCGGGAACAGGGGTTCGCGGGGCTGCGGGTAGCGGTGGACATGAGCTGGGCACTGCGGCCGGTGACCGGGGCCGAGGAACTGCCCCGGTTCGAGGAGGGCATCGCCGGCCTGCTGGCCGGGACGACGGCGTCGGTGCTGTGCCAGTATGACCGGGACCGGTTCGATCCGGTCACGCTCGCCTCGGTCGCGGGATTCCATACCCGCTCGGTGGCCGCGGCCACTTATTACGCGGACGCGCTGCTCCGGATCTGCCGCCAGTACGCCCCGGCCGGGATCAGGGCCGCCGGGGAACTCGACTACCAGGCCGAGGAGCCGCTGGCTCTGGCGCTGGCTGAGGCGGTGCGCCTGGACGGCGATGTCGTCATCAACCTGTCCGGCCTCACGTTCATCGATGCCCGGTGCACGATGGTGGTCGCCGAGGCTGCCCGCGCCATCGCTTCCTCTGGCCGTGCCGTGACCGTGCGGGCCGTGCCCGAGGTCGCGGAGGGGTTCGCCCGGCTGGGGATGGCTGGTCTGCCGGGGGTGAGGCTGGTGGATGCCGGTGAGCACTGATCCCGGCCGCCGCCTAGGCCCGCGGTCCGAGGCGGCACCCGCGCTGGTTGACCAGGAGTTTGATAGCGGCACGCTGTACGCGCTGCGGGCAGCGGTCGCCGCGCATGCCGCCGCGGCCGGGCTGGACCAGAACCAGGTCTATGACGTCGTAGCCGCCGCGCACGAGCTCGCGGCCAACACGGTGCAACATGGCGCCGGACACGGCCGGATCCGGCTATGGGCCGATGGCCAGTTTCTGTATTGCCAGGTCAGCGACGGCGGCGGGGACCACGCCGGGACGGACGGCTCCGCGTCATGGCAGACCGGACACGGCCGTGGCCTGTGGCTGGTCCGCCAGGTCGCGGACCAGCTGATCCTCGACCACGACGCCTCGGGTACCACCGCCACAGCCAGGTTCACCCTCTCTTAATTTCATAACTAGCAGTGGTCTCAGTTGCCAGCGCAGGGCTTCCTGATCACGACGACGGCGATATCGTCGCGCGCCGGACCGTGCTGGAAATCGAGCGCCGCCGCCACGATCGCGTCCGCTACCTCGTGGGCAGTCAGCCGGGCTGAGGCGGCGAGCACCCCGGCGATCCCGGTTTCGCCGAAGAACGCGTCGCCCTGGCGGGCCTCGGTCACCCCGTCGGTGTAGAGCACGACCATGTCGCCGGGGCCCAGCACGGCCGTGAACTCGCTGACCTGGACGGTCTGCTCCATGCCCAGGAAGCTGCCGGGACGGCCGAGCGTCGAGATGCCGCCGTCGGCGCGGCGGCACAGCGGAAGCGGGTGGCCCCCGGTGGCCGTCGTCATGCGGTGCCCTTGTGGTACCTGGTCCAGCAGCAGGAACAGCACTGTGCAGAAGGTCTGCGGGTAGTAGGTGAGCAGGGCCTGATGCAGGCCGGTCAGGACCTCGGCGGGCGATGCTACGTGCAGCGCCTCGGCCCGGACGGTGTGCCGGGCGAGCGCCGTCACCACCGCGGCCGACGCTCCCTTGCCGCACACGTCGCCAAGTACGACGCCCCACGTCTCCAGGCCGGTCCTGAACACGTCGTAGAAGTCGCCGCCGACCTCGCTGCCGTCGCCGGCCGGACGGTAGGCACCGCCGACGTCCAGGCCGGGCACGGTGACGATGTCGGGCGGCAGGAACGACTGCTGCAGGGTCTCGGCCAGCACCCGGGCCCGGGCTTCGGACTCCTCGGCCCGGCGCCGGGCAGCGATGAGCTCGCGCTCATAAGCCAGGCGCTCGCTGGCGTCGAACAGGACCGTCCTGACGACCAGGGGTTCACCGTCCTCGTCCCGTTTGAGCAGCGCGTTCATGAGCATGGGCAGGCGCGAGCCCGAAGCGCTGGTCACCTGGACGGCGATTTCCCTGAGCATGCCCTGCATCAACAGCATCGGCGCCGCATGGGTCTGGTAGAAGATGCGGTCACCGGAGGAGAGCAGGTCCTGGAAACGGCGCCTGCCTACCAGCGCCTCCCTGTCGTAGCCGGTCCAGGCCAGGAAGGTCGCGTTGGCCTTGACGATGGTTCCGTCGGGAAGGGCAGACAGGTAGCCGCAGGGTGCTCGCCCGGACCTACGGCTTCCCCGGCTCTGAGCAGGACCTGCTCGCCACCGAAGCCGGCCGCGACCAGATCAGCCAGGCTTTCCCCATGGCGACGCGGTAACAGACGCGGGTAAACAGACGCGGTAAACAAGAGCGGCGCGGCTTTTGCCCGGCGCTTCCGCTTTGCTGGCCTATGGGTCTGCAGGGGACTACGATCCGGGTTGGGAGCAGCGATGGCTAGCAGACGGCGCGCGCTCGACCCGGTGGGACCATTCGGTAATCCAGACGGGTCACGAGCGGACCTCGAGGATGTAATCAGCGAGTTCGTCGACTTCGGCGGCGATCCGGCATTCGGGTCCCTGGCGACCCGCGCGAACGACTCAATGGTGCGGGTCATCGTCGGGAAACTCGGGGCCGGCAAGACGGTCTATCTGCGCCGTCTCCAGGATTTCCAGTCGCACCAGGACTCTGTCTACGCGGATATACCGCAGCAGGGCCTGCCGAAGACCGAAGTCGTGGTGAAGGCCTGCCAGTGGTTCTCTGACCGTGTCCTGGTCGAGAAGTGGATGCAGATCTGGGAGCGCGCGATCATGCGGTCACTGGCATCGCATCTGCTGCGCCGTCCCGAATTGCGCTACCAGGTCCGTGACGAACAGGCCGACGAGATCGAGCGCTCATACGCGCGGCTACTCGGAGATTTTCGCCGGCCCCGGTCGATCTACACCCAGGTGCGCGACATCATCAATCAGGAGCAGACCGCCTATCAGCTGTCTACCTACCTGGACGACCCGCTCTGGGACGATCTCGAGGATCTGCTCGGCGAGATCCTCGGCCAGTGCAAGCCGGTCTATTTCTATCTCGACGCGATCGATGAGGAATTCAGCCACGCCCCGATGTACTGGCTAAGGTGCCAGGAAGGTTTGTTCTACCAGGTCATGCGCCTGCTTCGCGACCACAGAATGGGCGGTCGCCTGCATATCGTCATCTGCATCCGCGATATCGTCATGTCGTCGGTGTACCGGTCAGAGCACGCGCCTCGGTATTACAACGAGCCGCACATACGCGTACTCAACTGGCATCGCGGTTCGCTGCTTTACCTGCTCGAGCAGAAGCTGAAACGGCTGCCGCCGTCCCTGCTGATGCGGCGCCCAGCCAGCGGCTCACCCACGATCAGCGACTGGCTCGGGATCGATGGCGACTGGCCGGGATCCAATGGCGGCGAAACGATCGAGGGCTATCTGCTCAGCCATACCAGGATGATCCCGCGCGACATCATCTCGCTCGGCAATGAACTCAGCGAGGAGATCCTGAGGCAGAAGCGGGCAGGCCACAGGGCCCTGCCGGCGGAGGCTCTGCAAGCGGTGGTCGAACGCTGCGCCAAGCGGTTCGGCGATTCCCAGCTCGCGCAGTGCGCGAACCAGATCTCGTCGGACCTGATGCCGGAGAACGCCGCACTGCACAACTACTCCGAGTTGTTCACCAGCACCCAGGCCTATATCAGCGGGGTTCAGGAAGACGTCCGCTCCTTCGTCCGGATGATCGGCGTCGACCGGTTCCCCCGCCGAGACCTCCTGGCACTGCAGGAAGTGGCGGATCAGCACTTCGAGAAGGCGACAGACCTCGCTTCCGTCTTGTGGCAGAACGGACTGCTCGGGTATATCGACGACGCCGGGCAACGCCGGTTCTACTCCATGGGTGATATCGAGGAGTTCCACTTCCCGCCCGAGGTCGGCACGTACCTGCTGCATCCGTGCCTGGTGCATGCCGTCGGCGGCATCAGGCCTGTGCCGCCGGAGGGCACCAGGGCCACGGATCCGAGACGGACCCGCCTTCTCCCGTCCTCCGCGCCATTCCCCGACCCGTACCCGGCGCGGATGCGGTCCTCGGCCGTGTCCAAGGCCGCCGCCTACTCCGTCGGCGATGTCCTCGATGGCCGCTTCGAGATTCTCCAGGTCGTCGGGCAGGGCAGCTTCTCGAAGGTCTACCGCGTCCGTGACGACGTGGAGGGCGAGGAACGCGCGCTCAAGTTGTTCGACTGCGCCGCCGGGGATGAGGCCGTGAGGCGCGAAATCGGCGCCCTGCGGAAGATTCATCACCCCAACGTGGTGGAGGTCTTCTGGGCTGGTAAGACGAGCGGCGGCGACTGGTATCTGATCACCGAGTTCATCAACGGAGAATGCCTCGATGAGTTTGTCGCCGGGAACAAGCGTCTTCGTGATCGCGAGGCAGTAGACGTCGCGCTCGACCTGCTAGCCGCGCTCGTCGCCATCCATCCCGAGGGGCTCGTCCACCGCGACATCAAACCGCTCAACGTGATGCTCACCCGCACCGGAGCCAAACTGCTCGACTTCAACATCGCATCCCGGATCGGCGACCCCGTGCACACCCAGTCGGGCACGCCCCCGTACCGGCCACCCGATGCAGGACTCGCTCAGTGGGACGCATCCACCGACTTGTTCGCCGTCGGTGTCGTGCTCTACCGCCTGCTCTGCGACGGCCGGCACCCATACCCTGACGCGATACCGATGGCCGGCGTCCCGGTGATCGACCCGCGGACGATCCGTCCAGACCTAGCCCCCGACCTGGCGGAATTCCTCATCAAGGCCTGCGCCCCGGCCCACGCCGACCGCTTCTCCTCAGCCCCGGACATGCGCCAGGCCCTACGCGACGTCCGCGCCGACCTCTAATCCACCCCACGCGACCCCGGCCGCGCGGCTCCTGCAGCGATCAACACGGATTCGGCGCGCCTGCGCCTGCCGCCTCGATCGTCCGGCGGCCGTCCGGCGGATGCTTCCGGTCGTTCCCGGCCAGGTCTGGTGCTGGTGAGCATTGTGCGCCGGGTGGGACGTGAGCGCGACGGCCGTGCTCCGTCCAGATCGGTCAACGTGGAAGGTAGCCCCTTCGTGGAGGATTGACCCTCGTATTCGGGGGTCTGACTACCACAAAGGGGCAATCCTCCACGTTGTTCAATCCGGCTAGGGCAGAGTTCCGTCCGTTTTGCGGTATATGCAACGTTTGTTCACCCCGATGGCCGCCCGTTGTAGCGGCGACCGCCGTGATCATGAAGACCCAACTGACGAAGGCGTCGCCAAGGCGGATGTGGTACTGGCCGTGGCGGCGATGGTGCTCAATCCGGCGGGCTACGTGACCTCGTTCGCGCACCTTAATACCACATAGGGATCCCGCACACCAGAATGGCCAAGGCAGACAATACAACAAAACTAAACATCGTTAACATGCCTCCTCTTCCATACGTAATTTCACTTTGCACATACTAGACCCGCCGCGACCACGGTCGTGCGTCGCGACCGCACTCGCGCACTAGCGACAGCGGGAAACATTAGACGACTGTGCGCCCATCGGGCGCACGGCTTACCGAGACGTTATAATTACTTTCGGTGATTGCTAGAATGCTGCCCGTAATCAGGCTCGCCTGCATTTGCATTTCGCGAGATTTCGTTTCACAAAAGCCCATATGCACGTGCGGCAAGAGCGGTGCTGTATATGGCTGTTAATTATGGGCTTCGTCTTCCTTACATTTTTCTTAACAGGCATGGCTGCCCGCGAACTAGGTGAGCCACGCAGGAATGAGATTCGTTTAACTGGGCACGATAAGTGCAGCACTAACCCAGCGCTGGCGGGGCGTGCGGTGCGCCTTGTTTGTCGGTGCCTGCCGGAGCTGATGTGGAAATAGAGTTCAAGGTACTCGGCCCGCCGGAACTATGGACGGGACGGGAAAACGTCGCGATGTCCCCGCGGCTATGGACCGTGCTGGCGGGGCTGCTCGTAGCGCCTGGCGTGGCCGTTCCTGCCGAAACCCTGATCGACCGCCTCTGGGGGGAAGATCCCCCGCGGGGGGCTAACTCGACAATCCGGTCCTACATATGGCGGATCGACCGGGCCCTTTCTCAAGCGCTGGGCGATGCGCCGCAAGTGAGCCGGCGCGCGCATGGCTATGCCATGGAGATTGATCCGCAGACCGTAGACCTCCATCGATTCCGCTCGCTGAAACGCATGGCCGATGCCCTGGCGGAAAGTGGAGAGGCGCGGCGCGCGGCGGAGTTGCTCAGGGAAGCCGCGGCGATCTGGCGAGGACAAGCCCTTGCCGGCCTGCCTGGCGACTGGATCTCGCGGCAGCGCGGCATCATGGAAGAGGAGCAGCGGGCCGCGGCTCTGCGCCGGATCGAGCTTGAACTCACGCTGGGGCGGCATGCCGAACTACTAGCGGAACTCGGCGAACTGGCCGAGGTGCATCAGCTGGATGAGGACCTGACCGCACATCGGATGATCGCGCTGTTCAGGACCGGACGGCAGGCAGACGCTCTGCGCGTGTACCGAGAGGCGTATGCCCGCCTGGCGGAAGAGGGTATACAGCCCAACTCGGAGCTCACTCGGCTGCACGACCGCATCCTGCGGCACGACACCGAGCTTGCTATCACGCCCGCGTACCGGCGAGCAGGCCCCCAGCCTCAGCCGGTCACCCTGCCACCGGACATCAACGACTTCACTGGCCGTGCTGCGCAGGTGCGGGAGCTGACCGAACAGGCCATGTCGCAGGAGCAGCCGGCCCTGTGGGTGGTCGAGGGTATGGGTGGTATCGGCAAGACCGCACTCGCTGTCCACGCGGCCCACCGGGTCGCGCACCTGTACCCGGACGCACAGCTTTACCTAGACTTCCGGGCGCACGATCAGCAGCGGGAACCGCTGGCTCCGTCTGAGGCCATGGGCGAACTGCTGGCGATGCTCTACGGGTCGGCGGCCGGCCTTCCTGCCACGCCGCAAGCGCGGGCCGAACTGTGGCGCGCTGAGCTATCATGCCGCCGTGCCGTGCTGGTCTTCGATGACGTTGCCAGCCCGGAGCAGATCCGGCCGCTGCTTCCGACGGCAGCGGGCAGCCTGATCATCGTGACGTCCCGTCGGCACCATACGGGTTGGGGCACCACCGGGACTCTGGCACTGCCCGTTCTGCCCGAGGAGGATGCCGCTGCGCTGTTCGTGCGGACAGCCGGCCGGATGGCGGACCAGGAGCCCGGCTATGTCGCCCGCGTCTCCAGATTGTGCGATTGCCTGCCGCTGGCGATCCGGCTTGCCGCGGGCCGGATACGCTCCGGTGCCGTGGCCAGCATGTCCGATTTGGTTGACGAACTCGCTGAACCAGCCGGGAAGCACGGCGATCAGAACGAAGTGAGCCGCGGCGTCCGGTCCGCTTTCGAGCTTTCCTATCGCTGCCTGACACCGGATGAGCAGCGCTTCTTCTGCTTCCTCGGGGTGAGCCCGTGCCTGCTGGTAACGGCCCATTCAGCGGCGACGACCGCGGGCACGACCGTGGTCGAAGCTGATGCGACGCTCGCCGTCCTCGCTGGTCATCATCTGCTTGAGGAGATCGCTCCGGGATGGTTCGGTTTTCATGATCTCATCCGTGCCTTCGCCGCCACTCGCTTCGCGGACCGCGGTTCTGAGCGGGAGAGCAGGGAAGGCGTACGCCGGCTGGCTGACTACTACCTGCGGGCAGTCACTCATGCCAGTGAGGTACGGCATAGACATCCGAACGAAGCCGGCGGCGATGCCCCACGTGACATGCCCTTCGCGAATACGCCAGCCGCGGCAGCGGCATGGCTGGAATCGGAGTGGGTCAATGCGATCCGGGTCGCTGAGCAGTGCGCCCGGCATGAGTTCAAGCGTCGTTGCGCGGACATAGTCCATGCACTGGGAGAGTTCCTCGGCACCAGCGGTCACTGGGAAGAAGCGCTGGCCGTTCACATGACGGCGCTCCAGGCCTGTCGTGATCTCGATGATCTTCCTGGGGTCGCTAGATCCGCCCTCGATCTCAGCCTGATCAGCCTGAGGACGGGCCGCAGTGAGGCCGCGTTGCAGCAGGCTACCGACGCTGCGAACGCCTTCAGGCGGATTGATGACAGGCTAGGCAGGGCGACTGCCCTTGACTGCATCGGTATTGTCCACTGCAGCGCGGCTCGATTCCGTGACGCGCTTGCCTACCATCGGGAAGCTCTAGAGATATCCCAGGATGCCGGCGACCGGGGCGGTACCGCCCGGGCGCTTGGCCATACCGGAGTCGCGCTCTGGTATCTGGGCCGGCTCAAGGAGGAGACGAGTTGCCTCAGCCAGGCGCTTGACATATATCGAGAGATCGGTGACCTGCGCGGCCAGGCTATAACTATAAACAATATAGGCAATGCTCAGTACTACAGCGGATATCACAGAGACGCCATGCACAGCTATCAGACCTCGCATGATATCTTCCGGGAGATAGGAGGTGTGCAGAACCTCGCGATTGCTGACCACAATATGGGGCGTGTGCAGCAGTATAAGGGCAACTACAATGCAGCCATTGCCATATACCGAGATGTTCTAGCGACATATCGGTCCCTGGGGGATCTCCGGCACCAGGCGTATGCGCTAGCCGACATCGGCGCTGTCTGCATGTCCACTGAACGTTTCGACGAAGCCCTGGCGCACTACGAGAACGCCGCAGCCGCTGCGAAGCAGGCCAGTGACCGGTACGAGTATGCCGAGGCGATCCGCGGCATAGCCGAGGCGCATTCCAGGTCGGGCCGACTCGACGTCGCACTGGAGAACTACGAAAAGGCAGCCAAGCTTGCCGGAGAAATCGAATCGCTTTACCTGAGGGCCAATGCGCTGACCGGCATAGCGGAGATAGTGCTGCACACGAGAGGACTGGACGCGGCGCGGATCTACTGGCGGGAAGCCCATGACATCTTCGCGCAGATCGGATTGCCCGAGGCGGCGGCGGTGGATGTACGGCTGCACGCTCTCGGCGAGTCGGCTTCCTGAGGAGTTGGCGGGCATGACCGGGCCGACGAGTAATGAGCTGGGCGGCGTCGTCCACGGGTCCGTGGTTCAGGCTCGAAGCATTCAAGGTGGTGTGCACTTCAGCCTCACGCAGCCAATGCCAGCCCATGTCGTGGTGCCCGCACAGTTGCCCCTGGCCGCGGCGTACTTTACCGGCCGCTCGCCGGAGCTAGCCCGCCTGCAACGCGCCGCGGAAGAGTATGACCCGGTGCGCCGGCTAGCTGTGGCAGTGGTCACCGGCCCGGGCGGCTCGGGAAAGACGTCTCTGGTGACCCACTGGCTGCACCGCGTCAGTGAAACATACGAAGGCGGCGCGCTCTACGCTGACCTGCACGGACACTCGCTGGCCGCGGCGGCATCACCGGGGGACGTGCTGACCGGATTCCTTTCCGCGCTGGGCACACCGCCGGACCGGATTCCCGTGGACCTTGAGGAGCAGGCCAAGCAGTACCGGTCCTTGACCAATGGCAGGCGGGTTCTCGTGCTGCTGGATAACGCGGCGACGGCGGCACAAGTTCGTGTGCTCCTGCCCGGGCCTGGCCCCGCACCAGGACCGCCCAGCCTCGTGGCTGTTACGACTCGGTGGCGGATTGCGGGCCTGGCCATAGAAGGCGCGCGTTTCCTCGAACTGGGCCCGCTGGACGACCAGTCCGGTGCTGAGCTGCTGACTCGTATGGTCGGCGCCGATCGGGCCGCTGCGGAGGCAGATGCCATCCGTTCGGTCGTGCGCCTGTGCGGCGGCCTGCCGCTGGCCGTATGCGCCGTTGGCGCGCAGCTTGTCTCGCACGCCCGGCGACCGGTTGGTCGCATCGCGGCCGCATTGACCAGCGAGAGGGACCGGCTAGCGACGCTCACAGTCAACGGGGAGCTATCCGTGCACGCGGCATTCGAGATCTCGTACCAGTCGCTGTCGGCCGCCGCGGCCCGTCTGTACCGGCTGCTGTCGCTGATACCCGGACCCGACTTCGGCCCGCAGCTTGCCGCGGCGACGGCCGCACTCTCACCAGAGGAGGCATCCCGGCTGCTCGATGAGCTCTCGGCGGCCAGCCTGCTGACAGAGACAAGCGAGCAGCGGTTCCAGTTCCATGATCTGGTGCGGCTGCACGCTCGCGATCACGCGCTAGCCGAGCCGGCCGGCGAACGTAGGACCACTACGGCCAGGGCCGTCGGCTGGTATCTGGCCACGGCAGTGGCCGCCGATATCGTCATCATTCCGGGCCGCTGGCACCTCAACCCGATGTACGAGGCTGCGCGCGCCACGGCGCCTGCTTTCGCCGGGCCGCCCGATGCGCTTCAGTGGATGGAATCCGAACTGCCCGGCCTGATCGCCGCGGTGCGGACGGCTCATGACGAGGGCTTGCACGAGCAGTCCTGGCAGTTGTGCGAGGCCATGTGGGGCCTGTTCGCCTACCGCAAGTACTTCCGGCATTGGATCCAGGTTCACCTCGTCGGGATCGTCTCCGCCCAGGCCTGCGGCAACGCGCCTGCCGAGGCACGGCTACGGGTCCAGCTTGGCCTCGCCTACCTGAACCTCAACCAGCCAGACCAGGCTCACGGAGAATTTCTCCAGTCCCTGGCGCTCGCGCGCGAGGGACGGCACCGCGTTGGCGAGGCGAGCGCGCTTGAGCACCTGGGCCTAACCGAACTGAGCCGTGGCCAGGCGGAGGAGGCCATGGGCTTGTTCTGCCGGGCACGCGACGTCTACGCCCAGATCGGAGTCGCTCGCGGTGTCATGGGCACGACTCGTCACATCGGTGAGGCGTACCGCGACGCCGGCCGGCCTGAGCAGGCGGTACGGCACCTGCTCGATGCCCGGCGGCTGGCGGCGGCCCTCCCGGATCCGTACAACGAGGCGCGCTGCCTGACCAGTCTCGGCCAGACCTACCTGAAGGCGGGGGAGCCCGGGCCGGCAGCCGACGCTCTCGGCGAGGCGCTCCTGCTCATGGAGCGGCTCGGCGGACGCTATGAGCAAGCGCGCATTCACCTGATGCTCGCCGACGTGCTGGTGCGCCCGGAGCAGGCCGGGCGCGTCCGTGCGCATCTCACCGACGCGCTGACCCTTTACGCTGGCATCGGCGCGCCGGAGGCCGAGGACATCCGCCGACGTCTCGGCGAGCTGGAGTCTTAGCAGTACAGAACAAACGGCACTGGCACGGGCGGTATCAGCGTCGCGGCGTACGGCGCCACCGCCTCCAGCCGAGCAGGCCGCAAGGCTGGCAGCGGCTGGCCCGCCGCCAGCCAGGCATGGACGAAGATCGCGCAGGCTAGCGCACCGGAACCAGGAGCGGTGCCGCGGCATGAAACGGTGAGCGGACGGCATGTCCGCGTCACGATCCGGACCCCGTCGCCCGGCGCCGGGGCGGTCGCCACCGCGCAGCCTGGATAACGATCCAGGATCCCGCTCAGGGCCGCGACGTTGCCGCAGCAGATGACGTCCGCCAGCATCAGGGAAGCCGGACTGGCCGTCACGGCGTTGGCGG
The DNA here is from genome assembly GCA_036490795.1 of Streptosporangiaceae bacterium. Classification (GTDB taxonomy): domain Bacteria; phylum Actinomycetota; class Actinomycetes; order Streptosporangiales; family Streptosporangiaceae; genus JAFARZ01. Next base: position 20,689 of record DASXDG010000142.1, read on the forward strand.
CCACGACATCGCCGGAAACGACCGGCCTCCCGCGGGGGCGGTTGGCCGCGGCCGATGGCCGCCAGTAAACGACCGAACGGACCGGATCACCTGCCACCAGGCATGCGCTGGAGGCCGGCATCACCAGCGCCCCCCGAGCATCTCCGAACCTGCGACGAGACGCGGAACCGGAACCGGCCATATCCGCGCGGCGGCCGCCGGTTCTGGCAGCTTCATCAGCCGGTACATTGCCGAGCGGATGACCCCGGCGGACTGTCCTGGCACATCGGTGATCAGCGCGCGGATCTGAGCGCGCCGCTCCGGCGGCCAGGCCGCCGCACTCATCTCGATCTGCGCTGAGTACGGCAGGCCCGGCCGCAGCTCCGGTGCGATATCGCCGAGGACGGCGACCGGAGAACCTGGTTCGATTTCATCCCTGGCGTGCGTGGCGAGCAGCACCGGTATCCCGGCCGCTGCCGCGTACATTGTCACCGATCCGTGGTCTCCGATGACGGCGTCCGCCGCGGCCAGGACGGCCCGCCATCCCTCCTCAGGAGGAATGAGGATCAGTCCTCGTCGCACGCATTCCGCGTACCAGGCGCGGATCTGGCGAGGTCCATGCCAGTCCCAGACGCCGGGGTGAATGATGGCGGCGAGCTGATAGTGCTGCGGCCGCAGCTCCTCGATCAGTTCGGCCAGCAGGCCAGGACGGCAGCACAGCAGTGAGCCGGGACCCCACGTCGAGGACACCGCCACCAGCTTCTTCTGGCCTACTCCGAGCGCCTGCCGGTAGGCATCCCGGTCCGGCATGCTCACCGCTAGCCGGTCGTAGCAGGGGTCTCCCGCCACCATGGCGATGGACGCGGCTTCCGGGCATGACCGTCGTAGCCGATCGACCTGATTCCGGGTCGGCAGCACGATGGCAGAAGCGATCGTCCGGCCATGGGCGATGTGCCTGACAGGTTCGGGGCCCGCCGCCTCACGGCGCGTCTCCACCCCGTCTCCCTCCCATCGGGTCGGGTATTTGGTGTACCCCACCCCGTGCAGCATGGTCATCACTGGCGCGTGTATCCACTCGAGCAGGCCGTCCGAGGCGGCCACGGCCAGATCGAATGGCGTCCGCGTGGCCTGCTGCCAAGAGATCACCACTCCGCCCAGGCGATCCAGATACTCGGTCACGCCACGCGAGATCAGCGCCGACGGCGCATACGTGAAGACGACCTGGACTCTCAGGTCCGCCTCGAGGAGCGGCACGACATCGGCCAGCCGCGTTCCCGCCGTCACCGTGTGGACCACTGCCAGAACTGTCCGCTCGTATCGCAACGTCTGGCCTCGCTGCGCGTCCAGGCCAAACGGCCCGTGTTCCCACTCCGCATACCCCATGAAAGAACTCCGCTTGCTCGCGCTCGATTAGATCGCGGGGACCATGCCACGAGCATGCGCCCGGGTCATGCACGATCACGTCGCAGCAACCCGGACAGAACCATCGCATCGCAGGTCAGCCAGCCGGATTCGCTGGCGGATCCGGCTGGCTGCCGCCAGGTTCCCGTACAGCCTGGAGAAATCCGGTCGACGCGGCGGACGTGTCGCCGCAATGCTGACCGTGATGGACGGAGACGATCTCGCCGAGGCGCTGTATGCCCGGATGCGCTGGAACGCTCCCTTGTCGGCACAGCACGCCGATCTGCTGATGGACCGGCTCGACCTCCACCCCGGACTCCGGATCGCCGACCTGGGCTGCGGCTGGGGAGAGCTCCTGCTGCAGGTCGTCAGCCGCGCCGTGCAACCAGATGCCGCCAGCCCGGTACGGGCGATCGGCGTGGACACCGACGCCGCCACGCTCGCTCGCGGCCGGGAGCTCGCCCGCGAGCGCGGTCTCGGCAGGCTGGTCGACTTCGTCGAGCAGGATGTGGCGGCCTGGCGTGGGACTGCCGACCGGGTGCTGTGCGTAGGCGCTTCCCACGCATTCGGTGGCACGCGGGCCGCACTGAGTGCGTTGACCCAGGTAGTTCCCGACGGCGGCCGGCTGCTTTTCGGCGATGGATGCTGGGATACTACGCCGTCCCCGGCGGCGATGGAGATCTTCGGCGCGGAGGTCCGGCCGCTGCCGGACCTGCTGGAGATGTGCCGTGCCGTGGGATGGCGGGTCATCCATGTGAGCACCGCTGACCAGCGAGAATGGGACGATTTCGAGTTCACGTTCCGGGCCGGGCGTCAGGAATGGCTGCTCGCCCACGGCGACGATCCACGCGCGGGCGAAGTCCGCGACTGGCTGGACACCCGCGAACGCCAGTACGTCCAGGAATACCGCGGCGTTCTAGGCTTCGCCTACCTCGTCCTCGCGCACTGACCCGCGTCCGCGGCATCCACCACGATCTCGGTGTCCTTAGGGCGGAGCATCACCGGCCGCACGTTTGCCTTCCGTAACAATACGATCACTATCCGCTCTTCGTGCTGCGCAATGTAACTAATCGTGTGTGTAATCTCACTCATATGGCATACGATTCGTTATAGAGCGGTTAGATCGAGGTTGGTTGCCGAGGCGAAGTCGATGAGTCGCAAGCCCGCCCGACGGCGCGTCGAGCTGGTCAGATCCGTGGGCGCGGACACACCAGAAGGCATGCCCGGTATCGAACTGCGGGACATTGTGCCGATGCTGGTCGCCGATTTCACCGGTGAGTATCAGGTGTACATCGCCGCCGCTTCCGAGTACGTAACCATGCTCCGATTCGCGCTGAGCCTGCTCGCCGCGCCGTTCGCGGTCGCTGCGGCGCTGATCGGTGCGCGGGTGCTTGAGCCGGCCGTGATCTCGTCCTGGTCACGGATACCGGCGTACGTGTTCGCGCTGCTGCTCGCATTCGGAGTGCTGGCCTTCCTGCCGTACCTGCGGATGATCGAGGCAGGCATCGCGCGCGTCCGCACCGCGCGTGCTCTTAACAACTTCCGGCTGCTCTACGCGCGCGTGCTCCGCGAGCACGTTCCGCCCAGCGGCTGGACACCGAATCTTCCTGTCGACCCGCATTACCCGCGGGCGTACGCGCCGTTGAGCTGGTCAGGGATCAACTCGATCGTGCTCGCCGTTCTGGTGGCGGCCGAGGTATGCGTGGGCGTCCTCGGCCTGGCGCGGGTGCAGCCGGCGCCGGCGCTGATCGTATTCGGGATGATCACGGTGGCGCTGATCTTGTTCGGCGTTTACTTCATCAGGACCGCGATGCCGCCCCGGCACGGACCGGTTAACCCACTGGGCTTTCCGGACGTGGAGACGTTATGCGGCGGTACCCGACCTGCGGCGAAGCGTGGCTGGGCTTGCTGACTCACGTGACGGAAGAGGCTGAGCCGGGCCTTGACGACCGTGGCCCGGTGCTCGAGGCGCCGCCGCTTTCCTTCGAAATAGTGAACTTGTCGTGGGAAGACCCGCTGCTCAGCGGGGTAGCTGAAGCGACCACGATTGCTCGCTACGAACGGAAGTTCACCAGCCAGGAGATCATAACTCCATTCAAGTACAGTTATGGCGCTAGGCTTCGTCGGCTCCAGGGTGTGGACCAAGTTGACTGGGCCTGCGAGCTGCTGAGGGCGCGCCCATGGTCGAAAAGCGCCTGGATCTCGCTCACCGTGCCCGGAGAGCGGCCCGATGCGGTCCCTTGCCTGGCCGCGCTGTCCGTGCGGGTCCGCCGCGGCGAGTTGCAGATGTCGGCCATCTTCCGGTCGCAGAACGCCTTCACTGCCTACCTGAACTACTTTCCGCTGCGTGCCATCCAGGCCGAGATCTCGGTACGGCTCGGCGCGCCGTGCGGGCCGCTGCGGGTATACGTCGATGTTCCGCACGTGTACGTTGCGGATACGGAGAGGATCACCGGGATCCTCTCCCGGCTGGGCAGTGCGGGAGGTGGCAGCCAGGCCGCGGACATGGCGCTACGGGGCCGGTGCCAATGCGGCGGGCATCGACTTCTGCTGGGTGAACCGGTCCGCCGCGCCCCCGGCCGCGGCCGGGACAGCGAATCCATCCTGGATCGTTGCCGATCTGAACGCGCTGGCTGACCTGGTGGCCGGCTCCGCGGTTCTGCGAACTGCTTTCAGGTAGCAAACAACCGGACCGTCCTTGGCGCGTGTGACATGGGCATCAGTGGGCAGCGGACGAGGCTGTCAAACCATGCCCACCAGGAGGACGCGACATGAAGCGATGCCCGGCCGACACAAGCGACGCCCCTGTTCGCCAGCGAGGCCGGTCCCTGCCGGTGCTGGCGGGCGCCGTTATCGCCGTGGGTGGCCTGGCCTTCGGATCGATCACGGCCGCCAGCACGGCGGCCGGAGGCTGACCGATTAACGCGGCAAATAGGTCCAACGCGGTATAAAACCATGCTGTGAGCAGCATTTTCTTCCGTGAAAAGACGATGTTCCGCGTTGTTTAGGATCCTTGGACCTTCGGCTGCGGCCGTCGCGAACTGATTGACGCATGTGATGGCAGCTGCCCCGAGAGGCGACCGGCGACCCAGGAAGAGCCTTCCTCCGCCACCGCGCCGCAGCGACGGGGGATGCTTCCGGCTGCCGAGAAGGACCTCCCTCGGCTTCTCGGCCTGCGCCGCCCGCTCCAGCCTCGCGCGCTCGATGCTATCCGCCGTTTGTCCTGGTGTGTGCGGGTATCTCCGTGGCTGTCTGGTAAGACTTACCCAAATGCCGCGGGTATCCCATGGTCGATACCGGGTAGACCGTCAGCCTCTACGGGATCTTGAATGGTAACCGCTGGCTGACAGAGGGAGGGGCCTGACGATGACGGGCGGCCAGATTTTCACGTCTCGGCTTAGGGGCCGGCCGCTGCTGGACAGCGATGGCCTGCTCATCGGCCGGATCCGCGACGTCGTGATCCTGCCGGCCGCGGGGAGTGGTCCGCCACGCGCCCTGGGCTTGGTCGTCACGTTGGACCGGCGCCGCATCTTCGTCAACCTCAGCCGGGTCGCCGAGATCTCCGTCGATGGCGCGCACCTGTTCGGCGCCACCGTCGACCTGGAGCGCTTCAACCGGCGCACCGAGGAGATCCTCGCGTCTGAGCTGTACGGACGGCACATCGCGGACGGGACAGTGGTCGATGTCGCTATCACCCCCAGCGAGCAGCCGCGGGCCGGCTGGGAGGTCGTCGCGCTGGCCATCGCGCGCGGGCTGCGTTTCCGCAGCCCGGCGGTTGTTCCATGGGATAAGTACCCGGAGCTTTTCCAGGCCGGTGCGCTGGCCGAGCAGCTCGCGTCCCTGCGCGGGCTGAGGCCGGCCGACCTGGCCACCGCCGTTGAAGGCATGCCCGCCAGCCGGCGCAGCCAGCTTGTCGCCGCGCTCGATGACGAGTCGCTGGCCGACCTGCTTGAGGAGATGCCGGAACAGGACCAGGTGCGGCTGCTGGCCAGCCTGGGAGTGGAGCGCGGCGCCGATGTGGTGGAGGAGATGCAGCCCGACGACGCGGCCGACTTGCTCGCCGAGATGCCTCCCGAACAGCGCGACAAGCTACTGACGGCGATGGAGTCGGTCCAGGCCGCGGACCTGAGGCGGCTGCTGGGCTACGACGCGACGACGGCGGGCGGGCTGATGACCTCGCAGCCTATTACCGTCACCCCGGACGCGTCGGTTGCCGAGGTGCTGGCCCGGATCAGGAACCCGGACGTTCCGATCACCGCGGCCGCGCAGGTGTTTGTGTGCGAACCGCCCGTGACCACGCCGACCGGCCGTTTTGTGGGCAGCGTCGGCTTCCAGCGTCTGCTGCGCCGGCCGCCGTCCGCCCTGATGGGGGAGTGCGTCGAGGATACGAGCGTCTTTGTCCGGCCGGATCTGCCCGAACGCGACCTCGCGGCCAGGCTCGCCGCCTACAACCTGGTCAGTGTGGCAGTGTGCGATGAGGAAGGCCGTCTGCTCGGCGCGGTTACGGTGGACGACGTACTCGACCATCTGCTGCCTCCGGGCTGGCGAACGACAGGAGGCTGACATGGCGCGGATTCCCTTTCGCCTCGTCGAGCGCACCGATCTGTCCGTTCCGCGCGGCACCCCGCGGATGGGGGCACGCTACGACGCGGACGCATTCGGGCGGTTCTCCGAGGCGATCGCGCGCTTCCTCGGCACCGGGCGCTTCCTGTTCTGGCAGACCGTACTCGTCATCGCGTGGATAATCCTCAACACCGTTGGCTTGGTCAATCACTGGGATCCGTACCCGTTTATCTTGCTCAACCTGGCCTTCTCGACCCAGGCGGCCTACGCCGCGCCGCTGATCCTGCTCGCGCAGAACCGGCAGGACGACCGGGACCGGGCGAGTATCGAGCGCGACCGGGCGGTAGCGGCGCGGACTCAGGCCGACACGGAGTTCCTCGCGCGTGAACTCGCGGCTGTGCGCCTCGCGCTGTCCGACGTGGTGACCACGCAGGACCTTGAGGACTCACTGGCCCGGCTGGTCAAGCTGATCGCCGACCAGCCGCCATCCGACCAGCCGGCGCCGGACCGGTCGGCCCCGGACCAGTCCGGAGCTGGCGCGTCGCCCGATGAGCATTAGCGTTACCGCGCGGGCCTGTTCTGGCACGATGTAGCAGGTGACAGAACGCGCAATGGTAACCCGGTGGCTGACTGGCTATGAGGCTGCCTGGCGCGCGCCGGGCACGGAAGCTCTCGCTGGACTGTTCACCGACGACGCCACCTACCTGCAGTCTCCCTACGAACGGCCCGTCACCGGACTGGACGCGATCAGGCGGATGTGGGACGAGGAACGCGAAAGCCCCGATGAAGTCTTCACCGTGGCTACCGGCATCCTCGCTGTTGACGGCCCGACGGCGGTGGTCCGGGCCGAGGTCCGGTACGGACAACCACTCACTCAGGAGTACCGCGATCTGTGGGTTATCCGGTTCGCCGACGACGGCCGCTGTACCTGGTTCGAGGAATGGGCCTACTGGCCAGAACGCCCGCACGCGACGCCCTAGCAGGAAGAAGCTTCGCGCACCATTTCGTCTTGCGAGATGACGAGCTCCGCGCCGCAGCGCTCCAGCCAGGAGCAGAACGCCTGGTCCCGCGCATCAACCGTGGTGAGCGCTACCCGCGCCGGTGCCGAGTGCTGCAGCGCGGCCATGAGCAGGGCGCGCCCGATCCCGCGGCCGCGGGCCGCGGGATCCACCACTATCTCGGTGAGGTCTCCGTTCTGCGGGAAGAGCACGGCCGAACCGCGCAGCAGGCCGGCCTCGCGCACCACCAGCCAGGCGGGGGATTGCGGCGCGCGCCGCTGCGCTTCGCGCCGGTTCTGCCACGCTGCCGGGTAGTTCAGCCACGACTCGGGGGGCAGGACGCCGGGCATCCATGGCTCGACGACGGCCCGCCAACGGGGCTCGCCGAGCGCTGCCTTCGCGCGCGGCAGTTGGTAGTAGTGCAGCACGCGGGTGGCTTGAAAGCCCAGACGCCGGTAGGCCCGGGCGGCGCGCTCGTTTCCGCGAATGCACTCCAGTCGATGTCGCCGCCCGCCCGTGGCGGCGAGCACCTGCGCGAACATGGCGTCAATCGAGCCACTGCCCCGCGCTTCGGGCAGGATTCCGGCCATGATGCAGTAGGCCTCGTCGCGTCCTTCGTCTCGCCCGGTGAGCCAGAACCCCACCAGCCGTTCCTCACGAAATAGCCCGAACGACCATGCTGGTGCCCAGCCGCGGCGGGAAAGCGTCGCGTCCAGACCCGCCACGTCGGTCCGCAGCGGGATGATGTAGTCGGCGAACGCCGCCGATACGACGGGGTGCAGGTCAGTTGCCTGGTAGCCGATCAGATCATCCACGACGTAGCCCATGCCGTCAATGGTACAAACGCACATGATTGTCATAACTAGAACATGTTCTAGTTGCGGTGCTCGTCTAATGGTCTGCTGGCGATCGGTTCGTAGTCCAGCCAGGTGTCCTGGAGGAACTCTTCCCGGTGCGATGCGTGGTCGTGGCTGCTGATCCGGAAATACAGGGCGCCCCGCGTCTGGTCGGACTCGTAGTTGCCGCCGGTGTTGTGACCGAGCAGGTAGTGAGCGAGTAGCAGGTCGCCCGCGTGTCCGGTGACCTGCTCGGGCGCGGGCAGGTCGATCGGAGGGTAAGCACAGAACATCCGCGGACCGCGCTCGCGGAAATACGCGGCGTGCGTCAGGTGCGTGCCCGGCCAGACCCACAGGTTGCCGGCGTTCTCCGTGAGCTGGTCGGTCATCAGAATCCCGGCCAGCATGGTGAATGTGCCGCGGACAGGTCCCTCGGCCGGTTCGGCGTTCGCGGTGTCGATGTGCGGCCCGCCCGGGCGGTTCGCCCGCGGACCGCACCGCAGGAATTCGCGGCGGGGTAAACGCTGTCTTACCGTGGATAGATGACCGCATGGGGCAATCTGCCGCCCGCGCCGCCGCCGCACGGCACGGTGCTGGCCTGGGCACGGGGTTGCCGGTGCGAGGAGTGCGAACTTGAGTACCAGCGGTTTGTGTCCGAACTGGCGATGCGGAGGCCGGTAAGGCTTCCCGCCGTGCCGGAACCCCGCAAGCTGGACGCCGACACCCGCGCCCGGCTCGAACCGGCGGTGAGCCAGTTTGAGTGCCCGGTGTGCGGCGCGCTGCGCCATCAGCGGTGCCGAAACCTGGCGTTCCCCCAGCATTTCGCGCCGACTCATCCCGAACGGGCAACCGGCCCGTAGGTCTTCTACCGCGTTGGGGCAAATTACCGCGCTATTTGTGCCCAAGAAGGTCCCGCCCGCCCTGGATCAGGGCGGGCGGGACCGGGCTTGATAGGACTAGCTGGGTAGGGGACTAGCTGGAATAGACGCCCAGTTCGGAGAGCTGGCCGGCCGGCCAGCCCGTGTTAGCGGTGAAGGTGAGCTTCAGGTAGCGGACGGATGTGGCCGGGAACGTGACGGTCACCGAGTTACCTGGGCTGTTGAAGGTGTATCCGGTCGCCGCTTCGATGTTTGACCAGGTCGTTCCGTTGGTGCTGCCTTGAATCTGGATGGTTTGCGTGCGCGTCCCCCACGACGAAGACGGCGGCAGGTCCATCACGATCCTGCTAATGCTGACCGACGAGCCCAGGTCGACCTGGAACCACTGGGGGAAGGCGTTATTCGTGCTCTCCCAGTAGCTACTGGTGTTGCCGTCGACCGCGTTGGACGGCGCGTAGGTTTGCGTGTAGCCGCTCGAGGTCGCCGGCTGGTTCAGTGCCAGGTCGGTGGACGAGGTGACACCGGTGCCGGACAGCGGTACGGTCAGCGGGCTGTTCGCGGCGCTGGATGCCACCGAGAGCGTTCCGGTGGCGTTCCCGGTGGTGGTGGGTTCGAACTGGACGCTGACCGTGCATGAACCGTTGGCCGCGATTGAGCTGCCGCAGTTGTTGGTCTGCGCGAACTGCCCGCTGACGCTGATCGAGGAGATCGTCGCCGCGGAACTGCCCGGGTTCGTCACCGTGACCGACTGGGCGCTGCTGTCCTGCCCGGTCACCTCGTTGCCGAACGGCAAGCTGGTCGGCGAGGCCGTCAGGGCACTGCCTGGGCCTGTCGAACCACCGCCGCCTGGGAAGACTTCGAACTCGGATAGCTGCGCCGCGCTCCAGCCGGTGTTGCCGGTGAAGCTCAGCCGCACGTACTGGGCGCTGGTGCCCGACGGCAGGCTGATGGTGACCGTGTTGCCGGTGGAGGGATTGAACGTATACCCGGCCGAGCCCACGATCTGAGTGAACGACGAGCCATTATTGGAGCCGAGCACGGACAGCGTCTCGGTCCGTGTGTTCCAGGCGCTCGACGGCGGCAGGTCCAGGGTGACCGACCCTATCGACTGCACCGTGCCCAGGTTCACCGTGATCGTCTGCGGATACGCCGCGCCGTCGGAACTCTCCCAGTAGGTGTTGGGATTGCCGTCATTGGCGTTCTGCGGCGTGTAGGTCTGGAAGTCGCTGCTGGCTGATATCGGCTGGTTCAGCGCCAGGTTGGTGGTCGAGGTGACGCCGGTACCTGACAGCGCCACTGTCAGCGGGCTCTCCGGTGCGCTGCTGGCCACCGACAGCGTTCCGGTAAGCGAGCCGCCGCTGGCCGGAGCGAACGTCACGTTTACCGTGCATGAACCGTTGGCCGCGATGGAGCTGCCGCAGTTGTTCGTCTGGGTGAAGTTACCAGTGACGCTGACCGAGGACACCGACGCCGCACTGGCACCCGTGTTGGTTACCGTCACCGCCTGAGCGGAGCTCTTCGACCCCGAGGCAACGTCACCGAACGACAGGCTGGCTGGCGACGCGGTCAGCGCCCCCGGTGTGGCCGGCTCGGGGAACGCGGTCAGCTGCGGGGTGGTGCTCCAGCCCGAGTTGCCGCTGCCGAGGTTGAAGGTGAACGCACCAGGTGTGGTGGTGCCGTTGTCGTACTCGTCGTTATACGTTCCGGCGACTCCGACTCCGCTCGCGGTCACACCGCTTACGCTCGCCGAACCGTCCGTTTCTGCCTGCATCACGACCGTGCCGAGGTTCTGCACATTGACGTTGGAGATGTTGAGGCCGGCGATGTTATTGCCAGCTCCGTCACCGGATACGAACTCGAACGCGCTGTACGGGCTGTCCAGGATCGCGCCGCCGCTGTAGTTGATCGTCACTCCGCTGAACGCGTAGTCGTACGCGTCGAACTGGACGGCACTCATCGGGTGATCCCAGTTCGGGTTGTACTGACCGTCTCTGATCAGGTAATTGCCGGAGGCAGTAATCGTGCCGGAGAGCGGTGTGAAGCCCGGGGAAAGGAATTGCTCGTTGGAGATCGTCAGGCCGCTGCCGAGTGCGTTGCTGTCGGCGATCACGTTGTTCGAGATGGTGTTGTTAGAGCCGCCGTAGTCGGCGATGCCATTGGCCAGGGTCGGCGACTCGATGGTGTTGTTGCTGAACGTGATGCCAGAGTCCGCCGCCGGATAGGACCAGATCGCCAGGCCGTCGTCACCGGTGTCACGGAGGAAGTTGTTCTTCACCGTGCAGTTGGTCGCGTTGCCGTTGAAGTTCAGCCCATCGGCGTCAGTGGACAGGACGATGGTGTTCTCTACCGTGCAGTTGCTGTTGCCGTACTGGAGCCAGAAGCCCACGTTGGTGTCCTGGATCCACAGCGAGTTGACCGTCCACCCGGTACCGAGAGAGCCATCGATCGCGTTTTCTGTGCTGCTGTCGTTACGGCCGACGGTATTGCCCATGATCGCGAAGTTACTGAGGTTGATGGCGCCGGAGTCGGCCGACGTATTGTCGATCATTTCGTTGGAATCGATCATCGTGTACCAGTAGCCGGCGCCTGCGATGGTCGCGCTGCTCACCGTCAGCGGCGAGTTGATCATGTAGGTGCCTGACGGGATCCACACCGACTCGCCGGACGAGTTCGCCGCGGAGATGGCGCTGTTGAAGGCGCTCACCGAGCTGTTCTTGCCGGTGGGGTCGGCGCCGTAGCTAGCCACCGACACCGAGTTGGCGGGCTGGCTGGCCGCCGCGCCGACGTTGAAGAAGTCCGCCACGTTGATCGTGTACGGCAGCGCGGTGTTGCCGGAGTTCACCTGGAAGGTCACCGTGCTGCCCGCCGCGACCGTCTGGCCGAGCATCATCCTGGCGTCGTCGTAGAACTTGTGCGTATCGCTGCCGGTGATGCCTCCGGTGCTGATGTAGCTGTACGAGGAGGTGAGGGACAGCTGCTGGCTCAGCTCGGTGCCGTTGACGTAGACCGACAGCGTGCCCGAGGCGCCCTGGGGCAGCGCATAGTGCAGGTCGAACGCGTTAGCCGCGCTGGTCAGCGTGAACTTCACGTACTGGCCCTGCGCGGTTAGCTGCACGGCCTCTCGGCCGACCGCTTCGGACGGCAGCGAGCCCTGAACGAATGAGGGGCCGATGACTGAGCCGTTGGTGGAGGCGTTCACCGCCGAGTATTCGGTGAACGGGACGCTCGCGCCGGTGCCGCTCGGCACGTTGAATGGCGAGTCGGCCCAGTAGGGCGGGGTTCCGGCCTGCGCATAGGCGGGAACCGCGGTCAGTGCGGGAACGGCGGCGCCGGTCAGCGCGAAGGCGGCCACGAAGACCGCCGCGAACCGGCCGCGCCGCCGGGCGTTGCGATTGCGGCCACAGCTCCGCACGAGCGTACGGACGAATGAGCTCGTGGATCTGCTCTGCTCATGATCATTCATGTAGTTTTAGCGTTTCTGTGCGGGATACCGGGGGGAATTTGGGCAGCGCAAAGCGCCGCATGATGGAATCCGGCAAGGCGCCTGCGGTAATAGCAGGCGGACATGGCGGTGCTATTCCTGACGGCAGGAGGCCTTACCTGCCATCAAGGCACCACGGGATAGGGGTAATGGCCGTCGCACGAATGCGGCGGGAGGCTGGCTGCCGCGGCTGGTCCTGTGGGATGTACAGATAACAACATATTTCTGCAAAGATACGACGATGTAAAGCAAATCAAGGATTTTTATTCAAAACTATAAGACGACTGTTGTCTCTGCCGCTTCCTGCGGGAGGGGCATCGGCTACTGCCAAGTTCAGCGGCTAAATTCGAACGGCAAAGACTCGCGGTGCCCACTGGTAATTGCTTGCGGAAATGACCCGACTTATTTTGCAAAACGCAACTACACGTCGCAAGAATTGCGCAAGCCTTCGTGGGCAGCTTGCATGAGGTCACCCTGTGCACAGCCGATCGAGGCGTTCTAGTGTCTTTGTCATGCTCTCGATCCAGGTGCGCCCGTTGTCCATGCCTATACGCTGATGTTCAGGCGCGCGTGAGCAATCGTATAGCTCGGTCACCACGGTCGCGTCAGGGCCATCCGGCTCGAGCAGGTAACTCCATCGGTGCCCCCAGCGGGCTCCGTCCGCCGCTGCCTCCGGGTGGCCGCGTCCGGCTTCCGGCTCCCAGCTGATACGCCGGTCCGGCTCGAACTCGACAACGTGGTTGTTCATCTCGTAATCGCCGAGGGCCAGGTAGTACATAGTCATCACGAAGACATCGCCTACGCCCTTGATGACGTCGGTGCTGGCCGCGCCGCGCAGCATCCCGGACCCGTCAAGCTCGACGTGGCGGCCCGGATCCGTCAGGACCTGGAAGATCGTGTGGGCTGGGGCGTCGATGCGCCTCGACACGGTGACGGGTGTCCACGCGGTTGCCATCGGTACTTCTCCAATCGCTACGCCGGCATTCCTCGTCAGAGGAGACTGCTCACCAGCGCGAGGATAATCGCCTTCCGCCGCCTAGTTCTCGCCACCCGGCATTGACGGGGGCACGACCGCGACCACCGATTCCCGGCATCGGGCCGCCAGGCGCGGCCCGATGGCACCTGTGAGCCGGTGCCTGGCCCTCGCGGATCCGCCGACGACGAGCAAGTCAGCGTGCAGTTCCCTGGTGATCCGCAGCAGTTCGGCCACCGCGTCGCCGCAAGCCTCGACCACGGTGAGGTCAAGGTTGCCCGCTTCGCGCAGCATCGCCGCCAGGCCGGCCTCAGTCGCGGGCCTGATCAGGACGACGACGACCCTGCCGCCCAGCCGCCGGGTCTCCCGGCATGCCCAGCGGAACGCATCCCAGGACCCGGGCAAGCCGTCGATCCCGATGACCACCGTCGCGGTGTCCGGCGGACCGCCGGTCTCGATTGTCTCCGGTTGGGGGCGCGGCACCTTCCATCGCATGAAACTGCCTCTACCGTGCCTTGCCGAGCGGATTTACCGCGGACCGCTGCTCGTCGTCAAGCTCGTGCAGTCGCCGCAGTGCCGGGGTCGCCGCCAGCAGGGCGGCGGCCTCTTCCGGCGGTAGCTTGTCGATCAGCCGCGCGAACGCCTCCGCCGCGGCCCGCCGCCGGAAGCGAAGGTAGTCCGCGCCCGCCTCGGTGAGCGCCACCAGGACGACGCGCTGGTCCCGCGGGTCCGCGCGCCGTTCGGCCAGGCCCGACCTCTCCAGGGCTGTCACCAGCGAGGTCATCGCGGGCTGGGTAATCCCTTCGACGATCGCCAGGTCGGTGATCCGCCGCGGACCGGTCCGTTCCAGCGTGGCCAGCGTCGACGCCGAGGTCAGGCTGATGTCGCGTGGCTGCTGTCGCACCGCGGCCGTGATCAGCCGGTAAAGCGCCTCAGCCGCCGCGATCCGGTCTTCTGCCTCCTGTCCCATGCGGCAAGCATAACCAATCTATATAAAATTTCTATATAAACTGGCTGTGGTTTTACCGATAGGCCGTGCGAGCCGCGCGTGTTAAGAGTGCACCGGTACCGGGGACCTGCCAAGGACGAAGTCGACGATCTGCCCGGCGTAGCGGCGGGCGTCATCGGCCGGCGCCGTCTGGCTGTAGACCGCGCCGTACAGGCTGGATAGCAGGAGATCCACGGGGGTTTCCGCGGAAATCTCGCCTCGTTCGATCGCTTGGTGCAGCACCGCCCTGGCCGCGTCGATGTGCGGGGCGGCGATCTCGGTGGAGAACCTTGCGTGCAGCGCGGGGTTGACGGTGGCCTCGAGCTGAATCCGCCGGAACGCCCAGCTCTCCGGGCCGGATCTGCTCTCGAGCAGCCTGGTGGTGTACTCGATCAGGTCGTCGCGCAGACTCCCGCAGGACCGGAGCGGAATTGTGCTGCTGTGCGCGCTCAGCGCGGCCAGCAGGAGGTCCTCTTTCGCCTGCCAGCGCAGGTAGAGCGGTGCTCGTCCGACCCCGGCCCGCCGTGCGACCGCGTCGAAGCTGAACCCCGACCAGCCCGCCTCGGCGTAGATGCCAAGGGCTGCCGTGAGTACCCGTGCCTCGAGCTGCGGATCCCTGGGACGCCCCGGACGGGCCCGCGGCTCCTCGCCGGCGGGAGCGCTCGTCATCTGGTCGAGCAGGTGACGTGTGCGGCAGATGCGGGCGTCCAGGTCGGCCAGGAAGGTCTCGATCGCCGCCCGCTTGGCGTGGACCGTACAGCGCAGCTCCTGCTGCAAGCGCAGGCTCTCCGCGGCCAGTTCCCGCCGCTCGTCGTCGCTGGTCTGCTCGTGCCGGTAGGCATCTTTTATCTGCGCCATCCGGTCTTCGTTGCGCAGGACCACGGCGATCTCGTCGAGGTTGAGCCCGAGCAGCGCCTGCAACTGCCGGATGCGGTCCACCCGGGCCAGGTCCTGTTCCGAGTAGCGGCGCATGCCGCCCGGCGTGCTCGCCGACGGGGTGAGCAGCCCGAGTTGCTGGTAATAGCGCAGCGCTCGTTCGGTGGCCCCGGTGCGGGCCGCCGCCGCGCCGATGCTCAGCAGCCGCTCTTCGCCTTTGCTGGCGGTCACTGGCTCAGCCGCTGCTTGTCCGAGTCTCGCCGCTCAGGCCAGGCAGGTCTGACGTCTCGTCCAAGCCAACGATGCCCGCGGTCTCGGCCGCGCCCTGGGCCAGTTCCTCGATGACCGGTTCGCTGGCGTGCACATAGTGCTTGGGGCGGATGGCGGAGGCGATGACCGCGATGGCGGTTGCGATGGCGGCGAAGGTGAAGGCGAGGTGCAGGCCGGCCGCGAACGGCTGCTCGATGAGCTTGGGGAAGAACGAGCGGCCGGTGACGTACGCGGCCTGGCTCGGCGACAGGTGCTGCAGCGCCCCGGTGGGCCCGAGCAGTTCCTGGATCGGGTTGTAGCCAAGGAAGGCCGAGAACAGGCTGCCGATGGGCGGCTCGTTGGCGACGAGATGGGCCGGGCCGGGTGCGACGCCGGCCGCGATCAGGCCCTTGTACAGATGGGCGGGCAGCCGGGAGGCGAGCCCGAGGGTGACGATGGTGAAGAACAGGCCCATGGACAGCACGCTGGCCGAGTTCTGGAAGGTGTTGAGCATTCCGGCGCCGGCGCCGCGCTGGTCCGGCGGCAGGCTGTTCATGACCCCTGCCTGGTTGGGGGCGAAGAACATGCCCATGCCGACCGCGAACAGGAAGATCAGCAGCGCGAACCAGATGTAGCTGAAGTTGATCGGCAGCAGTTCGAGCAGCAGGAAGGACGCGCCCGAGATGACCAGGCCGCCGGTGGCGAGGATCCTGGACCCCCACCGGTCAGACAGCGCTCCGGAGACGGGGCCGAGCAGCAGGAAGCCGAGGGTCAGCGGGACCAGGTAGATGCCGGCCCACAGCGGCGTCTGGGAGAAGCTGTAGCCGTGCTGCGGCAGCCAGATGCCTTGCAGCCAGATGATCAGCATGAACTGCATGCCGCCGCGGCCAAGCGCGCCGAGCAGGCCGGCGATGTTCCCGGCGGTGAACGCCCGGATCCGGAACAGGCCGAGCCGGAACATCGGCGCGGGCACCTTGGTCTCCACCCAGCCGAACAGCACCAGGATCGCGATGCCGCCGAAGACGGCCGTCAGCACCCACGGGTTGGTCCATCCGGTGGGGTGCCCGCCGTAGGGGAGCAGCGAGTAGATGATGCCGGTGAGCAGTGCGATCAGCCCGATCGCGAACAGCGCGTTGCCGAGCCAGTCGATCTTCGCCGGGATGCGGATGCCGTTGTCGCGGAGCTTGAGGTACGCCCAGATGGTGCCGAACAGTCCGAACGGCACCGAGACCAGGAACACCAGCCGCCATTCCACCGGGGCCAGCACGCCGCCGAGGATCAGGCCGATGAACGAGCCGGCCACCGCGGCGATGCCGTTGATGCCCATCGCCTTGCCGCGTTCGTCCTGCGGGAACGCGTCGGTCAAGATGGCGCTGGAGTTAGCGAACAGGAACGCGCCGCCCACGCCCTGGAAGACCCGCATGATGATGATCCACAACGCGCCCGGAACTCCGGTCAGCCACGTCACCGACAGCAGGATCGAGAAGATCGTGAAGATCGCGAAGCCGAGGTTGTACATCTTGACCCGGCCGTAGATGTCGCCTACCCGCCCCAAGCTGACCACCAGCACGGCGGTGACCAGCAAGAACCCCATGAACACCCAGAGGAAATACGACGTGTTCGACGGCTGCAGCGGATTGAGATTGATGCCGCGGAACAGTGCCGGAAGGGAGATCAGCAGGATCGACTGGTTGATCGTCACCATCAAGATGCCGAGCGTGGTGTTCGACAGGGCGATCCACTTGTAGTTCTTGCTCCTGTCGCTCTCCGCCAGGCTGTCCTGCCGCATTTGTTCCCCAGCCGCCATGCGCGCTCCTTGTGACCTAAGTTCCGCTTGCCCCCGGAGTCTGAATCTGACCCTAGCGTGAAGTTACACCCCTTTCCTGGTGCCTCGCTAGGGGTGGCACGGCAGCCGATGCGCTACCGCAGGTCAGATTCACGGGCTAGCGGCCGGCCTGCCGAATCCCCGGAAGCCTGCGGACATGCGGTGCAACGGCTCGGCCACTCGCTCGTTGCCCGCTTCGTCCGCTCTCGTTCAGTCGCTGTTCGACTACTCATCGGTATTTAAGACGCTCGCCGTCTCCAATAGACCACGTTGAGGGTCGGCTGAATCACTTTCGGGCGGGAGGCGACGCCCCGGCGACGGTGCGGCGACGGGGCGGGAGATGCGAACGATGCTGATGTGGCTTGGGTGCAGTGGTCGACTCGCGATCGACGTCGACGATTTTCCTGCGCGGAGGATTAATCGGCCATTTCCGGCACGCAACGCGGAACATCAGTCCAACGCGGAAGAAATACCTGCTCACAGCAGCTTCTTCTACCGCGTTGGAGAAATCTTCCGTGCTACAGGGAAGCCTAGAGCCCGCCGGGCGGCCCGAAACCGGCCGAGCCAACCGGCCGAAACCGGTCCGCACCGAAACGAACCCGCACATCGGGTGGCCGGCACACCGGCCACCCGGGCGGCGAGGGCCGGGCTACAACGGGCCGGTGGTTGCGGCGACCGCGTAGACCACGACGTTGCTCAGGTACGAGCGGTCCTGGTAGTCAAACGTTCCGCCGCAGGTGATCAGCCGGAGCTGATCCCCGGGCGCGGGCCCGTACACCGCCGTGGTCGGGAACGCGGATTTGAGGTACAGGTGGACCACGGTGACCGTGAACACGGCCATGGTGCCATCGGAACGTCGCACGTATATCCGGTCACCGCGGCGGAGCTGGCTGAGGTCGAAGAAGACACCCGGGCCCTTGAAGCTGTCCACGTGTCCGGCGATGATCGCCGGTCCCGGCTGCCCGGGAGCCGGCCCGTCGTCGAACCAGCCGGCCACCGTGGTGGTGGAAGGCACCTGCAATGCGCCGGACTGTCTCAGGCTGAGCCGGATGAGCCGGGTGCGCACGCCGATCGCGGGGATGATCAGCTCAACCGGGGACGCGTCCGACGCCGACGCGGTGCCGCCGCCAAGCCGCGGCGTGAGCAGTCGCTGTTCCGCGATCGTGGCACGGGCCGGGGCCGGGACTGGTGTCCCGCTCGCGCGGGACGCCAGCAGGCCGGCGACGCCCGCCGCTGCCACGGCCAGACCCAGCGCGCGCAGCCAGGTCGGCCTGGTCACCGCGACGACGACCGCGACGACGACCGTGACGACGCGCGCCGCCGCCGGCCCATGGCGAAAGCGAATGCACCGGCAGCGATCATGGCCAGCCACGGCAGCGGCGAGGACAGCGGCCGCGGCGCGGTTCCGCCGAACCCGGTGGCCGCGCCGCCGCTCGGCCGCGCGATGGTGCCGGCGGCGTCCGTCAGCGCAGATATCTGGGGTCCTTTCGACCCGTTGAGCACGACCAGAGTGTGCGTGGAGTTCGGGGACAGCTGCACGTCGGTGCTGGCCGTGCCGTCGCTGGTGCTGACGCTCACCTGCTGGCTGCCCGCTGCCACCGTCTGGTAGTGGGTGATGTCACCGAACGTCAGGTTGCTGCCGACCTGCTGCTTCCCGATCTCGGCGGTCCTGGTGGTCGTGTCCGCGGCCTGGAGGATACGGACAGCCGACTTACCCGAAGCGACGGAACTGCTGTCATCGATGGTCTGGAACCGCTCGTGCGCACCGGTCCCCATGGCCGCCACCGTGTACTCCATGTTGCCCATCAGCATCAATGCCGTTGAGGCCACCGCCGGGGAACTGGCTGGCCGGCCGGACACGCGCATGGTGACCGTGTAGTCGCCGGCCGGCAGGGCGGAGTAGGCGGAGACGCGTCCGTAGTCCACATCGCGCAGGACCATCAGCGCCTTGCTGTTGCCGAACGAGTACAGGTAGAGGTCGCAGGTGCCGGCGGTAGGCGACAGGTTCGCCAGCCGGACCCAGCCGTCGGTCGTGGCCTGCGACGCGCTGATGCTCGCGTAGGCGGGAACAGCCGGCGTGACGAGCGCTGCGCCGAGCACGAGGGGGGTTGCGATCAGGATTTTCATTTGACCCTTCCAAGGTGTGCGGGGACATGCGGTGTACTACGAGCTCGCCTGGAACAGGCCGAGCGGACTCGGTGCGCCAAACTCGACCCATAGGCTCGCGTGTCCGATCCGCACCACGAGTGGTTGCATGGATGGGTCTTGCACCTGGAGGTAAGCCGCGGCCGCCACCGGGTTGGCGACGTCGATCAGCACCGAACGCACCGGCACCGATTGGGGAGCGCCGGGGTTGGGCGCTCCGAAGGACGCGATCGTCAGCGGCGTGGAATGCGCCATCTCGGCAAGCGCGAGCAGGATCCTGCTGTCCACGTGGCCGCTGCACAGCACCACCCAGTTGTCGCCGGCCGACTTGATGCCCGCGTTGCCGAGGATCAGGTTGCCGCCTTCGCGGCGCGAGGCCACGTCGGCGGCCATAAGTGAGGAGTAGGCCGTGACGCCTCCCGGAGTGACTTCCCGCACCTGTACCTGCCCTGTACCTGTGCCGAAGCTGGCGGCCAGTTCGGGTGCGGCCGCCGCGATGGCGGAGCCCATCAGCGTGCGCGCCCGCGGCGTCGCCACGATCAGGGCGTCGGTCGTCAGGTCGGCACCGGTGCGAAGCGGGCTCAGGTCGGCTTGGGGCACGCCCTGGTGGCTCAGGCTGGCACACATGGCCGGATCGCAGCCGATGACCGTTCCGCTGGTCACGTTGCCGGCGAGCCACGTGGCGGCTGCCGCCTCCGGAGTCGGAGCGGGCGGAACATGCTGGGCGGGGCTTGGCGCCCGCACCAAGACCGTGGCCGAGGGGAACGGGAAGAGCAGGGAGATCGCGGAGTACGGAGCGGCCGCACTGGCCGCGACAGCCGGGGTGGTGGACCTGGCGATGAGCGACTTGATCACGAGAGGCGCGCAGGCGATCATCGCCACGACGCCAGCGGCCGACAGTACCCGCAGCAGCGCCCGTAGCTTTGTGCGCCATTTTCCGCCGGCCGGCTCCGCCGCCGCGTGCGGAGCGGCATCCACCCCTGCGGCCACCGCCGGCGGGTTCAGCACGGACTCGACGGTGGCCGCGATGGCCGCCGCGGCCGGCTCGTCGAGACCAGGCGGGAAGAGCGCCGTGGCCACTAGGCCGATCCTGGCGGCGATCCCCTTGGCCAGGCTGTCCGCGAGTTCGGCGAATGTGACGTCGGCCAGTCGCGCGTCGAAGGCTCGCATGGATCCCGGATTGCCCGCGGTCAGCCGCCACGCGTACTCCCGGTCCGCGTTGCTTAGTTTCCCTAGCCTGGGCAGTGAACGGGCGAATTCGTTCGCGCTCCACCAGGTGAGCGCCCCCAGCTGGTGGACCAGGATGCGCGGGCCGAGCGTGAGCGGCTGCCGTGCGGTGACGATGACCCTGGTTCGCCGGCGTTCGTCGTCGCGGTCGGCGATCTCCTCCATCAGGCACAGCAGCACGGCGGCCAGCCCGCGGTCGGTGATCGTCCCGTCCGTGAGGTTGGTGTCGAACTGGTCGAGGATCACCAGCGATGGTCTGTCGGCGACCAGAATCTGGACTAGGTGCTCCACCGTCAGGGCGCCCCTGACGGTGATGACCTGTGTCCCCGGATGGTCGCCGATGACCTGGTCGGCGATGTGTCCGGCGAGCATTGACTTGCCGATGCCCGCCACTCCGTGAAGTAGCAGTCCGGCTTTACCTGGATGCGTCAGCTCGGGGGACCAGCGGCGCAGTTCATCCGCGCGGATGGCGTTCGCCGCCGGGTCGGGCTGACGTTCGGGACCTGATGTGCCTTTTAGCGGGGGAGGCAACTTTCTTCCGATGCGCTATGTCCACGTCTGCTTGGGGGCAGGCGCTGGGGGGCGGGCAACAGCGTTACCCGTTCTAGCACAGCCAATTACACAGAGCAATAGATTGGCTACACAGAGTCATAACATCCAGTGGTGCCCGGATACGGAACGCTTAGCCGCCGAATGCGGGTTTCTGGGCGAACGGTTCTGGTCACTTACAGTAACTGAGTCGATGGAGGGCAAAATGAACCAGGAGCAGAGACCGGGGGCGCGACCTAGCTGGATCACACTGAGCCCTGTGGGCCCAAGACCGGTGGCGGCACCAGGAGCCCGCTTCATCATGACGGAACGCCGCGCACAAACCGGATGACTGAGGTCAAACCGGACCGGGAATGGCAAGATGCCACTCTCTTCCGGCGAGGCTGTTGAGCCTCGCCGAGAGTGGCATCCAAACGGAAACCGCTGGTCAGGCCAGTGCGGGTTCCCGATCCTCCGCGAACATCGACTGAGCTGCTTCCGCAGTCAGTGCGTCGTTCTCTTCCTGGAGCCGGCCGAGCTCGACCTCCAGGTCCCGGACGCGCTGCTGCAGGCGGCGCATCTCGGATACCACACGAGGGTCGGGACCGCCGACGTGGCCGAATAGAGCCTTCGCCATAGTGTTAAGGTCCTCCACGCTGAGTGACCAGAGTGGGCACTTAGGTAGCACGCGAGGGGAAGAGAGCCTCCGCCCTCGCAATCAACATGTCTAGGGTTCCACCTTGGCGCCCGAAGGTCAAGTTGGGATGAGTCATCAGGGGCGAAAGGTGAATATTACCCGCGACAAGCCTCCATAAACCGGTATGGCCGATCGGAATCATCGTCACGAAGAACGGGTGCCATCGTCACCAGTGTCCGCAAAGCGACCGGCACGGACACCGCGGAGCGATGCCAACGCGGTAAATGGGTCCAACGCGGTAGAAAACCCTGCTGTGAGCAGGTATTTCCTCCGCGAAAGAGTAATGTTCCGCGCTGTTCGCGCCACCTGGCCAGCGGCCCGCGCCACGCGCCACGAAGCCAGCGGCCCGCCGGGGCGGAGCGACTAGAGGCCAACGCCGCGGTCGCTCCGCCCCGGCCCGAAGATCTCGATTGTGACGATTGTTCACAACTGCCGCCGGTAAGTCCTAAAGTTCTTCTCGTGACCGAGCCGGCCAAGGTCGACACATCTCGCCCCAACAACGCGCGCGTCTATGACTACCTGCTCGGCGGGCGGGACAACTTCGCGGTCGACCGGACGCTGGCGGACCGCATGGTCACCCTGCTGCCGGCGGTCAAGAGCAGCGTACGGTCACAGCGCCACGTGCTTGCCCGCGTGATCAGGTACATGGTCAGCGGCGAGGGCTTGACCCAGCTGCTCGACATCGGATCCGGACTGCCCACCGCGCAGAATGTGCACCAGATCGCGCAGCGGCTCAACCCGGACATCCGCGTCGTCTACCTGGACAACGACCCGGTAGTGATCTCGCACGCCACCGCCCTGCTGGCCGACGAGAAGCAGACGTTCGCGGTCCGTGGCGACCTCCGCGATCCCGAAGGCATCCTCAGCGCCGCCCGCGAACTGCTCGACTGGAACCGGCCGATCGGCCTGGCGCTGTGCGGCATCTTGCACTTTCTCCTGGACGAGGAGAAGCCCGCCGCGCTGGTGGGCGCGCTGGTCGACGCGCTGCCGTCCGGCAGTTGCGTGTTCATCAACCACATGGTCCAGACCGACAGTTCGGCCACGCTGGAAGCGGTCATGCGGCAAGGCCTCGGCCGCACCCGGTTCCGTACCCGCGAGCAGATCCTGGAGCTGTTCGGCGGCCTGGAGCTGGTGGATCCTGGCCTGGTACCGGCCACGGACTGGCGTCCGGACGGCCCCGCGTCCAACCCGCCGATGGTCGCGCTCTCCTGGACCGGTGTCGCCAGGAAGCCCTTATTGCTCATAACTAGCCGTGGTGCTTGTCTCCGCACCCTGGCGTGGTTCCGGTGCCGCACGACCCCGCGTCTCCGGCGCGGCCAGGCCGAGCACCGCGGCCACCCCGAGCACGCCTGCCGCCACGCCGAACGCGGCCGAATACGACACGCTGTCCACCAGGAAGCCGGCCGCGACCGGACCGGTGACGGCGCCGGTGTCCCCGGCCATCTGATAAGCGGCGACGAGGGTCCCGCCCCGCCCGTCGAGCAGGTCGCCGATCATCGCCGACGGCGCCACGTCGAGCAGGCCTGAACCGAACCCGGCGACGGCGAGCGCCGCGAGAAAGGCGCCCGTGCCGGGCAGCACCGCGAGCATGACCAGGCCGCCCGCTGAGATCAGGCAGCCTGCCACGATGACCGGCCGCCGCCCGAGCGTGTCGGCCAGGCGGCCGCCGGGCAGCAGCACCAGCCCGTTCAGCCCGGTGAACACGCCGAATCCGATCCCCGTCCAGACCGGGGACTTGTGCAGGACGGCGTGCACGAACAGCGGGATGATCGCGGACCGCACACCGAGGATCGCGAACCCGTCGGCCAGGTTGGCCACCGCCGCGGCCACGTACGCCCGGTTCCGTAGCACAGCCGCGAGTGAGCTGAAGGGGCGCGCCGGTGCCTGGACTGTGTTTTTCCCTCGAACCCACCCCAGGCAGCCGGTCTTTGGCGACGAGGGAAGGCGCTGGCTCGCGGCGCCCCGGAGGCGAACGAGCGCTATAGAAGAAGGGATCAGCAGCATGATCCCGTAGATGAAGAATGGCGCGCGCAGGGACCAGGCGCTGATCAGCCCGCCGATGGCGGGGCCGCCGATGCCGCCGATGAGGAACGAGCCGCTGTACAGCCCGCTGGCCCGGCCTCGCTGCTCGCTCGGCACGGTGGCGAGCAGCAGTGCCTGGGCGCTGATCGAGTACATCGCCGAGCCGAATCCGCCGACCCCGCGCAGCACGAGCAGTTCGGCGAAGGACCGGGAGAAGCCGGCCATGATGCTGCTCACCGCCACGATCCCGATCCCGGCCGCCATCACCGGCGACTCGCCGAAGCGGTCCACCAGGCGGCCGGCCGGCAGCGCCCCGATCACGCGCATCAGCGCGAACGCGCTGATCACGCTCGCCGCGGTGGCCACGCTCACGCCAAACTGCCGTGCGAACTGCGGAATGACCGGTGCGACGATCCCGTAACCGAGCGCGACCGTAAAGGAGACGGCGCTGAGAACTCTGGTGACCCGCTGCGGGGAAAGCGACGAAGTGGATATCCCCCCAGGCTAACTGCTTGCCCGGCACGCGGGCGGGCTATGTGCCCCGTTGTGGCCGGGTTTTGCGGTAGCGGGTCATGGGGCCGAGCAGGCCGGGGACCACTTCGAACGGCACCAGGCCGAGCCGTGTGATGACCGCGGCTGACGCCGCGTTGCCGTTGTCGACCTCGGCGAGCACCTCGGGCAGGCCGAGCGCGCCGAGCGCGTAGTCCACCACCGCGCCGGCCGCCTCCGTCGCGTAGCCCTTGCCCCACACGCCGGGCGTCAGGCTGTAGACGATCTCCGGGCCAAGCTCATCCAGTTGGCGCAGCCCGACCGTGCCCGCCAGCGCGCCGTCGTCATCAGCGAGTTCCCTGATGACCCAGAACCCGTAGCCGCCGGCCGCGAAGTCGCGGCGGCTTTCCGCGATCACCGTGATGATCTCCTCGGCGGACAGGATCGCCCCGTCGAACAGGAACTTGCGTACGTCCGGCTGGGTCCAGTGCGCGGCGAGCGCGGTAAGGTCAAGCGCCGTGACGGGGTCGAGGAGGAGGCGTTCCGTCCGCAGCACGTGGTTCACGATCATCGAGATTAGGCGACGCGAATGACCGGTAGCATCCGGATTTCGTCAAGGAACGCGACATTTCAGCAGTGGCAGGCATTGCTGGTGAACCGGCACAAGCGGCAACGGGCCGGTGAGTTCCTGGTGCAGGGCGTACGCCCGATCACTCTTGCCGTCCGGCACGGCTGGCCGCTGCGCGCGCTGATTTATGACGCGGACCGTGCCCTGTCCCGGTGGGCGAGCGACACCGTGGACGCTGTGGACACCCAGCGGGTAGCGATGAGCACGGAGCTGCTCGCCGAACTAGGCGAGAAGCCGGACGAGCCGCCGGAGCTGGTGGCCGTGGCGGAGATACCGCCGGACGACCTCCGGCGGGTCACCGTCACCGATACCTTCCTCGGCGTTGCCTTCGACCGCCCGAATACGCCGGGCAACATCGGCACGCTGATCCGGTCGGCGGACGCGTTCGGCGCCGCGTGCCTCATCGTCACCGGGCACGCCGCCGACCCCTACGACCCGAAGTCCGTCCGGGCCAGCACCGGGTCCATCTTCGCTCTTCCCGTCGTCCGCGCCGCGTCGGCCCTCGACGTCAGCGCGTGGGCGAAAGAGTTCACGATCGCGGGCACCGACGAGAACGGCACGGCCGGCATCGCCGACCACGACCTCACCCGGCCCACCTTGCTCGCCATCGGCAACGAGACAACCGGCCTGAGCACGGCTTGGCGCGAGGCCTGCGACGTCCTGCTGAGGATCCCCATCACCGGCGCGGCCAGCTCGCTCAACGCGGCGAGCGCGGGGACGATAGCTCTTTACGAGGCTGCTCGGCAGCGCGGGCACCGGGCTCAAGGGTGAGGATCGACACCACGGCGTTCGCCGACACGGTGATCAGGCGCTCCATCGCCTGCTGCCCGTCGGCTCCGCTGCACACATAGCGCAGCACGGCGGCGAGGTAGCCGACGATGAAGGTCGCGTATAGCAGCGCGCATACGACATAGGGCGCCACGGCAACGCTGACCGCCGCCCACGTGCTGCCGTGCCCGAGCTTGATCAGCCCGCCGCCGACCGGGCTGGAAACCGCGGGCAAGGACAACCAGAGGAGCCGTCTAACCGGGTTCCGCCGCATCCGGGAAGCATATCGCTGCACATGCATCTGCACGTGCATGTTGGTGCGTGAACTGTCCGTGACCGAACCCTTGACGTTAACTCGTTCGCTTCCATACGATCTGTTGTCGTGGATACCGTGGCCTTCGCCGAGTCGATCGCGGTAGCGGATCTAGAGGCCGATCCCTACCCGATCTACGCGACGCTGCGCGAGCACGCCCCGGTCTGCTACATCCCCGCGGTCGGCCTGTGGTTCGTGACCCGCTACCAGGACGTGGAGTACGCGGTCACCCACCCCGAGCTGTTCAGCGCCGAGCTGGACGACTCGCCGGTGGACCGGACGTTCGGCTCGCCCACGATCCTCACCGTGGACGGCGACCGGCACCTGGAACTGCGCCGGGCACTCGACACGAAGTACCGGCCGAAGAACGTCGCCGGCTACATCGACGACCTGGTCCGCCCGGTAGCCAGGCAACTCCTTGACGTGCTCGCCGAGGGAAACCGTGCCGAGCTGATGGCCCAGTACTTCGAACCACTGTCTGTTATGACACTGGGAAAGGTACTCGGCGTCGGGCATCTGAGCGCGGAGCGGCTGCGTGACTGGTTCTGGCGGCTGCACCTGGGCGTGATCAACTTCGAGGGGAACCCGGAGCGCGGGGCCGTCGGGCGGGCCTGCTCGGCCGAGATCGACCAGGAGCTGACGCCCGTCTTCGACCGGCTCGCCGGGGATCCGGACGACAGCACGATCTCCCACCTCCTGCACAGCGGGACCGGCACGACCAGGAACCAGGACGCGGTCATGCCCACGCTCAAGGTGATCTTGCTCGGCGGCATGCAGGAGCCGGGCCATGGCGGCGGCACGACGCTGGCCGGCCTGCTGTGCAACCCGGCCCAGCTGGACGCGGTCAGGGAAGACCCCGGACACCTGCTGCCCGCCGCGGTGGAGGAGGGCCTGCGCTGGATCTCGCCGATCGGTACCCAGACCCGGCAGGCCACCGCCGGCATCGAACTCGGCGGCGCGGTGATCCCGGCCGGCGCCCCCGTCGGCGCGCTGGTATCGGCCGCCAACCGCGACCCGGACCGGTTCGCCGACCCTGGCACATTCGACATCTTCCGCGCCAAGCGGAGCAACCTGGCCTTCGGCAGCGGTAAGCATTTCTGTGCCGGGCACGCGTTCTCCCGCGCACAGATCCGCATCGCGCTGGAAGAGCTTCTCGCCCGGTTTCCCCAGCTGGCACTGACCGTTAACCCAGAATTCCGGGGCTGGGAGTTCCGCGCCCCGCGCCACCTGCACGTCAGCTTCTAAGCTGCTGCGGCCGGTGTTTATGCTGGCCATTGCAGTTTTACCGAGCTGCACTGAGGAGCAGACGTGGCCGTGATCCGCACTTTCCCCAGCGGGGAGACGCTGCGCAGGTTCAGGTTCCGGCCGGTCGACGCCCTAGTCGGGGCCGGCATCTTCCTGCTCATCTACGCGGTCGTGCGGATCGGGGCCAGCGCGCGGGTGCCGATCGCGCCCAGCCAGAGCGCGTTCAACACCTCACCGGCGGAACTGCCCTACTATGCCGCGCGCAGCCTGCTGCGCATGTTCATCGCGCTGTTCTTCTCCTACGCGTTCAGCCTGGGCTACGCGCTCCTGGCCGCGCGGAGCAGGCGGGGCCGGGTGATCATGATCCCGGCGCTGGACATTCTCCAGTCCGTGCCCGTGCTCGGCTTCCTCACCATCACCGTCTCGTTCTTCCTCAGGCTGTTCCCCGGCTCCGAACTCGGCCTGGAGGCAGCCGCGGTATTCGCCGTGTTCACGGCCCAGGCCTGGAACATCACGTTCTCCTTCTACCACTCGCTGACCACCCAGTCCGATGAGCTCGACGAGGCGAGCCGGCTGATGGGCCTGTCCCGGTGGAAGCGGTTCTGGGCGATCGACGTGCCCGGCGGCGCGATCGGCCTGGTCTGGAACGGCATGATGAGCTTCGGCGGAAGCTGGTTCTTCCTGACCGCGTCCGAGTTGATCACGGTCAACGGAAAGGGCTACACGCTGCCTGGCGTGGGCTCGTACGTGGGCGTCGCCGAGCAGCAGGGGGACCTGAACCACGTCCTGTTCGGCATCGTCACCATGATCATCATGATCCTGGCGGTGAACTTCGTGTTCTGGCGCCCGCTAGTGGCCTACGTCGAGCGGTTCAGGCAGGAGCTGACCGAGGGCAGCCTCAAGCCCAAGTCCCTGTTCCTCGACCTGCTGCACCGGTCCAGCTGGCCAGGCATGGCCGGGCGCGGCAGGCAGGTACTCGCCCGGCCGGTCAACCGGGTGATGGGTGCCGTGACCGGCACCGACGATCAGAGCCTGGTCAGTCACGCGAGGCGGCGAAGGACCGGGGACGTCGTGTTCGCGGTGGCGGCGACGTGCATCATCGGGTACGGCGTGTACAGCCTGCTCGCCTACATCGGGGCCGGCCAGGGCGGCATAGGCCTGATCTGGACCGCGTTCGGGCTCGGCGCGCTGACGCTGATCAGGGTCGCCGTCGTGGTGGCGGTGTCGTCGGTGATCTGGGTCCCGGTCGGCGTGTGGATCGGATTCAACCCCAAGGTCTCCCAGTACATGCAGCCCGTGGTGCAGGTGCTGGCGAGCTTCCCGGCCAACTTCATTTTCCCGTTCGTGATCGTCTTCTTCCTGGACACCGGGATCAGCCTTGACTACGGCAGCGTCCTGCTGATGGCGCTCGGCACCCAGTGGTACATCCTGTTCAACGTCATCGCGGGAGCGAGCGCCGTTCCCTCTGACCTGAAAGAGGCCATGGACAACCTGGGCGTGCGCGGCTGGAAACGATGGCAGCGGATGATCATCCCGGCCATCTTCCCCACCTACATCACCGGCGCGATCACGGCGGCGGGCGGAGCGTGGAACGCCACGATCGTGGCCGAGATCGTCCCGTATCACGGGCGCACGCTCGTCGCGAGCGGCCTGGGCAGCTTCATCGCCCAAGGGTCGGACGTCAGCGATATGCGAAAGGTGATCGCGGGCATCCTGGTCATGGCCGTGTACGTCGTCGGGCTGCAGGCACTGCTGTGGCGGCGCCTGTACAACATCGCCGAGCGGAAGTTCGCACTCGCATGACCACACCGCTGATCAGCGTCAAGGACCTCAGCAAGTCCTTCTCCGGCCCGGACGGCAAACCCGTCCCGGTGCTCGACGGCATCTCACTGGATGTCGATGAAGGCGAGTTCGTCGCCCTGCTCGGGCGCAGCGGTTCAGGGAAGTCGACGCTGCTGCGCTGCATCGCGGGCCTGATCGCCCCGACCGACGGCGAGGTGCTGTTCCGCGGCAAGCGGCTGACCGGCACAAACCGGGAGACCACCATGGTCTTCCAGACGTTCGCGCTGCTGCCGTGGCTCACCGTCCAGGAGAACGTGGAGCTGGGGCTCGAGGCACGTGGTGTGCAGCCCGCCGAGCGGGCCGAACGCGCCGTTCGTGCCATCGACCTGGTCGGTCTTGACGGCTACGAGTCGGCGTACCCCAAGGAACTCTCCGGCGGCATGCGGCAGCGCGTCGGCTTCGCCCGCGCCCTGGTCGTCGAGCCCGCGGCGCTGCTCATGGACGAGCCGTTCAGCGCGCTCGACGTGCTGACCTCGGAGAACCTGCGCGGTGAACTGCTGGAGATCTGGGAGGGCCAGCGGTTCCCGACCAAGACCATGGTCATGGTCACGCACAACATCGAGGAGGCGGTGCTGCTCGCCGACCGCATCCTCATCCTCGGCACCAGCCCGGGCCGGATCAGGGCCGACCTGCGCAACCCGCTGGCCAGGCCGCGGCAGCGGCGCACCGCGGACTTCGACGCGCTGGTGGACGAGATCTACCGGATGATGACCCACCGGGAGGCCACCTATACCGCGCCGTCTCCGGCAGGCCAGCGCGGTCCGGGGTCGCTGAACCAGACCCCTCTGCCGCAGGCCACCGTGGACGGTCTGTCCGGCCTCGCCGAGATCTTGTACGGCCGCCACGACGGTGCCGCCGACGTGGCCGACCTGGCCGAGGGACTGGGCCTGTCGGTGGACGACCTGCTGCCGCTGGTCGACGCGCTGGCCATGCTCGGCTTCGCCGAAGTGAGCGGTGACCGGCTCGAGCTGTCCAGCGCGGGGCGGGTCTTCGCGGGCGCGAGCATCCAGGACAGTAAGGAGATCTTCGCGCGCGCGGCGCTGGAGCACGCGCCCTTGGTCCGGACGATCTTCAGCGCGCTCAAGGACAGCCTCGACGGCACGCTGCCCGCCGGGTTCTTCACCGATATCCTGCGGGCCAGCATGGGCGAGGATGAAGCCGGGCGGCAGCTGGACCTGGCGGTGAACTGGGGCCGGTACGCGGAGCTGTACGCCTATGACGCGGACAAGGAGCAGATCACCCGCGAGGAGAACGGCATCGGCGCCACGCTCGGCGATGTGCCAGCACCGGTCGCCCGCGGCGCCCTGCACCTGTATCTGGGCGCCGCGCCCGGATCCGGCAAGACGTTCACCATGCTGCGCGAAGGCCGGGCGCGCGGCGAGCGCGGTGAGGACGTCGTCGTCGGATTGGCCAGGACACACGGCCGGCCCCGCACCGAGGAGGCCATCGACGGACTCGAAATGGTGCCGTCGAGCGCCGATGCCATGGACACCGGCGCGGTGCTCAAGCGGCACCCGGCGATCGCGCTCGTCGACGACTTCCGGCAGAACGCGGCCGGCATCGAGCAGTTGCGCGAGGCGGGCATCGACGTGATCAGCACGGTCGACGTCACCGACCTGGACCGCGCCGCGGACATCGTGGCGTCGGCGACCGGTAAGCGCCCGCCGCGGACGATATCCGACGCCGAACTCGCGCAAGCCGACGACATCAGGTTCGTGGACAACTCGCCTGAGGCTCTGCGCAAGCGCCTCGGACACGGGAACATCTACCCGGCGGACCGGGCGTCCATCGCGGTGACCGGCCTGTTCAGCGTGGCCACGCTGGCCCGGCTGCGGGAGATCGGCCTGCAGGTCGTCACCGAGACCATCACCGGCCCCGCCACCGGTTCCGCGGCCACCGGTCCGGCGGCCACCGGTTCCGCGGCCATCGGTTCGGCCGCCATCGGTACGGCCACGCGGGGGAGCCCCAGCGGCCCCGCCGGGGTGCTGGTCGCGGTGCTCGCCGCGGACCAGGGGGCGCCGCTGGTGCGGCGCGGGGTCCGGCTGGCCAGACCCGGAGGCGCGACCTGCACGGTCCTTGTCTCGTCCGAAGACGCGGTCACGGTCAAGTCACTGGCCCGCGATGCCGGCGCGAACGTCATCGTGAGGTCGGGCACCGACGCCGGCGCCACGATCACGCAGACCGTCCACGAAACCGGCGCCAGGCACCTCGTGCTGGCCGGGACGTCGGCACGGCTGCTCAGCCGCTGGCGGCCCAGCCTGGAGGAGCGGCTGGCCAGGCAGCTTCCCGACGTGCACCTGCATATCGCGGGAACCGGTGACACACCCGCAGCCGCCCCAGCCGCACAGCGGGAGCGCATCCACGAGCGCGGAACCGTCCGCGTCTACCTCGGTTACGCGCCGGGCTGCGGCAGCACCAGCGCGATGCTCGAAGAGGCGGGACGCCGCCGGTCGCGCGGTTCTGACGTGGTCGTCGCGACGGTGGAGACACGCGGCCGGGAAGCGGTGCACGCCGCGCTGGAAGGACTTGAGCTGGCCGGTGACGGCACCGCGCTCGATGCCAGCGCGGTCTTGCGCCGGCGCCCCGAGGTCGTCTGCGTGGACGACCTGACCGCGGCCGGCCCGGACGGGCAGAACCGGATCAGCGGCGCGCGACGGCTCGCCGAGGCGGGCCTGAACGTGATCGCGACGGTGAGCATGGGCAGCATGCGCGACAACCCGACCGACGAGGAAGCCGTCCTGGCGCTGGCCGACGAGATGGAGCTGGTGGACGTGCCGCCGGCCGCGCTCGCTGAGCGGGCCCGACGAGGCGAGATCGCCGCGACCGGGGCCTCGCTAGAAGATCTCACGGCGCTGCGCGAGCAGGCGTTTGGCATCGTGGCCGAGCACGCGGAACGGCAGCTCGCCGCCTACCGGCAACGCGGCGGCTCAGGCCCGGACGCCGGCGGCCCGGACGGCTCAGGCCCGGATGGTGACGGCCGGCCGGTGATCTTGACCTGCGCCATACCGCTGACCGACCGCGAACCGCTGATCCGCCGCGCCTCCGCGCTCGCCGCGAGGGTGGCGGGTGACTTCCTGGTGGCGACGGTCACCGCGGCCGGGTCACCGGATCCGCACGTGGACAGCTACCGCGCGCTGACCGCCCAGCTGGGCGGGGAGTTCGCCGTACTGCACGGCGCTCCGGCCGCCGCACTGGCCGAGTTCGCGCGCCAGCGCGGCGTGACCGAGTTGCTCCTGGCCAGAGATGCCGTGGGCGACTCACACCGTTTCCCGCTGCTACGCGAGCTTGTCCGTGCCACGGTGGGCAGCGAGATCCACCTGCTGCCCGCTCACTGGATCCGCTAGGACTTAATTCTCGAACTCGTGATCGTCGACATTCACGCTGTCGTGGATGATGGTGTAGGTCGGTGTGTCGTATTGCACATCCTCGATGACCTTCGGGCCGGTCAACGGCGTTCCTGTAGGCAGTTTCCATAGCTGCTCGACGGGGTCGTAGGCGCCCTCGACGGTGGGATAACCGGTGATGGTCGCTTCGTCGATGGGCTCGGTAATGCTGAGATGGAACGGTACCGCGGCAAGGGTGTCCGCCATGCCAGCCTCCTTGGGTCCGGGGCTATTGCGCTTTTTAGCGTAGAGCGGCCCGCAATTCCGGTCAATCCATGCCAGTCCGTGCCATTTCACGGAATCGGTGATTATCCTCAGAATCATGTCCGACGAGCGACCGGTGCTGATCGTGACCGAACCCCGCGACGTTCACGCGGACTTCGTCATCAGTGAGCTGAACAAACGCGACGTGCCGGTGTTTCGCTTTCATGTCGAGGATTTCCCTGTAGGCTCGCAGATTTCGATCAGCGGAGCGGGCGCGGTGTGGTCTGCCGAGATCCGGACACCCCTCCGTTCGGTGCGCCTGGAGGACGTGCGCGCGGCGTGGCTGCGGCGGCCCGGGGATCCCGTCGTCGATCCCGCGCTGCGCGAGGAGAGCAGAGAATTCGCGATCCGGCAGGCACGAAGCACGCTGACCTCGCTATTCGCGTTGATCGGGGATCGCTGGCTGAGCCAGCCGGAATCGATGCGCGTTGCCGGTGACAAGGTCGCGCAAATGCGCCTGGCCGCGGCGGTCGGGCTCGCCGTGCCGGACACGCTGATCGGCAACGATGTCGAGCGCGCGGTCGAATTCAATAACGACAATGAGCGGCTGGGCCGCGGTACCGCGGTCAAGTCGCTGTGGGTGCGCATGCCGATTAGTTACGACGGCGGCCAGCGGCTTCCGATGACCACGAAGTGGTCAGAGAATGTGGAATCGGACCAGGTGGATATGATCCGCCTGACTCCGACGGTTTTCCAGGAGTACGTGCCAAAACAACTGGAGATCCGGGCCGTGGTGATCGGCGGCCGGGTTTTCGCCGCTTCGGTGGACTCCCAGGCGGTCCCCGCGGCGCGCCATGATGTCAGGGCTGTTGTGAGACAAGCCCGATATGAGCCGTATGACCTTCCCGATGATGTCCGAAAGGCGTTGCTGGAGGTCGTACGCGGCTTCGGGCTCCGGTTCTGCTCGGCCGATCTGGTGCTGACTCCGGACGGCCGGCACGTTTTCCTGGACTTGAACGCCAACGGGCAGTGGCTGTGGCTTGAGCGAGAGGCCGGACTGCCGCTCAGCGCCGCCATGGCCGATCTGCTGGCCGCGGGACTTCCGGAGCCGGTGTGAGGTTTCTTATACATCCGGGTTGAGGGGTGCGGTTACGAGGAGTTGCGTGACCTCACCGGCATCCTGATCACGCATCAGCACGCGGACCACATCGACGAGGCAACACTGCCCGCGCTGGTCAAGGCGAACCCGGACGCGGCATTCCTGGTCGACCCGGACACCGTGCCGATCATCGAGAAGCTCGGCCTGACCGCGCAGGCGATCAAGCCCAGAACGTCGTTCCCGATCCACGAGGGCCTGCTCGCCCAGCCCGCGTTCGGTTACGCCATGATCGAGAACTTCACCAAGGAGATCGCCGGCTTCACCGCCCCCAAGCGCGGCGAGCCCGTCGAGGTCTGACCGCGTCCCGCGCTGCACGTCCCACGGGCCGCGATTAATGTGTCGGTTTTTCCCTTCGTGTGCACTTACCCCTCGTATTCGGGGGTCAAAGTTCCACAAGGGGAAAATCGACCACGTTATCTGACGGTACTGGGGCTCGTTAGCGGTCGGCCAAGCCCACGGCGGCTAGCACCAGCGGCGCGATGTCGCGCTGGCTGGCAACCGGCTTGGCGCCGCTGCCCGACACCGAAGCCCAGGCGGTGAGCACTTCCGGCTCGCGCCCGCCGTGCCCGCCCTCGTCCACGTGCCCGTGGTCGGTCACCACGACAATGGTCCAGTCCTCCCCGGAACCGGGTCCGGAACCGGAACCGGAACCGGCAGCACGCGACCGAACCGCCGCCACCAACCGCCCCACCCGCTCGTCGGCCGCCCGCACCGCGGCGTGATACGCGGCGTCCACACCGCCCATGTGCCCGTTGATGTCCACCGCGCCCAGATACACAAACGACACCCGTGGCCCGTCAGCACGGATAACCGACTCCGCTAGCGAGCAGATCGCCTCGTCGGCCGCATCCCATTCCGCGACTTCGTACTCCACGGCGACCGGGACGAACTCCCGCCGCGAGACCTCCGCGAACATCGGCCCGCCGTCCTGCTCTACGGCCAGCGGCGGCCATCCGCTCACCGCCAGGAACGTGGACAGCCCCGCTCGCGTCGCCACGGTAAGAAAGTCTGGGTACGAGGCCAGCTGGTGGCCGGTCAAGTCGTTGCCCACCACGTTGTGCAATGCCATCGGAACCCCGGTGGCGATCGTGCCCCAGCACGGGCCCGACCAGCTGTGGGTCCCCTCGTCGATCATGACCGGCGCGAGCGTGCCCAGCGACCAGATCGCCGGCGTTTCCCCGGGACCGAGCGCGTCATACCGTGTCCCGTCCACCCCGATGACAAGCACGTGAGCGGTCACCTGCCACCTCTTTGCGTTATGTGGAAATCGAAGGGAACAGTGCCCACGTCCACAGCGGCAGATCCGCCGTCCACCGGGATTACCGCCCCGTTCACGTACGATGCCGCGTCCGACAGCAGCCAGCTGACCACGGCGGCCACCTCGTCCGCAAGAGCCGCGCGGCGGGCCGGGACCAGCGCGGTCACTTCCGCGTAGGCCTCAGCCACCGACAGGCCGCGCGATGAACCGAAGGCAGCCATCTCCTCGTCGGCCATCTCGGTGATCGTCCAGCCGGGGCACACCACGTTGGCGCGCAGGCCGGCCGCGGCGTGATCCACCGCCAGCGACTGGGTGAGCATCACCAGCCCGGCCTTGGTGGCCGCGTATCCGCCCATGCCGGACGCCGCGCGCAGCGCCGCCACCGAGGCGACCGACACCACGGCGCCCCGGCTCTCGAGCAGGAACGGCAGGGCATGACGGGCGACGAGGAACGGCCCGGTCAGG
Organism: Streptosporangiaceae bacterium; assembly: GCA_036490795.1. Classification (GTDB taxonomy): domain Bacteria; phylum Actinomycetota; class Actinomycetes; order Streptosporangiales; family Streptosporangiaceae; genus JAFARZ01. The sequence goes on from DASXDG010000142.1 coordinate 56,109, forward strand.
TTGACCGCGAGCATTGACGCCCAGTCGTCCTCGGCCAGATCGCTCACACCGCCCGGCGCCATCACACCCGCGTTCAGCACCAGCCCGTCCAGTCCGCCAAATCTTTCCGCCACCACGGAGACGGCACCGCAAACCTCGGCGGAGACGCTGACGTCGCAGACCACGTCCAGAGCCCCCGTCGCCGCGGCCACATCACGCAAGGTGGCGGCGCGCCGCCCCAGGATCGCCACCTGCCAGCCGGAACGCGCCAGCAAGCGAGCGACGGCGGCACCGATTCCGGTGCCGCCGCCGGTGATCAGAACCGATGTCACACGGTGCTCTCGGTCAGGTCGGACAGTTCGGTGCTCGCGGACGCCCTGGGCCTGATCACGAACGTGGACAGGAAGCCGGCCACCAGCACGGCCAGCGCGTACCACGGTGCCTCGATGGTCGGCGACGTCACCTTGTAGAACGACCCGAAGATCGCTCCGGCGGTGATGACGACCGCGACGATCGCTGCCACCCACTGGGTCGGTCCGAAGCTCCGCACCGACCCGAGCGCCATCATCAGGTAGACGACGACCAGCGAGAACCCGCCGAAGGTGGATCCCCAGCTGAAGATCGCGAAGTAGTGCGGAGTGGCGGGCAGCGCGAACAGGCTCTTCCACCACAGGTCCGCGGCCAGCGTCAGCAGCGAGAACGCCACGATGAACCCGGTGGCGCCGACCGGTGACCCGTACTTCTTGGACGTGCTGGCGAGCAGGCTAGGCAGCCGCCGGTCCCGCGCCATCGCGAAGATGCCGCGCGAGGCCGACACTGACCCGCCGATCGCCACCGCCAGCATGTCGAACAGCACGACGAGCTCCAGCAGCCGGTCGATCCAGGTCCCGCCATACCCGCCGGCCTTGGCCGGGGCGCCGAGCGCGAACAGCGGCGCGCCCGCCGCCGCGGTGATCGTCTTCAGGTTGTAGTGGAACCCGGCCACCTCGACGTACGCGGCCAGGATGAAGAACACGGTCGCGATCCCGGCGGTGATCATCACCGCCTGCGGGATGTGCCGGTGCGGCTTGGGAGTCTCCTCGGCCAGGTTGGCCGCCGTCTCGAAGCCGACGAACAGCAGCACTCCGTACAGCACCCCGAAGAAGATGCCCGACCATCCGTCCGCAGAAGACGACGGCTTGAACGGCTTGAAGCTGTTCGCCGAGCCGAGTTTGGCGATCACCACGATGAAGAAGATCGTGACTACGGTGATCGAGATCAGTGCCAGGATGAGCTGCGCCCGCACCGAAACCCGCACCCCGAAGTACAGCGCGGCCGCGACCAGCGCGATGACCAGCAGCGTCCACACGCCGGCCGGCAGCGGGTTGACGTTGAACTCGGACGCGATGGTGGATTGCAGGTAACCGCCGATCAGCACCAGCAGCCCGGTCACCAGCACGGTGACCCCCGCGTAGTACAGCCAGCCGGCCGCCGTGCCGACCCGCGCGCCCAGGCCCTGCGTCACGTAGTCGTAGAGCGACCCGGCCGCGTGGATCTTCCTCGCGTAGGAGGACACGATCCACCCGATCGCGAACACGCCGATCGCGGCGATCAGCACGGACAGGGGAGCGGCGACGCCGCCGCCCTTGCCGGACGCGCTGACCACGCCCACGACCAGCGGGATCACGAACGCCGCTGAGAACACCGGCCCCATAAAGCCCACCGACTGGGCGATCACGTCGGGCAGGGAAAGAACCTTCGCGCCAAGCCGCTCGTATGCCATGTGCCGCCTCCGCGGTCGCTAGTTCCGGCGATCGTATGGAAGCAAACGATCTTCTGTCAATAGTTTGCGACCTTGTCGATGACCCGGCGGCAGAACTCGCCGATCGTGTTGCTGTCGTCGATGAACTGCGATGGCTTGATGCAGATCGTGCCGAACCCGCGGTCGATCTGACCCGGGATGGTGGCCAGCGCCCGGTCCAGGTCGGCAACGCTGTCCGCGTCGGGAAAGATGCCGCGCGTCCCGCCCACGTACTCGATCCGGTCCGGCCCGCAGCCCGCTTCTTCCAGCGCCGTCAGCTCGGCGTCGGACGGCGAGCCGAGCGGGTTGAAGCCGCTCGCGTACCGCTCCATCCGCGCCAGCAGCCGGCGGTGCACGGTAGAGCCGCCAAACCACAGCAACGGCCCTCCCGGCCGCGCAGGCTGGGGTTCTATCCATACATCGCAGAACTGAAAGTGGTTTCCCGTGAACGAGACCGGGTTCCCGGCCCAGGCCCTGGCCCAGATCGCGAGCTGCTCGTCCAGGATCGCGCCTCTGTGCTCGAACGGCACGCCGAGCGCATCGTACTCGTCCTTGTGCCAGCTCACCGTCGGCAGCACGATCAGCCGCCCGTCGCTGAGCCGGTCCAGCGTGGCGAGGTCCTTGGCCAGCGCGAGCGGATGCCGCAGCGGGCTGATGATCGCGCCCGCGACCAGTCTTATCGTCTGCGTCGCCGCCGCGATCGCCGACAGCAGGACAAGCGGGCTCGGCCACGGCGTCGCCGGGTCCTGGTTGCCGGGCAGTGCGTAGTCGCGCGGGTTCTGCGGCACGCCGTTCGCGTTGGCCGAAGGCCCGAGCACGATGTGCTCGCTCACCATCACCGAGTCGAAGCCTGCCCGCTCCGCCTCGACTGCCCACTGGACCAGGTCGCGCGGCTCCGGGGCCGGCCGCATCGTGTGGTTCTCGGTGAGGATGGCCAGCATCCGGGGCGCGGTCACGCCGGGACCATCCTGATCGGGAGTGTCCTGAGCCCGTTGGTGAAGTTGGACCGGATCCGGTGCGGTTCCCCGGTCAATTCGAACCGGCTCACCCGCTTGGCCAGCGCGGCCAGCACGATCTTGACCTCGAGCCGCGCGAGGTGCACCCCCAGGCACAGATGGGGTCCACCGCGGCCAAAACTCAGATGGCGGTTCGGGTCACGGCTGATGTCAAAGGTGTCCGGGTCGGTGAACTCCTGCTCGTCCCGGTTCCCGGAGACGTACCAGAGGATGACCTTGTCGCCTTGCCTGATCTGCTTCCCGTTCAGGACGGTGTCCTTGGTGGCTGTGCGGCGCATGAAGTGCGTCGGGCAGGTCCAGCGCATGACCTCGTCGGTGGCGGTGTCGAGCAGTCCCGGATCTTCTCTGAGCCGGCCCCACTGGTCCGGGAACTGGGCGAATGCCAGCACGCCCTGCGCGATAGCGATCCTGGTGGTCTCGTTGCCGGCGATCACCATGATCGAGAAGAAGTTGTCCAGCTCGGTCTCGGATAGCCGCGCCTGCATGACGCGCCCGAGCACGTCGTCGGCGTGGGGTGACTGGATGACCTTACGGCCCAGGTCCCAGAGCTGCTTGCCATACGGGCTGCGGAACGGGTACATCCGGTAGGCGTCGGTATCGTCGCGGCCCCAGACCACATCGGTGATGTCCGGATCGGTGTTGGCGATCAGCCGGTCGCCCAGGTCGATGAACTGGTCGAGGTCGGCTTCCGGCAGGCCCATGATGCGCGCGAGCACGCGGATCGGCACCTGCTTGGCCACGCTCTCCACGAACTCGGTCGTTACCGTCCCGTCGACGCCACTTACTACGAAATCGGTGAGCTTTTCCACGAAGTCCTGGTAGAGCGCTATGGCCCGCTGCGAGAACGCACCGGAGACCACCTTGCGGAGCTTGGTGTGGTCCGGCGGGTCCATGTCGATGATCGTGGTCCTGGCCGCCATGTCCTCGTCGGTCGGTTCCTCGAACGAGACCCCGCGCGAGGAGGAGAACGTCGCCACGTCCTTGCTGGCGGCCACGATGTCCGAGTACCGGTGGATTGACCAGAAACCCGAGTTCGGTGCTTGTTCGGGGAACCAAGCGACCGGCTCCTCTTGCCGGAGCCTGGCAAACTCGTCATAGGGCACCCCGCGGGCCCACATATCCAGGTCGGTCAGGTCTACCATAGAGGTAGTTTGGCACCAAACGATTGAGAGGTCCAGCCGTGCGCGTTGTCGTCATCCGCCATCACGACGTGGATTCGGCAGGCTTCATCGGCGAAGCGCTCGAGGCCCGGGGAGCGTCGCTGAGCACGTACCTGTTCCCTGGGGATGGCGTTCTGCCTGCTCTGGACGGTGTCGATCACATCGTGGTCCTCGGCGCCATCTCCTCGGTCAACGATCCGGATCCGTGGATCGCCACCGAGCTGGATTGGCTCCGTGACGCTGACCGGCGCGGCGTGCCGATCCTCGGCATCTGCTTCGGCGGCCAGGCACTCTGCGTCGTCTCCGGTGGCCGAGTCGAGAGGTCGCCGCGCCAGGAGATCGGCTGGACCGTGATCACCCCGGTTGACCCGGAGCTGATCCCGGCCGACACGCTGATCCCGGCCGGGCCGTGGATGGAGTTCCATGGCGACCGTTGCCTGCTGCCGCCCTCGGCGACAGTGCTGGCCCGCAACGAACTGTGCGTGCAGGCGTTCGGTGTCGGGCGGCACCTGGGCGTTCAGTTTCATCCCGAAGTGGACGGCGCCCAGCTCAAGCGCTGGCTGGACAACGGCGGCGATGTCGAGGTGATCGCGCACGGCCTGGACACCGCCGAGCTCCTCGCCCAGACCATCAAGGAAGAACCAGCCGCGCGCGCCCGCGCCGATCGCCTGGTGGCAACCGCCCTCGCCGTCGCGGGGGAGGCTACCTCTCACATCGGATAGCTGGTGGGTTTGCCCGGGTAGGTGCGGCGGGAGGGCATGGTCCAGGTGAAGTGGCCGGGTTGTCCGTTGCCTTCTACGTTCCAGCCTGGTCCTTGCTTGTTGCGGTGGTGGTGGCGGCAGCAGGGCTCCTATAGCGCATAATAACACATATGGGGATCAACGACCTGACAGCCGCCATCATCAGGTGCGTCATATACGTCCGGATCAGCCTGGACAAGCTTGGCGACGGCCACGGCATCGCCAACCAGCTCGCCGACCTGGAAAAACGCGCCGAAGCGCGCGGATGGACGGTGGTCTACAGGCTCTCAGACAACGACATCGGGGTCACCCGGAAAGACCCGACCGCCCCAGCGGACTACCGGCCGGGCTGGGAAGAAGTGCTGCGGCTCGTCGACGCGAAGGAAGTAGATGTGGTGCTGGTCTGGAAGTGGGACCGGGCACTGCGCGAGCCGCTGGACCTGGAATACCTGATCCCCCGATTCGACAAGGCCGCGGTCCGGTTCGCCGAGGCTGAGGGAAGCATCGACCTGGGCACCGACTCAGGCCGGCTGCACGCCCGGATCATGATCGCGGTCGCCAAAGCCGAGCAGGAACGCAAAGCCGAACGGCAGAAGCTGGCCAACCAGGCCGCCGCCCGGAACGGCAAGCGGTTCACCGCCGGGCCGCGCCCGTTCGGGTACCGCGAGGACCACGTGACCCCGCACCCGGTCGAAGGACCAGCCGTGGCCGGGGCGTGCACGATGCTGCTCGGCGGCGGCACCATCAGCGGCATCATGCGCGAATGGACCAAAGCCGGCTTGGTCCCGCCGCAGCAGGGCGCCCGGCAGGCACGTCGCAAACGCCAGCCCGACGGGCAGCTCCCGCCCCGCCCCGAACAAGAGGCTGGCTGGGCCGTGCGTGGATGGACCCGTAACAGCATCCGGACGATCCTGATGAACCCCGCGATCGCTGGCCTGTCTGTATACCACGGCGACATCGTGGCCACCGGGACCTGGGAACCGCTGGTCCCCGAGGAAACCTGGCGTGCCGTGCACGCCATCTTGGAGGACCCGGCCCGCAAGCCGCCGCGGGGGGTGCGCACCCTGCTCGGCGGTATCGCGCTGTGCCCGTGCGGGAACATCACCGTCGGCGGCCACTCCCACACCGGTCACCAGGTGTACCGCTGCTCCATGCCGACCCGGGACCGGACCTGGCCCGGCCCGCACGTCGCCCGCGTCGCCGCGCCGGTCGATGAGTTCATCCGCAAGCTGGTCATCGCCCGCATGTCCCGCGAGGACGCCGCCGACCTGATCGCCAGGCCGGATAACGGCATCGACGTGACCGCGTTGCGCGAGGAATCAGCTGCCATCCGGCACAACCTGGATGAGCTGGCCGCCGACCGCGCCTTGGGGCTGATCGACCGCGCGCAGATGCTCGCCGCCACCGAACGGGCCAACCACCGGCTCGGCCAGATCGGCGGCCAGCTCACCGAAGCCGCCCGGGAGAACGTGCTCACCGGGCTGGTCACCGCTGAGAACGTAGCCAGCGCCTGGGACGAGATGGACCTATCCCGGCAGCGCGCCGTCATCAAGAACCTGATGACCATCACCCTGCACACCCTCGGCCGCGGCTTCCGCCGCGACTTCGCCCCCACCACGATCACCACCACCTGGCGGGAGTATTACGACGATGGTCAGACAGTCGCTACGAAGCCAGCCTGATCTGAGTTTCTATGGGTCGGGTTGATCCAAGGCCCGCAGCCGCGCTAGCTAGGGCCTCGGAGGCGGCAGGACATTGACCACAAACGTGCTGGAACTCGGCACCTTCACGTCCAGTCCACGGTGCCTCGGATTGTCGAGGAGCCTGCCTCAGTCAGAGTCTGGTTCATGATTTCAAGCGCTTGCTGCCTGAGACGATCCACTTCAGTACCGAGGTGGGTATCAGCCCGGAGCCGCTGATCATGTCGGTCGA
>DASXDG010000143.1:0-6921 GCA_036490795.1 Streptosporangiaceae bacterium
TAGCCGGCGCAGGCTGACCCGGGCACCGCGCGGACGGACGCTGGCCGCCGTGGGCGCGGCGACGGCCGCTGCCGCGGTAGCCGCCGCATTCGTGCTTGTCGGTCAGGGCAATCAGACCCGCGGTCTTGGCCAGCGACCGGCCAGTTCGTCCGGCGGTCCGTCCATACCGCGCCGCGCCGGCGCGGGGGCAGCAGGGGCGGTGCCGGTCGGCGCGCCGACAACGGTCGTCCGGTCGCTGCCGCGCGTTACCGCCAGCGCGAGCGCCAGTGAGCTGCTCTTCGACAAGATCATCGCGCCGCTACCGGCCCGCGGGCACGGCAACCCGCCGCTCTCGCCGCCCCGCCTGCCCGCGAGGCAGCTCCCGCGGCCCGTGCCATCCACGGCACAGTCGCAGGCGCTGCCGTCGGCCAGCGGGACGATCGCGGTGTCACCGGGCTCGCTCAGCCTCGGCTCCTCGTCCCAGGGCGTGCTGACGATCAGCGCGGAAGGGGCGGCGCAGACGTGGTCCGCCAGCACGACATCGGGCCAGGTGGCGCTCGGCTCGTCCGGCGGCGTCCTTCAGCCCGGCCAGAGCATCGCGGTGCCGGTCAGCATCGACCGGGCCAACGGCCAGGGCGGGAGCGCCGTCATCTACGTCGACCAGGGCTCGTCCTCAGCTCAGACCGTGCAGGTCTCCTGGGCGGCAACGCCGGCGGCCACCGGACATCAGCATCCGAGGCCGACGCACTCCCCGTCGCCTTCGCCCTCCTCGTCGCAGTCCTCTCCGTCACCCTCGCCGTCCCCGTCCAACTCATCGGGGTCGTCGCCGCCGTCCAGCCCCGCCACCTCCCCGTCCGCTCAGTCGCCGACGCCCGCACCGTCGCCGAGCAGGACGAGCAGACCTCACCCGCGTCCACGACCCACCCCGTCGCCGCGTCCCTCCGACCCGGCCACGGATTCCTCAACCCAGGCCCCCGGCACACACCGGCCAGGCGTGCGCTAGCACGTAAACGCGTCGGCGGCGGCCCGCCGCGTCATGGAACTCGCGACGGCACGTCAGGGCCGCCGAGGCTCTACGCTGACGAGTATGGTGACAACCGCGGCCCCTACGGCACGGGCACGTAAGTGGCAGAGTGAGACTCATCTCGGGCTGGTCAGGCGCGCGCGCCAGATCGACCGGATCCTGGCCGATACCTACCCGGACGCGCACTGCGAGCTGAACTTCGAGAACCCCTATCAGCTCCTGATCGCTACGGTCCTTTCGGCGCAGACGACCGACGTCAGGGTGAACCTGACGGCGCCGGCCCTGTTCGCCAAGTACCCAACCCCCGATGACCTCGCCGCCGCCAATCCCGAGGACGTGGAGACGATCCTCAAGCCGACGGGTTTCTTCCGGGCCAAGACCAGGTCCGTGATGGGCCTGTCCGCAGAGCTCAGGGACAGGTTCGGCGCAGAGGTGCCCAGCAAGCTCGCCGACCTGGTCACGCTGCCCGGTGTCGGCCGCAAGACCGCGAACGTCGTGCTCGGCAACGCCTTCGGCGTTCCCGGCATCACGGTGGACACGCACTTCGGCCGGCTGGCCAGGAGGTTCGGCTGGACGACCAGCACCGAACCGGAGAAGGTCGAGGCCGAGGTCGGCGAGCTCATCCCCAAGAAAGACTGGACGATGCTCTCGCACCGGCTGATCTGGCATGGCCGGCGGATCTGCCATGCCCGCAAGCCGGCCTGCGGAGCGTGCCCGGTCGCACGGCTGTGCCCCTCGTTCGGCGAGGGCCCCGTGGACCCGGTGGCGGCCGCGAAGCTCGTGAAGCCGGGGCCGTTCTCCTGACCGGCGGTAAGCAGGGGTACGGGGAGGGAATACCACGGCTAGTTATGAGATGAACGCACCGCAGTGGCTGGTCAAGCTCGCCGCGGCGGCCAGCGAGCTCGATGCCGGGCCGCTGCGGCTGCCCCCGGACGGCGTCGGCCGGCCATCGGCGGTGCTGATCTTGTTCGGCTGCGAAGACGAGCAGACCGGGCCTGACCTGCTGCTCATCCAGCGCAGCGATGACCTGCGGCTGCACGCTGGCCAGCCAGCGTTCCCCGGCGGGGCCATCGACGCCGGCGACGCGGGGCCGGTCGCGGCCGCCCTGCGCGAGGCGGCCGAGGAAACCGGCCTCGAGCCCGGCGGGGTCGATGTGGTCGGCGTGCTCCCTGAGCTATTCATCCCGCGGACCGGGTTCCGGGTGGTGCCGGTGCTGGCCTGGTGGCGGCAGCCCAGCGCGGTCGCGCCGGTGGACGCGGGCGAGGTCGCCGCTGTCGCCAGGATTCCGGTCACCGAACTGGCCGACCCGGCCGTCCGGGTGATGGCCACCGCGCCGGGCGGATACGCGTCCCCGGCATTCCGGGTACGCGGCATGCTCATCTGGGGTTTCACCGCGCTGCTCATCGACCGGCTGCTGGCATTCGGCGGCTGGGAGGTGCCGTGGGATCACTCCGTCACGGTGGACGCGGTATCTCGCTCCAGATAGTCGCGAACGCGTATACCGTTAGTTCGTGAGCGGTGATGTGCTCGACCTCCTCCTTCTCGTGGTCGTCGCTGCCTTCGCCGTGTCCGGCTACCGGCAGGGCTTCATCGTCGGCATCCTCAGCTTCCTCGGTTTCGTCGGCGGGGCGCTGCTCGGCGCGGAGTTCGGCCCGGATATCGCGCACGCGATCGTCGGCGGCCAGACGCAGCAGGACATCGTCGCCGTCATCTTGCTGGTGAGCTTCGCGGTCATCGGGCAGTTCATCGCGTCCGCCATCGGTGCCGCCATGCGGTCCACGGTCACCTGGCATTCGGCCACTGTGCTCGACTCGATCGGCGGCTCGCTGGTCAGCATCGTGTCCGTGCTGCTGATCGCCTGGGTCGTCGGCTCGGTGCTGAACGGGTCCCCGTTCCCGGTGGTCGACCAGCAGGTCAACAACTCGATAACGCTGAAGACGCTGGACAGGTTCATGCCGCGGCCCGCGAAGACGATGTTCTCCGACTTCCGCCGGCTGCTGGACAGCAACAGCACCTACGCCGAGGTATTCAGCGGGATCGGCGAAGGCCGCATCCTCGCCGTCCCCGCCCCCGACCCCTCGGTGCTGCGCAGCGCCGGCTACCAGCAGGCGAGGACGAGCGTCGTCAAGGTCCGGGGCGTGGCGCCGAGCTGCGGCAAGGAGATCGAGGGCTCGGGGTTCGTCATCTCGCAGGACCACATCCTCACCAACGCGCACGTGGTGGCCGGCGTGACCCAGCATCAGACGGTGACCACGACGAGCGGCCAGCAGTTGTCCGCGACCGTTGTCTTCTACGACCCGCAGGTGGACGTTGCGGTGCTGTACGTGCCCGGCCTTAACCTGCATCCGCTCCAGTTCGCCGGCCAGGCCAGCGTGGGCGACGACGCCGTGGTGGCCGGGTATCCGCTGGACGCGACCTCGCTACAGCAGGCGGCGGCCAGGATCGGCGACATCCAGAACGCGGTCGGGCCGAACATCTACCAGACAACGACCGTCAACAGGCAGATCTACGAGATCAGGGCGGTCGTCGAGGAGGGCAACTCCGGTGGCCCGTTGCTGTCGCCGGCTGGTCAGGTAGACGGCGTCGTGTTCGCGGCCGCCGTCGGCGTGTCCGACACCGGGTTCGCGCTCACCAGCACCGAGGTGCTCCCCGACGCGCGCACCGGCGCGACCGCCACGGTGCCCGTGTCAACGCAGATGTGTGACTAGGTCCGCTCCGTCTAGCCCGTCCTGCTCGATGGTGTCCGCGAGCATGCTCGCGTGCCGCAGGACGGCCGCCAGGTCGACGCCGTACGTGTCGCCCCGGTAGGAACCGGCGCGTTCGGTGCCGCGCCTGAGCAAAGACACCGCGCCGCGCGCGTTGCCGCGGTGCGCGTGGGTAAGGCCCACGGCGATCTGGGCCAGGCCCTGCCAGAAGTCGCGTTCGGCGGCTGGGCGCTGCTTCCAGGCGTCCTCGAGGGCCTCGTGCGCATGAAAGGGCCGGCCGGCCAGCAACAGCTCGTCTGCGCGCGCTACGGCCTGCTGAGGGGTCAGCGCGGGCCCGTCGGTCGCGGGCGCGTTGGTCGCGGGCGCGTCGGTCACCAACTCGCCGCAGGAGCCGCGGGGGAGCGGCCGGCCGAGTCCGTCCCTCGGCCTCGCGTTGCGCGGCCGCCCGTCACCGCGCCGGTCACGGTCACCGCGCCGGTCACGGTCACCGCCTCGGTCACCGCCTCGGTCACGGTCACCGCCTCGGTCACCGTCACGGGCCGTTCCGGTCACCGCTCGGGTTCCGGGTCGGCCAGCCAGCCGGTCAGTTCGGTGTCGAAGGCGTCGGGTCTCTCCTCGTGCGGGAAGTGTCCTGCTCCGTCGATGATCCGCCACCGGTAAGGCCCGTCCACGTACCTGCCGGAACCGCGTGCCGTCTGCGGCAGCACGCATGTGTCCACGGCCCCGTGCAGGTGCAGTGTCGGCGCGCCGATGGGGGTGCGCATCCGCCGCGCGTAGCGCATGCCGTCGGTGCGGATCGTGCTGCGCACGAACCAGCGCTGGTACTCAAGCGCGGAGTGTGCCACGGACGGGATCCGCATCGCTCGCTGGTAGGTGCGTTCTGTCTCGTGGTCCGGCCAGCCGGGACTGGACCAGCGGCCGAGCAGTTCACCGACCCGGGCGGCACCGTCGCGGGTGAGTTGCCGTTCTGGCCGCATGGGCACCTGCGAGCCGAATACGTAGCCGCTGCGGCGGCCCTGGCCGAGCGGATCGGTGAACATCGCGGAACGCATCCGCAGCGGATGGGCCACCGAGACGACGCCGAGCCGCCTGACCACCTTCGGGTAATACGTGGCCAGGGTCCAGGCGATCATGCCGCCCCAGTCGTGCCCGACCACGACCGCGTTCGCCTCGCCGAGCGCGCGGACCAGCCCGGCGGCGTCCGCCGCCGCGGTGATCAGGTCGTAGCCGCGGGGCGGTTTGTCGCTGCCGCCGTAGCCGCGCAGGTCCACCGCGACCGCGCGGAAGCCCGCCTCGGGCAGCGTCACCAGCTGACGTCGCCACGTCCACCAGAACTCGGGAAAGCCGTGCAGCAGCAGCACTAGCGGGCCGTCGCCAGCTTCCGCGACGTGGAACCTGGTTCCGTTCGCGCTGATCGACCGGTGCGTCCACGGCCCGTTGATCTGGACCGCGGTATCCGCTGTCACTCCCACTGTGCTCAACCTCACCGCGGCTTCTGGCCGGCGATCTGATTCCGCTGTCCGTCGGTCACGGCCGCGACGTCGGCAGCGGCCGTCACCTCGGCGGGCACGCCGCCGCCCGTGACGGCATCGCCGGCTACGCCGTTACCGCTGTCCTTGCCAGGATCGCCGTCCTTACCTTCGCGGCGCAGCATGCCGATGCCCTCGGTCACCGACTGCCGGGTCTTGCTGAGGCCGGACAGCTTACGGACCTTGAGGTACGCGATGCCGGCGGCGCCGGCGATCAGCACCAGGCAGGCGCCCGCCACGATCAGGAATGCCGCCCAGGTCCAGATGCCGAGCGCGACGAGCCCGAACGCGAGCGCGATGGAGAGCAGTATCAGGAGCAGGCACACGGTGAACAGGGCGACGGCGCCCAGTGCCGCGGCCAAGCCGACGCGGCGGACGTCCCCGCGCAGTTCGCTCTTCGCCAAGCTGATCTCAGACCGGACCAGCTGCGAGACGTCCTTGGCCGCGAGTGCCACCAGATCCCCCAGTGACTGCTCGCCGCCTGCCGGTTCCGGGGTTCCGCTGCGGACCATCAAGTCCCTCTTCTCATCGCGCCTGGCCCCGCGCGGGCTAGAGCATATTCGGACAAGGTCCAAGGCTAACGGTCGTGATCGCCGACATGGCAGCATCTCGGGCTACGGCGTTTCATGCGTGTCCCGCCGTAGGCAGCTCACGGCCGTCCCGTACCCGTCCCGCGCGTGCGCCCCGGAGCCGGTGCCGCGGGCCCTCACCCACCCCGTGGGCCGACGATGCAATTGCTATATCCGGAACAAAAGGACGATATCACTTTAAAAGGATACGTGTGGCCAGACGGACCCGAAGGGTAAGCAGAGGCCCGCGTCCGGCGCTACGGTCTCGGGCGCGTAGATGGGTGCCCATATCTTTCCGTAACCATTTCCGCTTTTGGATACGCAGAGTTATTTCGGCGGGCGGATGTGTCCGCTAATAGCGAACGGCGCCCCTTGTGGGGCGCCGTCGCAAACCACGTCACGCCAGGCTACCAAGCGTGCACCTTATCTCTGTCAGTCAGCTCATGCCTTCCGGCCTGACCTGGCCTGACACGCCTCCCGCGGCTGGTCGCACGTGGGTACCTGGGTGCCGTGTCCGGACGCTCAGAGTCCGTACCACCGTTTTACGTCGAAACAGCGGAGCTGAAAAGCCCTCGGTGTGATCAATTCGTGATCTCAATCAGTCCGCATGATCACATGCCAGTGGGCTGTACCTCCGCCGCAGGTCAAACCGGTCGAAACGGTATCTTCGTCATGATCATCGGCATAGTTCGGCATAGTTCGGCATAGTCCGGCTTGCGCGGTCTCGTGGCGGCACCGGCCGCCGTCACGGTAGATGACAGTTGTCGCTCACGACTCACCATTACACGAGTGCTGCCGACAGTGTCCGCGCGGTCACATGGTGATCGGATCCTGCGTGACGGACGGTAGTCGGTCACGGCTTTTTCAGTAGCCGCCCGTTCCCGCCGTTCTGGCGGTAGTGTCTTTGTGTAGTCAGTTGAGCACCTTGAGCAACTGAACCAGGGTGCCGTCGGCCGGTTCGGGCGAGGTAGAACACGTTCTTGCTGGTCACGGGCCTGTGGAAATCAGTTGATGCACGTGCATGAAGATGATTGAACGATCAGATACCTTCCATCGACTAACTCTCACTACTTGAAAAACCCGACTCCTACTGTTCACGGTCGTGCGACATATGT
>DASXDG010000144.1:0-6181 GCA_036490795.1 Streptosporangiaceae bacterium
GGCTTCCGGCTTCCGCGACCAGTCGTAGCATGGTCGGATGGGGAGCACCAGGAACTGCGAACAGTGCGGCGCGTCGTTCGCGCCCCGCCGTGAGCACGCCAGGTTCTGCTCAGCGCGCTGCCGGGTTGAGTGGAACCGCGAGCACGCCGGCGATGCCGCTGCCGGGGAGAACGCGCTGGACTGGTCGCTGGGCGCTATGTCGGAGGTCGTCACCCGCTTTGATCAGATCCTGGGCTGGGATCTGTCCAAGGTGGTGGCCGCGGTCAGCGAGGCCGTGTGGTGGGTGACGTTGGTCGACGCCACTCTGGTCCGGTATTACCCGGGCATCTACGACACCGTCCTGGACGGCTGGTCGGACACCAAACGCCAGATGATCGGCGAGACGCTGGCCGGGCTGCGCTTCGTGCGCAATCAGGCTGGCCGTCACCGGGACCTGGCCGACTTCGTCCGCGGCCAGCCGGGCGTCGGCTGGACCTGGCGGCCGCTGCCGGCTCCGACCTGCGACGAGCTGTCGCCGCACGGGCAAGAGTGGGAGCTGACCCGGTACCAGGCATACCAGCTCCGGCTGGCCGGCCACGAGGTCACCGAGTGCTTCGCCCTGGCCGGGCGGTTCCTCACCCAGACGGCGGCGGACGCCGCGGAACTCGCCGATCCCGCGTCTGCCTGAGCCGCCTCGGCCTTGACCTGGCCGGTGACGACCGTGCCGCTGAGCCAGGGCAGCAGGTGGCGCAGCCGAAGCATCGCCTTCCCCGGTAATGACGATAACAGCAAGAAGCGGGCGGCTGCCAAAACTCCGTGCCGACCGCGTCAACCTGCCAGGTCAGACCCGCGGCGGCGAAACGAGCTGGCGCGGACCGGAGGGACGCTCGCTTGCTATTGCGAGCGTCCCCCGGCCTGCCTGCCTTATCGGCCCTAGCCCGGTAGACGGCTACCGCAGGAGAGCGTGCAGTTCGGCGTCGATGTCGGTGGCGGTTGTCTCGGACCCGGCCGGCGCGATCCGGTAGGTCCGCTGCAAGAACCCGGCGACGGCGGGGGCCGGCGCCAGGACGTGGGCATGGCCGGCCGGGGAGGACATCTCGATGTTCAAGATGGAGTACTCGGCGGCGATTTCGGCCTCTGGCTCGTCCGTGTCGTCCGGCTCGTCCGCGGCTTCCCCGACCGCCCCCGACGACGGCCACAGCCGGATGTCTCCGATGCCTTCGCGGGCCAGGAGTCCGCCGGCGAGCAGATCACGGGCGAAGACCCACTCGATCGGGCTGTCGGTACCGGTGTGGAAGGCTATCCGGACCGCGTACGGATCGTTGCGGCTGTAAAACATGCTGGCTATCAGCGGCACACGCATGTCCTCAGGCCCGATAAGAGCGAAGTCCAGCTCCGTTGAAACTGTGGTCTCACCGCTGTTCATCATGTGCCCCTTTTGCCCCCCTTGGCATCTAGCGGGATCGAGGCCTTGCCGGCCTGACGCGCTACTGACAGACGTGAATTTGCCCTGGCTGCAATCCATTGCAAGTAGCCGGTCGGGTGCAGATCGGGTGTAGCGTGCCGGTCCGCCGTGACGTTCTGGGCAAAAGGGTCGAACGAGGCGTCCGCCGCCGGTGTCATCTGGCGGAAACATTGGGTGGGTAAGGTCCGGACATGCCCGCCGGACTGATCGCGCCGGATGACCCGCGCGCCGGGGACGTCCGCGCTCTGCTCGCGCGCCATCTGGAGTTCGCGTGCGCGGCCAGCCCGCCCGAGTCGGTGTTCGCGCTCGGTGCCGATGCTCTGCTCGACCCGGCCGTCACGTTCTTCAGCTACCGGGCAGGCCGGGAACTGCTCGGCATCGGCGCGCTGAAGGAACTCGACGCCGGGCACGGCGAGCTGAAATCCATGCACACCGCCGAGACGGCACGCGGCCGTGGCATCGGTGCGGCGATGGTCGCTCATCTGCTGTCCGTGGCCCGTGACCGCGGTTACCTGCGGGTCAGCCTGGAAACCGGGTCCATGGACGAGTTCGCGCCGGCCCGGGCGCTGTACGAGCGAGCGGGATTCCGGACCTGCGCGGCGTTCGGCGATTACCCCCCGAGCGCGTACAGCACGTTCATGACGCTGCGCCTCGAGCTTTCCCGCTAGGTGTTGCCTGACCCCCGTTTCGGGGTCTGTTCCTCCGGGGCTCCGCGGTCGCGGGGCGGTACGCTGGCCGTCCGCATCCGGTTCTCACCACGGAGGGATCGCCGTACATGCTGCCGCCGGAGCTGCTCAACAACGATCCCGCCGGTTTCGCCTGGGGCGTATGGCACGACCGCACGCCGAAGCTGATCGCGCGAATCCGCGACGGGCACCCGTACGATCCGCAGCAGCGGGACGCCTTCGACGCACTGCTCGCGGAGGTTGAGACGGGAGTGATGCGAGCGCTGCCCGATGACGCGCGTGACAAAGAGCTGTGGGTGAGCGCGTACTACGGGAAGCCGTGGCTGGACGCGCCCTTCCTGTGGTCGGAATCGTACTTCTACCGGCGCCTGCTGGACGCGGCCCGCTTCTTCGAACCGGGGCCGTGGTATTACGTCGATCCGTTCGCCCAGCTCAAGGCCGCCGAGTTGTCCGGCGCCACGGCGGAGGCCGCGCTAGCGGCCCAGCATGATCTCGACGGGCTCACCCTCGCCGAGCAGGGCCAGGCCAAGCTCCTCGCCGCGGTGTGGGGCAATCAGGCCGACCTGACATTCCGGATCGGCAGGGCTGGCGCGGCGACGGGGGAGGCCGGGCTGGTCGCCGATCAGAGCGGCGACGTGTGGGCAGCGCTGGCGGCGGCCACCGCCGTCGTCCTGGTCACCGACAACGCCGGGCTGGAACTGCTCGCTGACCTGATCCTGGTCGACCACATCCTCGCCGCGCAGCCGGCCTGTTCGGTATGGCTGCACGTGAAGCCGCTGCCGTTCTTCGTCTCGGACGCGACGACCGCGGACGTGACCGCGGGCCTGGACCGGCTGGGCCGCACGCAGGCCACGGCCGGCGCGGCTGCCCGTATCCGCGATGCCGCCACGCGAGGCCGGTTCACCCTGTACACGCACGAGTTCTACTGCTCACCGCGGCCATACCAGCGGATGCCCGCCGGCCTGGCCGCCCAGTTCGCGGCCGCGTCGCTCACCATCATGAAGGGCGACCTCAACTACCGCCGCCTGACCGGCGACAGGGCGTGGCCGCCGGACACGCCGTTCGCCGACGTGGTCGGGTACTTCCCAGGACGGCTGGCAGCGCTGCGTACGCTCAAGTCCGACGTCCTGACCGGGGTGAGCCCAGAGGTCACCGCCGGGCTCGGCGGCGCGGACGGCCCATGGCGGACAAACGGCTCCCATGGCCTTATCCAGGTCCTGGCCGGCCGCTAGCGGGCGCCGAGGATCAGCCGTTCCCTGTCGAACGTTCCCGACACCAGCCACCACCCGGCCACGTCCAGCACGATCAGCGTCGCCCCTGCCGTGACGCCGAGCGTGAGCGTGACCGGGATCAGGTGGAATCCCATCGCGATGGCCAAGAAGATGACCGGCAGGTTGATCAGCGCGCCAAGCTGCTGTGCGGTACGGACGTCACTGACGCGCGCGGAGAGCATCATGCTCATCCACACGGACAGGCACACGAGCAGCGGCGTGAAGATGAGCTGGGCGAGCAGGATGGACAGCCGCAACGCCACCGCGGACACGGCCGCCGGCCTTGCCGCCCATACCAGTCCGTCGATGACGCCGAATACCAGGTAGGACTCCGCGACCCCGGGAACGAACACGGACAGCGCCTTGCCGAGCATGAACTCCCTGGCCCCGATCGGCGTGCCGAGCACCGGCTCGAGCGTGCCTTGCTCGCGTTCGCCCGTGATCGAGTAGGCGCCCACGGTGACCGGCACCAGCGCCGCCATGCCCAGCGTGAACAGCAGGACCGGATAGTTGTAAAGCGTGCTCGCGTCCGAGGCGCCGATGCTGAATAGGAAGATCATCGGAGCGATCAGGAAGCCGATGGGACTGACGGCCATCGTGCTGATGATCTGCTTGTTCCTGCGGAACTCCCGCATCTCCTTGCGGAAGATCGCCCGTACCTGCCGCATGTTCATGACTGGTCTCCGATCAGTTCCAGGTACACGTCTTGCAGTGAGTGCTGCGACTCGCCGATCGACAGCACGTCGGCCCCAGCCGAGACGAGCGCTCTGGTGACCGCCGGTGCCGCCGCGGTGATATCGGGAACGGTGAGTTCGTATCCGCCGTCGTCGCATAGGTGCCAGGCCTCGACGCCGACGGCCTCGGTGAAGACCGCCTCGGGCGTCGTCAGCGGCGATGCCAGCCGGATCAGCAGCGTCTTGGCGAACAACTGGTCGCGTAGTTCGGCCGGGCGGCCGATCAGGCGCATCGTCGTGTTCAAGATCGCGACCCGGTCGCACAGCCGTTCGGCCTCGTCCAGCCGGTGCGTGGTGAGGAAGATCGTCACGCCGTCCTTGCGCAGGCCTTCGACGAGCGAGAGCACTTCCTGCGCCGCGACCGGGTCCAGACCCGATGTGGGCTCGTCGAGGAACAGCACCACCGGGTCGGCGAGCAGCGCTCTGGCCAGCGCGACCCGCTGACGCAGTCCCTTGGACAGCGTGCCGCACAGGTCGCCGGCCCGGTCCTCGAGGTTCACCGAGCGCAGTGCCTGCCCGATTCGTGCGCGCGGGTCCTGCGTTCGGTACAGGTCGGCGAAGCACTCCAGGTTTTCCGCCACGCTGAGCCGCTGGTACAGCCCCGGCGACTCGGGGACGATCGCGATCCGCCGCCTGATCGCGGCGCCGTTGGCCGGGGTGAGCGGCAGTCCTGCCACCACCGCCGTGCCGGAGGTCGGCGCTACCAGCGTGCCGAGCGTCCGCACCGTCGTCGTCTTGCCCGCGCCGTTCGGTCCGAGAAAGCCGAACACCTCACCGTGCCCGATTTCGAAACTCACGTCGGCGAACGCCACCTTGCCGTTGCCGAATTCCTTGCCCAGACCCTCGACGGATAGCGCGGCGGTCTCCGTCCTTGTCCGCGACTGGCTCACTGCGCTCATCTGGCACTCCCTTGTTAAATTGATATCAGTATGATAGGAATCCAGTATCAGTCAAGGGTTTTCAGGAGGCAGTTCTCATGGCCGTTCAAGAGCAGCTGGCTGGGCAAGGGCTGCCCGCCGGCGAGGAGCCGGCGCGTTTCCTGCCGGGCGTCCGGATGCTGGTACTCGGCGTCGTCGTCGTGCTCGCCGGGATCGCGCTCATCTACGTGACCACACGCCAGAAGGGCGGCGCGGCGGCGCTCATGGGCGTGGTGTGCGCGGTCGTTCTGCTGGCCGGCGTCTTGCTGCTGCGCGGGCTGACCGCGGTGAGCCCGGGGCACGCGCGTGTCGTCCAGCTGTTCGGCCGGTACTGCGGCACGATCCGTGACACCGGGCTGAAGTGGGTGAACCCGTTCACCGATCGGATCGTGGTCTCCACCAGGATCCGCAACCAGGAGTCCGCCCAGCTCAAGGTCAACGACGCCGACGGCAACCCGATCGAGATCGCCGCCGTGGTCGTGTGGCAGGTCAAGGACACCGCGAACGCGATCTACTCGGTGGATGAGGTGACCAAGTTCGTCACGATCCAGACCGAGACCGCGGTCCGGCATATCGCCTCCAGCTATCCCTACGACAACCGGGGCGAGGACCGGCTGTCGCTGCGGGACAACGCCGATGAGATCACCGGCCGGCTGTCGGCCGAGCTGACCGACCGCGTGCGGCCGGCCGGGGTGCAGATCGTTGAGACGCGCCTGACCAGGCTGTCCTATGCTCCCGAGATCGCCCAGACCATGCTGCGCCAGCAGCAGGCCAGCGCGGTCATCGGCGCACGGGCACGCATTGTCGAGGGCGCGGTCGGCATGGTGCGTACCGCCCTGCAGCGCCTGGAGGAGGAGGGCGTCGTCGAGCTCGATGAGGAGCGCAAGGCCGCCATGGTCTCCAACCTGCTCGTGGTGCTGTGCAGTGAGCAAGCGACGCAGCAGGTCGTGAACACCGGAACCCTCTACCAGTAATGGCCGAGCGCAAGAGCATCCTGCTCAGGCTCGATCCGGCCGTGCACGATGCTCTGGCACGCTGGGCCAGCGAGGACCTGCGCAGCACCAACGCCCAGATCGAGTTCCTGCTCCGCCGGGCGCTGGCCGAGGCCGGCCGCCTGCCTGGCCATGTC
>DASXDG010000145.1:0-51353 GCA_036490795.1 Streptosporangiaceae bacterium
CGCCGGGCTGCTTGACGAGCCGGCCGGGGACACACCACCGCTCACCATGTGGTGGTCGGTAAGCCTGCCGGATGGTGGCGGCGTGCACATGAAAGTCGAGGACGGTTTGAACGGATGGGCTGTGACCGATGTTTATGTGCATGCGCCAGAAGTGACCACGACAACCCTCCGGGAAGCTCCGCTCAGCCAACTCTCCTTGATCATGAACCTGCTCAACGGCTGGGACCCGGACACGATCGCGGAAGCGAACAAGGACATGGGCCAGCGGGTACTGAGCGACCCGCAGAGAGAGCCATCACTGGCTATGCTCCGTCGGCGCGCGGAAGGCGCCCCGGCGGAACTGCCTGTCTACAAGATCAGTTCCCGGCCGCGGCTCACGCGCCCTGATGGCTCCGGCCCTGAGGGGTTCTATGAACTAGTCGGGATCGCCTACCGCGAGTACGCCGCAAGGACACGCTCTCCGGCCGTCGAAATAGCCAAGGAGGCGGATGTCCCGGTTGCCACTGCCCGTGGCTGGATACGGGAGGCCAGGAGGCGGGGCAAGTTGCCCGAGGGCAAAAAAGGCAAGGCCGGTTGATGAAAGCCGCAAAGGAGATGAGATGACCGTACGTCGCCGACGACCGCCCGGTGAGGGCAGCGTTTTCGAGTTCAAGACAGCGGACGGTACCGTCCGCTATGGCATCAAGTTCGATGCTGCGTCGCCGGATGGCCAACGCAAGCAGGTCATGCGCCGCAGGGACACAAACGGCCAGCCGTGGCTAAACCGGGATGCGGCCGTGGCCGCGCTCCGTGAGTCAGTCGTTAAGGTGGACAAGGGCGACTGGATCGAAGCAAGCAAGCAGCCGGTAGCCCAATACCTGGGGACGTGGCTTGACGCACTCCGACTCGCACCGTCCACTCTGGCCAGCTACCGGAAGAACATCCGGTTGCACGTCAATCCCTACATCGGCAAGCTGCCGCTCGCGTCAGTCACGTCCACCCGTCTCACCGCGCTCTACAACGAGCTTGAGACCTCCGGGCGCCGCAACCAGAAGGGCGAGCGCACTGGCGAGCCCCTGTCGGCCCGCACTGTCCGCTACATCTCCACGATCCTCAACAAGGCTTTCCGCGAGGCCGTCGATGATGAGGTCCCGCTGCTCACGCGGAACCCCAACGCGAAAGCCAAGCCGCCCACGGCTAAGGAAGCCAAGCCACCGGAGATGCATCCGTGGACTGCCGAGCAACTCCGGGTGTTCCTTGACTGGACCCGCGAGAACAACACGGCGAACTTCCCCATGTGGCACATGCTCGCCTACACCGGCATGCGCCGGGGCGAGCTGCTCGCGCTCCGCTGGAAAGACATCGACCTGGACGCCGCGACCATCAGCGTGCGCCGATCGGTAGGCGTGATCAAGATCAAGGGACAGCCCAATCAGATCAAAGAAGGGGACACCAAGACCTGCAAGCCGCGCGTGATCGACCTCGACCCTGCCACGGTGGCCGTGCTGCTTGAGTGGAAGCACGATCGCCGGTCGATGTCCCTGCAACTAGGGAAGGCTGACGCGCTGGCGTTCGGCAACCATGAGGGCAAGTTCCGGCATCCAGACACGTTCTCGGACGTGTTCAAGGACAACCAGAAGCGATGCACCCGGTTCCTTGGCGAGGCGGCGCCGCCCATGATCCGATTGCACGACCTACGCCACACGCACGCGACAATCCTGCTCCGCGACCGTGAGAACGTGAAGGTGGTCTCAGAGCGCCTGGGCCATGCGAGCATTACCGTAACGCTGACTGTCTATGCGCACGTGATGCCGGGTGATCAGCGGCAGGCGGCGGCACGATTCGCAGAGCTGGTATCGGGGGTAGCAGCATGAGCGCTGGCCCGTTGGTAGCGGCTAGGTATCATGCGGCCGGAAATCGGCCATTCGAACGCGAAATTATCTCGCTGACCTGCGACGATGCTACGAGCATTCTGTACGGGCGGGGGGACTTGAACCCCCACGGTGTTGCCACCACCAGGACCTAAACCTGGCGCGTCTGCCATTCCGCCACGCCCGCGAGCTCTCAAAGTCTATAGTCCGAGCTCCGTGCGCAGCCTGGCTACGTGTCCTGTTGCCTTCACGCCGTATTGCGCCTTCTCGATGACGCCGGCGGCATCGATGACGAATGTGGAGCGGATCACGCCGACCGTGACCTTGCCGTACAGCTTCTTCTCGCCGTAGGCGCCGTAAGCCTCCTCCACGGCGTGGTCCGGGTCGGACAGCAGCGGGAACGTGAGACCTTCCTTGTCCCGGAACTTGGCCAGCTTCGCCGGCGCGTCCGGCGAGATGCCCAGCACCGCGACCCCGGCCGCGGCCAGGCTGGAGAGACTGTCGCGGAAGTCGCACGCCTCCTTGGTGCACCCTGGCGTCATGGCCGCCGGGTAGAAGTACACGATGACCCGCTTGCCCTTGTAGTCAGCGAGGCTGACGTCCTTGCCGTCCGCATCGGGCAGGGTAAAGCCAGGGGCCGTGTCACCTGGTGAAAGCCGTGTCATGGGTTCACGCTACCGGCAATAAACGGGGCCAGCGCACGGAACGCCTTGCCGCGATGGCTGATGGCGTCCTTCTCTTCCGCCGTCATCTCCGCGGTCGTGACGTCGTAGCCGTCAGGGACGAAGATCGGGTCGTAGCCGAATCCCCCGCTGCCGCGCGGATCGCGGATCAGGTGGCCGGTCACTTCACCCAGCACCACCTGCGATGTGCCGTCGGGGCGGACCAGCACGGCCGCGCAGGTGAAGTTCGCGCCGCGCCGCTCGTCGGGGACGTCGTTGATCTGCGCGAGCAACAGGTCAAGGTTGGCCTTGTCGTCGCCGTGCGTCCCTGACCAGCGGGCCGAGAAGATCCCGGGCATGCCGTTCAGCGCGTCCACGCACAGGCCGGAGTCGTCGGCCACCGATGGCAGCCCGGTGAACTCCGCGATCGCACGCGCCTTCAGCAGCGCGTTCTCCTCGAACGTCGCACCGGTCTCGGCCACGTCCGGCGCACCGGGGAACTCATCCAGCCCGGCGAGCGGGATCGAACCGAGGATCCGGGCAAGCTCCCTGATCTTTCCCGCACTGCGGGTGGCCAGCACGACCCCCTCAGCCATCGAGAGCCTCCCGCTGCATACGGGTCAGGTCGGCACAGCCCGCCGAGGCGAGGTCGAGCAGTTCGCCGAGCAGGGTCCGGCTAAAGGGATCGCGTTCGGCGGTGCCCTGGATCTCCACGAAATCGCCGGTGCCCGTGCACACCACGTTCATGTCGGTCTCGGCGGCAACGTCCTCGTGATAGCACAGGTCGAGCCGGGGCTCGCCATCCAGGATGCCGACGCTCACCGCCGCTACCGAACCGACAAGGGGGTCGGTCTTGAGCCTGCCCCTGCCCTTGAGCCAGGCGATCGCGTCCACGAGCGCGACGTAACCTCCGGTGATGGCAGCTGTCCTGGTGCCGCCGTCCGCCTGGAGCACGTCGCAGTCGATGTGGATCGTGTTCTCGCCGAGCGCCTTGTAGTCGACGCACGCGCGGAGCGAGCGGCCGATCAGCCGGGAGATCTCATGCGTGCGTCCGCCGATCCGGCCCTTGACCGATTCCCGGTCGCCGCGGGTGTGCGTCGCCCTCGGCAACATCGCGTACTCCGCGGTCACCCAGCCTAGGCCGCTGCCGCGCCGCCAGCGTGGCACGTCCTCGCTGACGCTCGCGGCGCAGAGCACCCTGGTCGAGCCGAACTCGATCAGCACCGACCCCTCGGCGTGCTCAAGCCAGCGGCGGGTGAACGTGACCGGGCGCAGTTCGGATACTGATCGTCCATCGGGTCGTGGCATGACCCACACCCTATCGGGACGGCCCGTATGCCTCCCCCGGGGCGGCGAGGGACAGTTGCCCGCCGAACGCGCTGGCCGCTTCGGCAAGCGAGGCTTCCGGGTCGTTGGTCGTGACCAGGTGGGTGAGAACCAGGTGCCCCACGCCGGCCTTGGCCGCATGCACACCTGCCTGCCGTCCGGACAGGTGCACGCCGGGCGGGTTGCCAGGCCGGTCGGGGAATGATGCCTCGGCCAGCAGCAGGTCCGCGTCATGGGCCAGATCGACCAGAGCCTCCGACTCTCCCGTGTCGGCCGAATACGCCATGGACCAGCCGTCGTGCTCGATCCGGAACCCGAACGTCTCCACCGTATGGTTCATGTGCGCGGTGCGGACACGGAACGGCCCGATCTCCAGCTGTCCCGGCACTAGCTGACGGAACGAGAACCGCTCGACCAGCTCGTTCTCGACCAGGCCGAACACGGGCCCGAGGGTCTGCGCCGCCCCGGCCCGTGCGTACACGGGGACCGGCGGCAACGGACCGTCCGGCCCGTAATAGTGCCGCGCGACCGCGTACGCGCCAAGGTCCACACAGTGGTCCCCGTGCAGGTGACTCAAGCAGATCGCGTCGATCCCGAACAGCGGAGCGTATCGCTGCAGCGCGCCAAGCGCCCCGTTGCCCATGTCGATGGCCAGCCGGAACCCCTCGGCCTCCACCAGGTAGCACGACGCGGCACTATCCGCGCTCGGAAAACTACCCGCGCACCCCACCACCGTGATCCGCATCCGCCCATTATCCCCGCTACCAAAGCCCGACGGCCTGCTGACGCAACGGGCCCCGTGTGCCGCGAGCCCCCTCAGGTGGGGCCCCGCGCGCCGCAAGCCCCCATGCCCGCAACGGCCCCGTGGCGCCACAGCCCCCAAGCGCGGCGCGAACGGCCGCGGCGCGGCGCGGAGCGGCACCGGCGCAGGCGGCACGGCGCGCACAGGCGCAGGCGGCGGGCCTTTGACCCCCGTAGGGGCGCGGCGTTGCCTGGACTGAGGAGCGACGAAGGAGCGACGAGGGAAGGCGACGCCACAGAGCGCCCCGAAGGCCCGAGCCAAAGGGCGCCCTAGGCGCCCGGCGGCGAGCAAAAATACTGAGCCGAGCAAGAAGTCAAGCCCAGAGCTGCCCCTCCAGGGAGTGCTCGGCCTCGTCGAGGGTGCCGGAGTAGGCACCGGTGGACAGGTACTTCCAGCCGGCGTCGGCGATGAGCACGACGATGTCGGCCTCCTCGCCGGCGGCTTCTGCCTTACTCGCGATGGCCAGGCCCGCATGCAGGGCGCAGCCTGCCGAGATGCCGGCGAAGATCCCCTCCGCTGCGACCAGTTCCCTGGTGCGCCGCAGGGCGTCCGCCGACGACACGGAGAACCTGGTGGTCAGCACCGAGGCGTCATAGAGCTCGGGAACGAAACCCTCATCGACGTTGCGCAGCCCGTAGACAAGTTCGCCGTACCGAGGCTCTGCCGCCACGATCGCGACGCCCGGCTTGTGCTCGCGCAGGTACCGGCCCGCGCCCATCAGCGTGCCGGTGGTGCCGAGCCCCGCCACGAAATGCGTGATGGTCGGCAGGTCGGCGAGGATCTCCGGGCCGGTCGTCTCGTAGTGCGCCCGCGCGTTGGCCGGGTTGCCATACTGGTAGAGCATCACCCAGTCGGGGTGCTCCGCGGCCAGGCCCTTGGCCACCCGGACGGCCTCGTTCGAGCCGCCGGCCGCCGGCGAGCCGATGATCTCCGCGCCGTACATGCGGAGCAGCTGGCGCCGTTCCTCGCTGGTGTTCTCCGGCATAACCACGATCAGCCGGTAGCCGCGAAGCTTGGCCACCATCGCCAGGGCGATGCCGGTGTTGCCTGAGGTGGGCTCCAGGATCGTGGAGCCGGGGACCAGGCGGCCTTCCTTCTCCGCCTGGGCGATCATGAAGAACGCGGCGCGATCCTTCACCGACCCGGTAGGGTTCCGGTCCTCGAGCTTGGCCCACAGCCGCGCCCGCGCCAATCCAGGGCCAGCACCGGGAGACAACCGGGGCAAGCCGACAAGGGGCGTGTTACCTAGCGAGTCAAGCAGGTTGTCGTAACGCATCGCACGGCCAGTTATTGCTTAATCATCCACCAGCGACTGCGGGCAGGACGGTCACTGTGTCGCCGTCCTTGACCGGAGTGTCCAGGCTGGACAGGAAGCGCACGTCCTCGTCGTTCAGGTACACGTTCACGAACCTGCGCAGCGCGCCGCCGTCGATCAGCCGGGCGCTCAGGCCCGTGTGCCGGGTCTCCAGGTCGGCGAACACCTCACCCAAGGTCGAACCGGTCCCCTCGACCTGCTTGGCGCCGTCGGTATACGTGCGCAGGATGGTCGGAATGCGAACCTCGATGGCCATTGGACGGTACTCCCCTAGGTCTGTTGCGTCAGCTCGTGGCGTTCAACCCGTAAGCGATAGGAATCATTCCATAACAGCGACTGGTTCTTCCTCCACCACACCGTCGAGGATGCGGTAGGAGCGGAACTCCGTGGTGTCCTCGTCGCGGGTCGAAACGAGGACATAATGGGCGTTCGGCTCGCTGGCGTAGGAGATGTCGGTGCGGGACGGATACGCCTCAGTCGCGGTGTGTGAGTGATAGATCACGATGGGTTCTTCGCCGTTGTCGTCCATCTCACGCCAGACCCGTAGCTGCTCTTTGGCGTCAAACCGGTAGAAGGTGGGCGAGCGCTCCGCGTTCTCCATCGGGATGAACCGCTCCGGGCGGTCGCTGCCCTCCGGGCCGGCCAGCACGCCGCAGGCCTCATCCGGATGGTCCTTGCGGGCGTGCGCAACTATCTGCTCGTACAGTCGCGTTGAGATGCTCAGCATGGAGTCACCATAGGGCGCGGACGAGGGACTCCTGCACGGCACCCAGCCAGGCGTAGACCTCGAACGCGGTGCGTCTCGGGTCATCCTGGCCCAGCTTGTCCCACTGGTCCTCGAAGTCCTCGGTGACGCCGAGCTTGGTGCCGAGCGCGAGCCGGACGTCGTTGAGCGACTTCAGCCAGGCCTGTGCCTGGTCGGCGTTGAGGTGAAGCTTGCCGCCCTGCTCGGGCAGGCTGCCCAGCATCGCCTGGGCGCTCTCGTGCTTGGCAGCACGCAGCGAAAGCTCGGTGTACTTGCGGAACTCCCCCGCCGAATCCGGGTCATCGCGGTACCCGTCGGGGAGCAGGCGGGCGAGCACCGGGTCGGTCGGCGTCGACGTGGCCTCGGCCTGGAGCAGCATTTCGAGCTCGTCGAGGTCAGCGGCCCGCGCCGACTCAGGCTCGATGAGGTCCATGAGCTGAGCGACCAGGTTGCGCAGCAGTTCGGCTTCGGAGGCGGCCAGCACGGCCTTCACGCCGCCGCCCCTGACCGAACGGAAGGGTTCCACGCCGCCTAGTCCTGGTGAACCGTGGCCCACAGGCCGTAGCCGTGCAGGACTTCGACGTTATGTTCCATGGCCTCACGCGCGCCGGAGGCGACTACCGCCTTGCCCTTGTGGTGCACATCCAGCATCAGCTTTTCCGCCTTCTTCTTCGGGTAGCCGAAAACGTGCTGGAAGACATACGTCACATAGGACATCAGGTTGATGGGGTCGTTCCAGACGATGGTGACCCATGGCTTGCCAGGCGTCGGCTTATCCTGATCCACCGGACGCTCAACCTCAGCCGGTGCCACGCTCACTAGTGCCCACCTCCCTCTCGTTAGTCTTCCATCTGTGCAGATTCCAGAGAACCACCAGGCCGACAGTTCGGCGCTGCTGACCGATCACTATGAGCTCACCATGCTCCAGGCGGCGTTGCGCAGCGGTGCGGCGCACCGGCCAGCTGTGTTCGAAGTGTTCGCCAGGCACCTGCCGCATGGCCGCAGGTACGGCGTCGTGGCGGGCACCGGACGCCTGCTCGACGCTATCGAGCAGTTTCGGTTCGGGCGGGCCGAACTATCATTTCTCGACTCGATCGTCGACGCACCGACATTGGCCTATCTGGAATCGTACCGTTTCTCGGGAAATATCTGGGGATACGCGGAAGGTGACTGTTACTTCCCCGGCTCGCCGATCCTGGTGCTCTCCGGAACCTTTGCGGAGTGCGTCCTGCTGGAAACATTGTGCCTGTCCATACTCAATCACGACTGCGCGATCGCGTCCGCGGCGTCTCGGATGGTCTCGGCCGCAGCGGGCCGGCCGCTGATCGAGATGGGATCGCGACGGACCCATGAGATGGCCGCGGTGGCGGCGGCCAGGGCCGCCTACATAGCCGGATTCGCGTCCACGTCGAATCTGCGGGCGCGGTTTTCCTATGGTGTCCCCTCCGCCGGCACAGCGGCGCACGCATTCACGCTGGCGCACGACAACGAGCGGGCCGCGTTCGCGGCGCAGATAGAGTCCCTCGGGCTCGGCACGACGCTGCTGGTGGACACGTTCGACGTGGCCAGGGCGGTGCGGACCGCGATCGAAGTCGCCGGGCCCGACCTGGGAGCGGTCCGTATCGACAGCGGTGACCTGCCGGTGGTGGCGCGTTCGGTGCGCAC
This sequence comes from Streptosporangiaceae bacterium, assembly GCA_036490795.1. Taxonomy (GTDB): domain Bacteria; phylum Actinomycetota; class Actinomycetes; order Streptosporangiales; family Streptosporangiaceae; genus JAFARZ01. Next base: position 8,366 of record DASXDG010000145.1, read on the forward strand.
GCTGCTCGACTCGCTGGGGGCGGTCAAAACGCGGATCCTGCTGACCGGGGACCTGGACGAGTACTCGATCGCCGGGCTCGGCGCGGCGCCGGTAGACGGGTACGGGGTCGGCACGTCGCTGGTCACCGGGTCCGGCGCGCCGACGGCCGCGCTGGTGTACAAGCTGGTGGCGCGGGGCGCGTCGGCCGACTCCTCGCAGGCTCTGGTTCCGGTCGCCAAGCACTCGGTGGGCAAACCGAGCCGGGGCGGGCGCAAGTGGGCGGTGCGGCACCGGGACTCATCCGGCTCCGCGCTGGCCGAGCGCGTGACGCTGTCGCCGGCTTCGCCGGGCCCGACGGATCGTGAGCTGCTGGTCCCGCTGGTGGTGTCCGGTGAGGTCGTCGGCAGGGAACCGCTAGCCGCGGCCCGTGACCGGCACTCAAGCGCCCTAGCCGAGCTCCCGCCGTACGCGTTCCAGTTGTCGCGTGGCTACCCGGCCATCGCGACCGAGTTCGACTCGTGATCGTCATTCTCGTTCGCTAGCGTTGCCGCTGGTCCGCCGACGTCGGATAGCGTGCTGTCTTATGCGCGCGCTCATCATCGTCGACGTACAGAATGACTTCTGCGAGGGCGGTTCGCTCGCGGTGGCCGGCGGTGCCGCCGTCGCGCGCGCGATCGGTCCCGCGATCAGCGACAGCTATGACCAGGTCGTGGCCACCAAGGACTTCCACATCGATCCCGGTGCGCACTTCTCCGACCACCCCGACTACGCCGAGTCCTGGCCAGTGCACTGTGTCGCCGAGACGGCGGGAGCGGACTTTCATCCCGGCCTGGACACGTCATCGGTGGCGGCGGTGTTCCGCAAAGGTGAACGCGCCGCGGCCTACAGCGGCTTCGAGGGTGCTTGCGCCGATGGGACCATGCTCGCCGACTGGCTGCGCTCGGCCGGCATCGACTCGGTCGACGTTGTGGGCATCGCCACCGACTATTGCGTGCGCGCCACGGCGCTCGACGCGGTGCGGGGCGGGTTCGCCACCCGCGTTCTGCTCGGCCTCACCGCGGGGGTGGCGGCGGAGTCGACCACCGCCGCCGTCTCCGAGATGCGCGAAGCGGGCGTCGAGGTCGTGTTATTGCCCCGTCGCCCCGTCGCCCCATCGCGGGTAATCAACGTGGCGATAAACCCCAACACGGAGGAAATGGTTGCTCACAGCAACCTTATTTACCGCGTTGGACTAATATTCCGCGTTAGCTGGCCTCCGTGGCCGTTGCGCGGGCCCGCCCGGGCCGCCCACCGCACCACACGGCACATGCACCCCACGGTGCATGGGTGCCACAACGCCATTCCGCGGCGGGCGTGAGAACGCGTGATCGCGAATGGTTTTACGTGCCAGGGCACGTAAAACCATTCGCGATCATGGAGTGGATGGGTTAGCGGCCGGAGATCGCCCACTGGCGGAGGCGGTCGATGCGGGCGGTGATCTCGGCGGCGGACGCCTGCGGCAGCGGCGGTCCGCCGCATTGGCGGCGGAGCTCGTTGTGAATCACGCCGTGCGGCTGACCGGTGCGATGGCTCCAGGCGCCGACCAGGCCGTTCAGCTCCTTGCGCAACGCGGCGAGCGCCTCGCGGCTGACCGTCGGGGCGGCCGGGGCGGCTGGTGTCGTCGATCCGGCCGAAGTGACAGCCGCGGCGGCCGGTGCCTGCGTGTGCACGGCGGGAGCCTTGGTGCGAGCCGCCAGCTGATTGTCCTCGCGCTTGCGCAGCAGCGCACGGACCTGCTCCGGTTCCAGCAGGCCAGGCAGGCCGAGGAAGTCTTCCTCCTCCGGCGACCCCGCTGCCGTCGCCGTGCCGAACTCACCGCCGTCGTACAGCACGCGGTCGAAGTGCGCGGACGCGTTGAGCGCGGTGAAGGCGGGCTGGTCGTCCAGCGGGCCGTCCGGGTTGTCCCGCTCACGCAGCGCCTCGGCGAGCTCGTCCTCCTCGGGAGACTCACCTGGCGGGCGGAGAATATGGTCGCGTTCTGCCTCAAGTTCGGCGGCGAACCCGAGCAGGACCGGTACTGATGGCAGAAAGACAGAGGCGGTCTCCCCCCTCTGGCGAGCACGGACGAACCGGCCGATCGCCTGCGCGAAAAACAGCGGCGTGGACACGCTGGTCGCGTACACCCCGACGGCGAGCCTGGGGAGGTCGACTCCCTCGGATACCATGCGGACCGCGACCATCCAGCGGTCGTCGGACGTCGAGAACGCGGTGATCTTCTTGCTCGCCGCCGGGTCGTCGGACAGCACGACGACGGGGCGCTTGCCGGTCATTCCCTTGAGCAGGGCCGAATAGGCACGCGCGTCCGCGTGATCGTTGGCGATGACCAGGCCGCCGGCGTCAGGCATGCCGCGGCGCACCTCGGTGAGCCGCTTGTCCGCGGCCTCCAGTACCCGGCTCACCCACTCACCCGCCGGGTCGAGCGCGGTCCGCCACGCCTGCGCGATCTGGTCCTTGGTCATCGGCGTGCCGAGCGTGGCGGTGATCTCGTCGCCGGCCCGGGTCCGCCACCGCATCTCGCCCGAGTAGGCGAGGAAGATCACCGGCCGGACCACGGTGTCCTCGAGCGCGTTGCCGTAGCCGTAGACGTAGTCCGACGAGCTGCGCTTGCCGCCGCCCGGCTCGTCGATGTAGGTGACGAACGGGATCGGGTTCGCGTCGGAACGGAACGGCGTGCCGGTAAGGGCCAGCCGCCGCCGTGCCGGGTCGAACGCCTCCTTCGCCGCGTCGCCCCAGCTCAGCGCGTCACCGGCGTGGTGGATCTCGTCGAAGATCACCAGCGTGCGCCGGTTCTCCGTGCGTTGCCTATGCAACGCGGGGTGCGCGGCCACCTGCGCGTAGGTCACCGCGACACCGTGGAAGTCCCTGGAGGCCGGCCCCTGCGCGTTGGAGTACTTGGAGTCGATCGCGATGCCGAACCGCCGCGCCGACTGCGCCCACTGGTGCTTGAGGTGGTCGGTCGGCGTGACGATCGTCAGTCCCGCGACCTCACGCCGCGCGAGCAGTTCGGCCGCGACCGTGAGAGCGTACGTGGTCTTGCCCGCTCCCGGCGTCGCGACCAGCAAAAAGTCCCGGCGAGGCTGGCGAAAGTACTCGTGGTACGCGTCCTTCTGCCAGCCTCGGAGACCAACGAGAAGATCATCTCTGCAGAACGCGCTGTGGTTGCTCTCGCCGGAAAGTGCGTCAGTTCGAGTGGTCCCCACGAGGGCGAAATGTTACCCGCCCAGAGCGCGACGCGCCCGGCGGGCACGCCGAATCCGCTGCCAGCTAAACGACTTGCCTCGGCGGCTATTCCTCGCCCGGCGGGAGATTCTCGTAGATCTCCTTGCAGGTGGGGCACACCGGGTACTTCTTCGGGTCGCGGCTGGGCACCCAGATCTTGCCGCACAGCGCCTGCAGCGGCGTGCCGGTCACCATGCTGTCGACCTGCTTGCTCTTCAGCACGTAGTGCGCGAAGCGCTCGTGGTCGCCGTCGCCATCCGAGGTCTTGGGCCGGACGTCCTCATGGACGCGCAGGTCCTTCTCCGGGAGAACTTCAGTGCTGCTCACAGGCCATAGTTTACGCGCTCCTAGTTCCGGCTCGGATCATCAGGGAACGTAGCTACATAGGCCAATTCGCCGCCCTGGCGGCGAAGGACGGCCGACCACAGGCGACCAGGATCCGGGGCGAAGGGATCGCCCGGCTCAGCCCGTACGACATACCAGGCGCCCTCGTCGATCTCGCCCTGGAGCTGACCGGTGCCCCACCCCGCGTATCCCGCGTAGACGCGCATTCTGGTGATCACCGGAGCGATCAGGCCGGGCGGGGCGTCCAGGTCGACCAGGCCCAGCTTGGCCATCGACGGCCCGCCATCGAGCGGGTGCCAGCCGACCGGCTCGTCGGCCCCCGATATCAGGGCCAGGGCGAGCGCACTGGTCTGCGCGACCGGTCCGCCGCTGAACACCACCGAAGGGCCGGTAGCAAGGTCATTCCACGATTCCAGCACCTGGCTGACCGGTACCTCGGTCGGCCGGTTCAGCACCACGCCCAGCGTCCCTTGCTCGGTTTCATGCTCAACGACCAGGACGACGGTGCGGCGGAAGTTCGGGTCGGCCAGCATCGGGGTAGCGATAAGCAGCCGACCGCTCCGAACGGGTTCGTCCATCTTCCTATGATCCGCTACGGTGCGGCCTGCAGGGACGCGGTGTCGCGTACTGCGACAGCGACGGCGGAAGCCACGTCCGGCTGGAAGACCGAGGGCACGATGTAGTGCGGGCCGAGTTCGTCGGGAAGCACCACGTCGGCGAGTGCCTGCGCCGCGGCGATCAGCATCTCATCGGTGATGTTCCGGCTCTGCGCGTCGAGCAGGCCGCGGAAGACTCCAGGGAACGCGAGCACGTTGTTGATCTGGTTCGGGTAGTCGCTGCGCCCTGTCGCCACCACGGCCGCGTGTTCCAGCGCGGCATCCGGGTCCACCTCGGGGTCGGGATTGGCGAGCGCGAACACGATCGCCTGGCTGGCCATCGTGGCGATGTCATCACCGGTCAAGATGCCGGGGGCAGATAGGCCGATGAACACGTCGGCCTGGTCCAGCGCGTGCTTCAGGTCGCCGACGTAGCCAGCCCTGTTGGTGTGCTCCGCGATCCAGCGCAGGCTCGGGTCCATGTTCTGGCGGCCCTCGTGCACCGCGCCCTTGTCGTCGCACACGATGACGTTGCCGGGCGCCGCGCCGGCACCAAGCAGCAGCTTGAGGACCGCGGTGCCCGCCGCGCCCGCGCCCGCCATCGTGATCCGCACCTCGGGCAGTTTCTTGCCGACCACTCGCAGCGCGTTGGTCAGCGCCGCCATCACCACGATCGCGGTGCCGTGCTGGTCGTCGTGGAAGACCGGAATGTCCAGCAGGTCACGCAGCCGGCGTTCCACCTCGAAACAGCGCGGCGCGCTGATGTCCTCCAGGTTGATGCCGCCGAAACCTGGCGCTATCGCCTGGACGGTCCTGACGATCTCATCGGTGTCCTGGGTGTCCAGGCAGATCGGCCACGCGTCGATGTCGGCGAACCGCTTGAACAGGGCCGCCTTGCCCTCCATCACCGGCATCGCCGCGTAAGGCCCGATGTTACCGAGCCCGAGCACGGCGGAGCCGTCGGTGACCACGGCCACCGAATTCCGCTTGATGGTAAGCCTGCGGGCGTCTTCCGGGTTTCTCGCGATGGCGAGCGCGACCCGGCCCACGCCGGGCGTGTATGCCATGGACAGGTCGTCGCGGTTGCGCAGCGGCACCTTCGAGGCCATCTCGATCTTCCCGCCCAGGTGCAGCAGGAACGTCCGGTCGCTGACCTTGTGCACCGACACGTCGTCGATGGCGGCCAGGGCGGCCACGATCGCTTCGGCGTGGTCAGTGTCCCGGGCGGCGCAGGTCACGTCCACCCGCAACCGCTCGTTGCCACCATGGGTCACGTCGATGGCGGTGACCGCCCCGCCTGCCTGCTCCACTACCCGGGTGATCTCGCTGACCGCGCGACCACGCGAAGCGACCTCAAGCCGCACGGTGATCGAATAAGAGACGCTAGGCGCCATTGTCACGTCGTCTTCCCGCCTTTCCGCTGGACTTCCAGGGTAGAGGCCGGCGACCACGTAGGCTTGAAGGGTGAGCATGGAATCCCCGGCAGCTGTCGCTGACAACGTCGATGTTGTGATCGATGTCACACGCTTGCGGGTCGCGCTCGCGCGCCTGTCCAGGCGGCTTCGCCGCCATGCCGTGGCGGGGCTCACCCCCACCCAGCTGGCCGCCCTCGCCACTGTCGAGCAGTCGGGCCCGCTCCGGCTCGGTGACCTCGCCGCCGCGGAAGGCATCGCGCCTTCAACTCTCACTCGCCTGGTGACAGCGCTGGAGGACAGCGGCTACGTACGCCGTTGCGCGGATCCGAGCGACGCACGAGCGTCCACGCTGGCCATCACCCCGCTCGGCCACGAGATGCTGGAACGAATCAGGACCGAGACCACGCTGGTGCTGGCGGAGAGCCTGCGCTCGCTGACCCCCGCGCAACGCGCGGCGCTCGCGTCGGCGCTGCCGGTGCTCGAACAGATCGCCGAGCCAGACCCGGCCGACTCGCGCTGAATCTCCTCGTTGATTCGGCTCGCTGTCGTCTCGGTCACTATTCGGCCCGGTCGCTATTCGGCCCGGTCGCCGTTCGTGCTCGGTTGCGTCCGGCTTGCGTGGTTAGCCCGACGGCTAGCTCGGCGAGGCGCCGGGCGAGTTCATCGCGCTGCCTGGTGACAACCTCAAGCCGCTCCTCGAGCTCGATGATGCGCCGGATGGCCGGCAGCGTCATGCCCTCGTCGGCCATCGAGACGACCTGTTGAATCACCCGGATCTCGACGCGGGTATAGCGCCGCTGGCCGCCGGCCGAACGCTGCGGAGAAACCACGCGCAGTTCGTCGCAACGGCGCAAGAACGCCTGCTTGACGGCGAGCAACTGTGCGACCTGGCCGACAGTGAACAAAGGCACATTCTCGTCGTCCAGCGGCTGCGCCATCGCGTTCCTCCTTCCGGTTACTACGGAGCCGGTTACTACTCAAGATGGTTACTACTGGAGATGGTAAGCGGCCGGCAAGTCGTGATCGCTTGCCGGCCGCTGGCCTTACCCGTCGCTTAGCTGTGTCATACGGCTGGGTCGTATGCCTGAGTCGTATGGCTGGGGAGCCTTACTTGACCAGCTCCTTGACGGCGTGCACCTCGATCTTGCGCGGCTTGGCGCGCTCGGCGACCGGGACGGTCACCTCCAGGACACCGTTGGTGTAGCTGGCCTCGACGCCCTCGGAGTTCAGCGTGTCGGACAGGTACACCCGGCGGGTGACCGTGCCCATCGGCCGCTCACGGACGAAGAACCGGTCCGTGTCGCCGTGCTCCTCCTGGCGCTTCGCGCTCACCGACAGGACACCGCGGTCGACGGTGATCTCGATCGTCTCCGGGTCGATGCCGGGGACGTCGAAGCGCAGCAGTACGTCGTTCTCGCGACGGACGCCGTCCACCGCCATCGCGCTGCTACCCCTGGTCTGGCGGCGGCGGTCACTCGTGAACGGGTCAAAAGTAGTCAGGTACATCTTTTCCTCACCTTCCGAAGGTTCACCGAGGGCTTCGGGCCGAGCCCGGACGTCACCCTCTGATGGCAAGTAACTTGCAACTGAATTTGTATATTCCATGAGCCAGTCTTGTCAAGTTAGTTGCTGATCCACCGACGGGTTAGGTGATGATGCGCCCCGAGCTGAGCAAAGGGCGCCGGCGCCGGCGGCCCGCCCGGCGACACAGAAGGGTGGCAGTCCGCCGAAGATGTCGCCGCTGCCGGTGAGCACAAGGGCACCGTCAGCCCCTCAAGCCCCACAGGCTTCAGGTTTTACCTGGCTGTTTGGGCTTATCGAATGATCGTGCGCGTGGCGTTCCGGAATTCCGTAACGCCACGCGCACGATGATGAAGAACGGTTACCGAATGGGCGATTTGCCGGAATTTGGAGGCGGTCAGGCGCTACCGAGGCGCTGACCGTGGAGCCTGGAGCCACTAACGCGGCAATTAACCCCAGCGCGGTGAAAAACCTTGCTGTGAGCAGGTATTTCTTCCGCGAAAGAGCGATGTTCCGCGTTGTTCGCGCCTGCGGGCCCCGGGCCGCCCAGACATCACCGCCGACGTGCGGGCGACGGGCGGGGTGGGCGGAGGGCTAGAAGAGCAGGGAGGTCAGGGCGCTGCGGGCCTTGGTGACGCGCGGGTCGCGCGGGGGGAAGATCTCGAACAAGGCGACCAGGTGGACCCGAGCCTTGTCACGCTCGTCACCGGTGGTCCGGCGGATGACGCCTAGCAACCGGTCGAAAGCGTCGTCGATGCGACCGGCGGCGAGGTCGATATCGGCCACCTTGGCCTGGGCGTCGGGATCGGCGGGATGTTCGGCGGCGTCGCGGCGGACAGCGGCTTCGTCGTAGGAGTTGACCCGGCGGATCAGGTTCACCTGCGCGAGCCCGGTCTTGGCTACGGGATCGCCCGGGGACTGCGCGAGTTCGGCCTCGAACGCCTTGGCCGCCGCGTCGAAGTCGCCCCGCTCCATGGCGTCGCGCGCCTCGGCGTAGGCGGGCGGGAGGCCTTCATCCTCTGATGTGCCTTCGGCGGGAGCGTCAGTGGCGCCATCTGGCGGGGCGGAGACGGACAGACCCATCTTGGCGGCTGCCGCGAGCACCTGGCCGATCCACTGCCGCACCTGCGCCTCGGGCAGAGCGCCCATGAACCCGTCCACAAGCTGGCCGCCGATCACCGCGACCACCATGGGGATGCTCTGCACCTGAAGCGCGGCGCTCAGCTGCGGGTTGGCGTCGACGTCCACCTTGGCCAGGATCCACTGCCCGCCACCCGCGGCGGCGAGCTTCTCCAGGACCGGGCTGAGCTGCTTGCACGGCTCACACCATTCGGCCCACAGGTCCATGATCACCGGTGTGGTCCGCGACCGCTCGACCACATCGGTGTTGAAGGTCTGCTCGGTGACATCGATCACCCAGCCAGACCCCCCGTCCGCACCGTCACCGGGCTGCGCCGGACCGGACTGGGCCGCCTGCTGCCTGCGCTGCGCGGCCACCTGCCGCGCACCGAGATCGACGGCACCGTAGAGCGAGAAATCACGCGGCTGCATGACTCCTATCCTGCCGTATCCGCGCCACCGGTAATACCGGGCTCGTAGCATGACGCGTGCTACGGTGGCGCTATGAGTAACGCACCGGGCGAACAAGGCTGGGAGCGACGCGGGGCGGCAACGCAGATCGGGATCAGGGAGCTGCGTCAGCACGCGAGCATTTACGTAGATCTCGCGGAAAAGGGCTACACGGTCGACATCACGAACCGTGGCCGGCTCGTCGCCCAGCTAGTTCCGGCCAGGGCGCCGGAGAGCGTGCTCGAACGGTGGATCGCGGCCGGTCTCATCGAACCCGCCGAGGACGTGGGCGACGTAACCGACATCGAGCCGTACCCGGGAGACGGCAGGGCGTCCGCCAGCGAGATCCTGCGCAAGCAGCGCGAGGAGGACCGGTGATCTACCTGGACTCGTCCGCTCTGGTCAAGCTCGCCCTGGCTGAACCCGAGTCCGCCCCGCTTGCGCAGTGGCTGGCCGCCAGGCCAGAGGAACCGCTGGTGTCGAGCACGCTGCACCGGGCCGAGGTCCCGCGAGCGGTATGGCTCGCCGAGCCGGGTGCGCTGCCGCGCAGCTACCGCGTGATCAGGCGGATTGGCAAGGTAGCGCTGACCCCGGAAGTCCTCGAGATCTCGACCACGGTGCCACCCCGCTCGCTGGGCATGATGCACGCCATCCACCTCGCGTCCGCTATCGCGCTGAAGCGGGATCTCACCGCCTTCGTTGCCTACGATGAGCGGCTGCTCGCCGCGGCCAAGGACGCCGGACTGACGGTAGTCAGCCCAGCGTAGGTAACCCCTAGAAGGCCGGCGGCTCAGCATCCACCGCCCGCTGATCGCGAACGCTTACGGCGCTCGGATCCCGTTGGCCCACGGGGCTGGTCGGGCTCGCCCGCACCCGCGCCAGGCGCCTCGCCCCCCTCGCGGCCAAAGAGGCTGGGGAGCCACAAACCCCTTAGCCAGGCGGGCGTCACGACGACTGGTCCGGACGTCCCGCGAACCCTGGCGACACAGGGTTCACAAACTTGGTCAAAAAAAACGCAACCTAATCGGCTCCGGCGTCGTCTCTTAAGAGCGCAGGCGGGGGTCGTCCTGCGCGTTGCTGTGGTCCGGGCGGTCACGGGGGCGCGCCCGGACCAGTCGACCCAGGCGCCCGCATGTCGTTTCTGTCCGGCGCATGGAAGTGTGGTAGACCTTGGCGTATCAAGCGGGCGTCCTCGATGATGCCCCGACTGGGCCTCGCAGGGCATTCTTGCCGGGCGGTGGCGGCGTTAGGACACGCGCCGTTCCGGTGCCCCCGCGGGCCTTCGCTGAGGGAGATCCGGTGGGCAGAGGTCCGGCGGGCCCAACTCCGGACGGTACATCTCCGGACGGCAGAGTTCCGGATGGCAGAGTTCCGGACGACGCTGGCTTGGGCTCCGCAGATAGCGGCACGAGGGCGGACAGCGACACGAGGGCAGGCGGCAAGACCAGGGGAAGCGGCGGGACGGGGCCGGTAGAGGTCCTGGGCAGCCGCACGGGTCCGCAGAACATCCTGCGGATCAGGACCGACGCCGACGAACTGTTCCGCGCCACGTACCCCAAGCTGGCCGGCTGGGTACGCCGTCTGGTAGACGACGACGAGACGGCACACGAGATCGCGTCCGAGGCCTTCGTCCGCTTGCTCGCCCGCTGGACCAAAGTGGACAACCCGCAGAGCTATCTGTACATGATCGCTACGAACCTCGTCCGTGACCTCTGGCGCAAGACCGAACGGGAACGGCGCGCCATCCGCAACGTGACCGCGGGCGCCGAGGCAGACGCCGTGACCCATCCGGGTCAGGATGTCGACGTGCGGAACCTCATCGAGACCCTGCCCGCCAGACTCCGTGATCCGTTCCTCCTCCACTACTACGCAGGTTTCGCGATCCGGGAAGTCGCAACGCTCCTGCACCGGCCAGAAGGCACGATCAAGGCGGACCTGTTCGCCGCTCGGGCCAAGCTCAAGACGGCGCTGGGAGACCGTGATGACCGATAATCACGACCGGGACGACCTTGATACCTGGTTGCATTCCAGGATCGAACCGCTGTCGCCTCCGCCGGGCACCTTCGAGGCCATCAAGCGCCGCGCCCGGCGCAGGAAGGTCCGCAAGCTCACGGTCAGCGCAGGTGTCGCCGCAGCGGTGATCGCCGCCGTGGTGACCGTGCCGCAGGTGGTGAAGATGCCGGTCGAGCCGGCCCGGCCAGAGGCCGGCGCCAAGCCCGCCACCTCCGCGCCGAGCACGACCAGCGGACCGGGGAAAGTTTTCGCGTCCAGCAAGGCGCCGATCGCGCTGCCAACCGGGAATCCGGTCCCGGCCAACTTTCAGCCGGCCTCGATCACCGCGGTCAGCGACCAGACCATGTTCGTTATCGGCCAGGCCGGCAAGCCCGGGCAGTGCGCGACGCAGTACTGCACGTCGGTGGCCCGCACCCAGGACGCCGGCGCCACGTGGACCGGCTTGCCCGCGCCGCTGGCGGGAGCACCGGACGGGGCCGCCGGCGTGGGCCAGATCAGGTTCCTTGACGGCATCAACGGCTGGGCGTTCGGGCCTGAGCTGTGGGCCAGCCACGACGGCGGGGAATCCTGGAAGCAGGTGAGCACCCACGGGCGCCGGGTCATCGACGTGGAAACCGTCGGGAAGCGCGCGTTCGCCATCGAGGCCGACTGCACCGGCACGGGCCAGGACTACGCCGCGCAGTGCACGGATTTCACCCTTTACTCCACGCCCGCCACGGGCGACGACTGGAAGCCGGTCGGTGCCAGCACGACCAACCTGAACAAGCAGGGCGCATTCGGCTCGGCTGCCCTGGTGCTGACCGGCACCAGGGGCTACCTGCTCGCGCCGGACGGCACGCTGCTCGCCGGGCCGGTCACGGGCACCGGAGAATGGAAGGAAGCCGGCCAGATCCCCTGCGCCGTCGGCCTTGCTCAGCAGGACGGCGCGCCGGCCGGCGCGCAGCTAGGCGCGCTCTCAGCGCAGACCCTGATCCTGGCCTGCCAGACGAAGGCGATCTACCAGTCCGCTGACGGCGGCGCGACCTGGCAGCAGACCAAGGCCGGGCCTGCCACGTCCGCGACGGCTACCTCGATCTCAGCCAGCCCGACGGCAAGCGTCATTCTCGGGACCACCGCGGGCATCGAGGTACTGCCGACGGGCAGCGACACGTGGCAGGCCGCCACGCTGACCGGGACGGTACCGGAAGGCGGGTTCGGCTTCGTCGGCATGACCACGCCAACACGAGGCATCGCGCTGCCCGCCGACGCGGGGGCAGGCTCCGTCTGGTTCACCACGGACGGCGGGCTTACCTGGTCACCGTCTCAGGTTCAGGGGCCAGCTCAGTAAGTCAGCCATGCACCCGCAACAGCAGGGCCTCCCCCTGACCACCGCCGCCGCACAGTCCGGCGGCACCGAGGCCACCGCCCCGCCTGGCCAGCTCGTAGCACAGGTGCACGGCCAGCCGTGCGCCCGATGCACCGATCGGGTGCCCGAGCGCGATGGCCCCGCCATTCACGTTCACCTTCTCCGGATCCACGCCGAGGTCGCGGGTGGACTGGATGGCAACCGCCGCGAATGCCTCGTTGATCTCGATCAGGTCCAGGTCGGCGGCGGAGAGCCCGTCCTTCGCCAGGGCCTGCGCGATCGCGTTGGACGGCTGGGAGTGCAGCGAGTTGTCCGGGCCGGCCACGCGGCCGTTCGCGCCGATCTCGGCCAGCACCTCGACGCCTGCCGCCGCGGCGGCGCGGGCCGACATCACCACGACGGCGGCGGCGCCGTCGGAGATCTGCGATGCGGTGCCCGCCGTGATCGTGCCGTCCTTGGCGAAGGCAGGCCGCAGCTTCGCCAGCGTCTCCACGGTCGTGTCCGGGCGGATGCCCTCGTCCTCTGTGACGCCGTCGACCGCGGCGATCTCGGCGGCGAACAGACCGTTCTTGGCCGCGGCCGCGGCGCGCTGGTGCGACCGGGCGGCGAACTCGTCCTGTTCGACGCGGGTGAGGCCGAGCTTGGCGACGTGACCCTCGGTGGACTCACCCATCGACACCTGGTCGAACGCGTCGGTGAGCCCGTCGTAGGCCATCGAGTCGATCATCGTGACCGGGCCGTACTTGAAGCCTGACCGGGACTTCGGCAGCAGGTGCGGCGCCTGGGTCATCGACTCCATGCCGCCGGCCACGACCACGTCGTACTCGCCGAGCCTGATCAGCTGGGCGGCGTAGGCGATGGCGTTCAAGCCGGACAGGCACACCTTGTTCACGGTGAGCGCGGGGACCGTCATCGGGACGCCCGCCTTGACGGCCGCCTGCCTGGCGGTGATCTGCCCGGCACCGGCTTGCAGCACCTGGCCCATGATGACGTACTGAACCTGATCCGGGGCGACGCCGGCCCGGGACAAAGCCGCCGCGATCGCCACTCCCCCCAGGTCACTGGCAGACTTGCCCGCAAGGGATCCGAGCAGGCGGCCCACTGGAGTCCTGGCCGCGCCGACAATGACTGGGAGCATTTCATTCATGTCTGCCACGATACCGACGTACCCGCTGCTGACCCGCATCGACCATGTGGGGATTGCCTGCCGGAACCTGGACGAGGCGGTGGAGAAGTACCAGCGTCTGTTCTGCCTGACTGTGGTTAGCACGGAAGTGAATGAAGCGCAGGGGGTGCGTGAGGCGATGCTTGGCGCGGGACCCGGATATGTCCAGCTCCTGGAGCCGCTCGGGGCAGAGACTCCGGTTGGTAAGTTCCTCGCGCGCCGGGGTGAGGGCATCCACCACATCGGTTACGGGGTCGAAGACATACATTCCACACTTGACCTGCTCAAATTGACCGAGGTGCGACTGCTTGACGAACGGCCGCGACACGGGTCAATGGGCGCGTCGATCGCGTTCTTGCACCCCGCCGATCTGGGCGGAGTGCTGACCGAGCTTGTCCAGGCCCCCGCTGGTGCGAAAGGGATTTACGGGGACGCATAGGATGTAGAACTCTGAAGGGCCCGCCTCGGCTTCGGAGCAGTAGTAGTGTGCGTGTCACTGGGCGATAGCCCGCGGCCTGTGCCGAAGCAGGGCGGGCCGCAGCGCCTGCCCGACCAACCCCCGACGCCGTCACGTCTAGCCAGGATTAGGCCATATGCAATCGGACATTGACGCCCAGCTGACCAACTTCTTCGAGGATGCCCCACCGCGCGAATTCGCCACGGTTATGCGGGGCTATGACCGCCACCAGGTCGATGAGCACATACGGACGCTCGAGGGCGAGGTCCGCCAGCACCGCGAGCAATCGACGGCGATGCGGCGCGAGCTGTCCGACGCACACCGGCAGATCCAGGAGCAGGAACGGCCGACCTATTCTGGTCTGGGCGCCCGGATCGAGCAGCTGCTCCGGCTAGCGGAGGAGCAGGCCACCGACCTGGTCCAGACCGCACGGACCGAGGCCAACGAGATCAAGGCCGCGGCCAAGGTCGACGCGGCCGAGCTGCGTGCCGCCGCCGAGAACGAGGCCGCCGAGCTGCGCGCGAACGCGAAGCGGGAGACCGACGACCAGCGCGGCGCTGCCGAGCGGGAAGCCGAGACGATCCGCAACACCGCTCGCCGCGAGTCCGACGAGCTGACCTCCACCACGGAGCGTGAGGTCGCCAAGCTACGCGCCACCGCCGACCACGAGGTCGCCGAGAAGCGGGCAGCGGCGGAGCGGGACATCTCCAAGATCCGTACCACGGCCGAGCGCGAGGTCGCGCAAATCAAGGCAGCGGCCAAGCGTGAGCGGGACGAGATCCTCACCACGTCCAAGCGCCAGGCCGATGAGATGCGCAGCCAGGCGCAGCGCGTCCTCGAGGAGAGCGAAGCGCAGCGGGCGCAGGCCGAGGCCGAGTTCGAGATCCAGCTCACCACCCGGCGCGAAGAGGCCGAGCGCCAGGAGGCCGAGCGGCTCGCCGCGGCCCAGGCCGCAACGCAGAAGCTCGTGTCCGAGGCCGAGCAGCGGGCATCCACCGCCGAGCAGCGCGCGGCGAAGGCATCGGCGCAGGCCGACCAGACTCGCCGGGACGCGGACTCGCACTCCCGCCAGCTGGTCGCGAACGCGAAGAAGAACGCGGATCAGATCGTCAGCCAGGCCAAATCGCAGGCCGACCAGTTGCTCGCCGAGACGAAGGCCGACGCCGAGCGCCGCCGGGCCGCCGCCCAACGCGAGGTGGACGACCTGACCAGGCAGAAGGACTCCATCGCTTCGCACCTGGCGCAAGTCCGCCAGCTGCTCGGCGGCCAGCTGCCTAGTGCCGGCGCCATGGACGCGGCGATGGCCGCGGCATCCGCCCCCACGCCGTCCAGCGGGAACGGCGGCACATCGCACCCTCCGGCCCCGCACAGTGCTCCGCAGGGTGGCCACCAGCAGGTGCAGGCGGCTCCGCCCCCCGCGCCCGCTCCTAGCCCTAGCCCCAGCCCGAGCCAGAGCGCTCCGGCCGCGCCGACCGGTCAGGCTGCCGCCCCCACAGCGCAGCAAGCTGCCCGGCAGCCGGCCAACGCGTCCGCACCCGCTCCCGGGCCGACCGCTGGCAACGGCAACGGGAAGGGCGACGACGAGGACTGGTGGACCGAGTAAACCGCGGTTCTGAAAACTCATGGAGACATGGGAGGCGATCAGATCCCGGCGGAACGTCAGGTCCTTCACGGACCAGCCGATCCCCGATGATCACCTCGACGAGATCCTAGAGGCTGGCCGGCGAGCGCCATCGTCGCAGAACTGGCAGCCTTGGGATTTCGTCGTCGTCACCGAACGAGCACGGCTCGTCGAGCTATCGGGCGTGCAGGAAGGCGCCGGTCACGTGGCCGGCGCCGCGGCCGCGGTCGCACTGTGCGCCTCGGCCCTGGTGCCGGACAGCAAGCTGCGCACGCTCTATTTCGACTTGGGGCAGACCGCTATGAGCATGCTGCTCGCCGCGGCCGGTTTGCGGATCGGCAGCTGTCACGCGGGCGTGGCGGACCAGGGGCTGGCGCGTTCGGCGCTGGACCTGCCACCGGACAGGTTCTGTGCCCATGTCATCTCGTTCGGCTATCCGGCGGACCGGCCGCTCGGCATGATCCGACGGCCGTCCCGGCGCCCGCTGGACGAGGTCGTGCACCGGGAGACGTGGTTAGGTCACCGGGATAATCGCCGCCCCGGTGAGGCGGCCTTGTCTTATATCGAGCACGCCGATCGTTCCCGCGGACTGACGGCGGCGGTCCGTCGGTGATCCCGGATTGAAGATGCGCAGACCGTAACCCGATTCGTCGAGCGGGATATGCGAATGCCCGAACACGACGAGATCCGCCTCCGGGAACATTCGGCGCATCCTGGGCAGGCGGTTCGTCTTCGGCCCGCTGTCATGGATCATCGCCACGCGCAGCCTTTCGATGTCAAGCGCGGCGGTTTCCGCCGCACCCCACGCCGTTACGTCGGGACCGTCATTGTTGCCCGCCACGGCGACCACCGGCGCGTACTCCGCCAGTTCGTCGAGCACGGCCGCCGTGCACACATCCCCCGCGTGCAAGATCAGGTCCGCACCGCGCAGGTGTTCCGCGACGCGCGGCGGGCAGGTCCGCCATCGCCGCGGCGCGTGCGTGTCCGACAGCACCACAATCCGCATGCCCTCATCATCGCCCGTGCCGCCGGCGCCGTCGGCTTCGGCGTCGGCGTCGGCGTCGGCGGCTTCGGCACGGGCGATTCCGGCGATTCCGACGATGCCGGCCAGGGACCGCGCGCATTAACGTGGCGGATTTCCCCTATGTGTACGATTACCCCTCGTTTTCGGGGGGCTATCTTCCACGAAAGGGAAACCCTCCACGTTGTCTTACCGCGCAGCGGCCTATGGGCGACATCAGCGGCCCCGGCGGTCGCGTAGGCACCAACCGCAACACCAGCCCCGGCAACCAGCCCGCCCGCAACCAGCCCGCCCGCAGTCCGCCCGCGGCCGGCCTCACGTCGCGGGGCGGCCGGCCTCACGTCGCGGGGCGGTCTCAACGTCCATGTCGCGGGGCGGAGTCAGTCGACGTTACGCGGGCCGAGGTCGTGAATCGTGGGCATCAACGACGTGAGCGCACCACTCGCCTCGGCGGCCGCGCTGCGCTGTCTTTCCTCGTTGTCCACTCTCGCCGCCACAGCGGCGAGACGCTCGTTCACGACGCGGCGACGGCGACCGCGCCGGATCGCCTCAAGCGCGCGCTGCGCGGCCACGGCAACCAGGCAAACAAGCAGGACAACTGCGACAGCTAGCAGCACACGCATTCGGCAATAGCCTCGTCTCGTCAGGTGCGGCTCGATACGTCGTAAGACGACCAGTTAACCTTCCACGCGGCCCGAGATCAAAACGGGACGCATGCCGTGAATATCCGGCAGGTCGGACTTTCTGCCTGCTACGATGCTCGCGCCGGCGCCTAAGTGTGCCGGAGCGAGAGGGGAAGGGGGCCGCCCGGCGGAACGGGTCGGGCGGCCCAAAAGAACCGCCAGGTCAGCCCTCGAAATGACGCAGCAGCCAACCTGGTCCGACGACCTCCGCACCCCGCTGCTCGCACCGCCGCCGCAACTCCCTGTCGGCCGTCACCACGAGAGTCTCCCCGTCGGCGAGCGCCGCGATCGTGTCGTCGCCCGAGCCGTCGGCGAGCACCACCCGGACGTTAGCCGCGGCCGGAATCCTGGCCGCCTTGGCAGCGCCCTCAAGCACCAGCACGAACTCCATGCCGTCTCCGCCGAGCCCGGCCAGGTTCGCGTGCAGCCGCGCCGCCGCCCCGGCCCGGTCCCGCCACCACCCGTCAGGCCGTGATCCCATGACGTTTGCCCCGTCCACCACTACGGTCCGCAACCCGACCTCCTTCAGGGCTGAAGAAACCACCTAAGCTGGCACCATGGTTGCCGAACAGTTCACCAGGCTGCGCCAGCGCACGACGGCGCCGCTGATCCTCGAGGTCGACCTTACCGACGGGCTGGCGGACCGCCCGGTCACCGACCTGCTTTCCGGCCTCGCCGCGTTGCGCAGGACCCGGCTGGCCGATGTCGTCGAAGGGCTGAAGAGAGCCCGTGACGACGACCGGGTCCGCGCCATTGTCGCGAAGGTGGGCGGTTCGGGCATGGGCCTGGCCCGCGTCCAGGAGGTGCGGGACGCGGTCGCCGATTTCCGCACGTCCGGCAAGCTCGCCATCGCGTGGGCGGAGAGCTTCGGCGAGTTCACCCACGGCAACATGCCGTACTACCTGGCGACCGCGTTCGACAAGATCTACTTGCAGCCATCCGGCAGCGTCGGCCTGACCGGCTTCAGGATCGAGCAGCTGTTCCTGCACGACGCGCTGGCCAAGGCCGGCATTGACTTCCAGAGCGCCAAGCGCCACGAGTACAAGAGCGCCGCGGACGGCTTGACCGAGCGCGGTTTCACCGGCCCCGCCCGCGAGGCGGCGCAGCGGCTCACTGAGTCGGTCACCGGCCAGCTCGTCCAGGTCATCGCCGAACGCCGCGGCATGACTGAGCAAGAGGCCAGGGATCTGGTGGCGGAAGGCCCGTTCCTCGCCCAGGACGCGAAGGACAAGGGCCTGGTGGACGCGCTCGGCTACCGCGACGAGGTGTACGCGGACGTGCGGGCCAAGGCGGGCCCGGGCGCCGTCCTGCTGTACATCCCCCGCTACTACCGCACGCAGGTTCTCACCCAGAAGGCACGCAAGCTCCCGGCCAGGGAACCCTTCGTCGCGCTCATTCACGCCAGCGGCCCGATCAAGGGCGGACGGAGCGGGCGCGGGCCGTTCGGCGACGGGCCGATGGGATCGGACACGATTTCCGCCGCGCTGCGCGCCGCGGCCGACGATCCAAGGGCCAGGGCCGTCGTGCTCCGGGTCAACAGTCCCGGCGGTTCCTACTCCGCCTCGGACACGATCTGGCGCGAGGTGGTCAGGCTGCGCGGCCGCGGCAAGCCGGTCGTGGTGTCGATGGGCGACGTGGCCGCCTCCGGCGGCTACTTCATCGCCATGGCCGCCGACGTGATCGTCGCGCAGCCGGGAACGCTGACCGGATCAATCGGCGTCATCCTCGGCAAGCCGGTGTTCAGCCAGCTACTCGATCGGGCGGGCGTCATCGTCGACGCGGTAGGGGACGGGGATAACTCGCAGATGTTCTCGCCCGCGCATCCGTTCACCGAGCAGGAGTGGGAGCGGATCAACAGCTGGCTCGACGCGATCTACCGCGACTTCACGTCGAAGGTGGCACAGGGGCGGAACATGACGGCAGAACGCGTGCACGATCTAGCCAGGGGCCGGGTCTGGACCGGCGCCGACGCGGCGGAGAACGGCCTGGTCGACGAGCTCGGCGGGCTGCATAAAGCTGCCGCGATCGCCCGCGTCCGTGGCGGCCTGCCGGACAGCGCGCCGCTACGCGCCTTCCCCAGGGTCTCGCCGCTGGACCAGCTCCGGCCGCCGGAGTCGAGCGAGGCACGGCCTGCCGCGATTGCCCGCTTGACCGAAGGCTGGGGTCCGGCATGGCGGCTCGCCGCGCGCGCTGGCTTGCCGCCGTACGGGCCGTTGATGCTTCCTGGCTCCTGGACGATTTCATAACAGCAGTGGTGCTTCCGCTGGCCTCGGCCATGACCTCGTGGGCGGGCGCCGTCACGTTGCTCACCATCCGCGACGACCGTGATGATCTGGGCGTGACAGTCAGTGCGTTCTGCCCGGTTTCTCTTGATCCTCCGCTGTTGCTTGTGTCGCTGATCGCATCGTCGTATCCGGCGGAGGTGCTCGGCGGGGCTGAGCCGCCACCGTTTGCCGTCACGTTGCTATCGGCGGAGCAGCGGATGCTGGCCGGGCGGTTCGCGGCCTCGGGCCGGCCGAGCGCCCGGCTGCTGTTCGACGATGTGCCGCACCGGCGCGGTCCCGCCTCCGGCGCGCTCATTCCCGACGATGGCCTCGCCGCGTTCGAATGCACCCGTGAGCAGCGGGTAAGCGCGGGCGATCACCTGATAGTGATTGGCGCGGTCACCGCAATCCCTTACGCGGAAGGCCCTGGCGCACCCCTGGTACGGTTCCGCAACCGCTATCTGCCCCATAATTAGCGATGTGCACGATTTCGACACCAGCGTGCCGCACAGTGCCCGGGTTTATAACTACTGGCTGGGCGGCAAGGACAACTTCGCGGCCGACCGGGAAGTTGGCGAACGCACGATCGCGGCGTATCCGAACGTCGTGTTCTCGGTGCGAGCGGGTCGCGCGTTCCTGGCGCGGGCCGTCCGGTTTCTCGTCACCGAGTGCGGGATCACGCAGTTCCTGGACGTCGGGACCGGCATCCCTACCGCTGACAACACGCACGAGGTCGCGCAGCGGTACGCGCCTGCCAGCAGGATCGTCTACGTCGACAACGACCCCATCGTCTTGTCACACGCCCAAGCCCTGCTGAAGTCCGATCCCGTCGGTGCGTGCGACTACATCGACGCGGACATGCATGACCCCGCCGCGATCGTGGCCGGGGCGGCGCGGACGCTGGACTTCAGCAAGCCGGTGGCGGTGATGCTGATCGCGGTTCTGCAGTACGGCGGGGAGGACGAGGAGATCGGCAGGGTCGTGCGCGAACTGATGGCACCGTGCGTGCCGGGCAGCTACCTGACGATCTCGCATCCGGCCAGCGACATCGACGCCGAGCAGACGGCGGAATTCACCAGGCGCTTCAACGAGTCGGCCGCGGAGCACATGATCCGGCGCGACCGGGCCGGGGTCACCCGCCTGTTCGACGGCCTCGACCTGGTGGAGCCGGGCGTGACCCGCACCGCGATGTGGCGACCGGACTCCGAGATCGAAGCGAAGAGCCCCGCCGCGCTGTGGGCAGGCGTCGCCAGGAAGCCGTAGCCGCGCGGTCGGCGGGCCCTAGCCACCCCACTCCGCCCGCCCCACGCCACGCCACGCCTGGCCCGCCCCACGCCACGCCTGGCCCACGCCACGCCACGCCACGCCTGGCGATTGACGCGGTAATTTACCCCAACACGGAAGAAAACCCTGCTCACAACAGGTACTTCCGCCATGAAAGAGTGATGTTCCGCGTTACTGGCCGCCTGGCGCGCCGACATGGGGGCGGTCCGCAATCATCCCTTCACGCTGGTCACCACAAGCCCCGCGGCGGCGGCCGGGTAAAGCTATCGGACGCGGGTGCCCGCTCTCCAGACGGCGGCGACCAGCGGGACTCCCGGGCGGTAGGCCAGGTAGGCGTGGGACGGGGCGTCGAGCAGGATCAGGTCGGCGCGGGAGCCAGGCGTGAGCTGACCGACATCGGTACGGCGCAGCGCCCGCGCTCCGCCGGCCGTCGCCGACCAGATGGCCTCCTCGGTGGTCATCCGCATCTCGCGAACCGCCAGCGCGATGCAGAACGGCATGCTGGACGTGAACGAAGAGCCCGGGTTGCAGTCGGTGGCCAGCGCCACCGTCGCGCCGGCGCCGAGCAGCGCGCGAGCATCGGGGTAAGCGTGCCGGGTGGAGAACTCGGCGCCCGGCAGCAAGGTGGCCACCATCCCGGTCGAGACGATCGCGTCCACGTCTGAGTCGGTCAGGTACGTGCAGTGATCCGCGGCGGCCGCGCCAGCCGCCGCCGCCACCCGCACGCCAGGCCCGGGCCCCAGCTGGTTGGCGTGCACCCGGGCGGACAGCCCAGCGCTTTTGCCCGCGGCGAGAATGGCGGAGGCCTCCGCCGCGCCGAACGCGCCATCCTCGCAGAACACGTCGATCCACCGGGCATGTGGCGCGCAGGCCGTGAGCATCTCACCGCAGACCAGGTCCACGTAGCCGGATACGTCGTTGGCGAACTCGGGCGCCACCACGTGCGCACCGAGATAGGTGACTTCGTCGGTGACCTCCGCGGCGAGAGCGAGCGAGCGCGCCTCGTCCCGCACGGTGAGCCCGTAGCCGGACTTGCACTCGAACGTGGTGGTTCCCTGGCTCAGCATCTCCGCGGTCAGCCGGGCCAGGTTGGCGCGCAGCGTCTCATCATCGGCCGCGCGGGTGGCCCGCACCGTGGTCAGGATGCCTCCCGCTTGGTACGGACGCCCGGCCATCCTGGCCGCGAACTCGTTGCTGCGCTCCCCGCCGAACACCAGATGCGCGTGCGAGTCCACGAACCCTGGCAGCACCGCCCGGCCGGCCGCGTCCACCACCTCATCGGCGGCCGGGGCGCTCGCGGCAGGCCCGGTCCAGGCCACCTTCTCATCCTCGATGACGAGCGCCGCGTCATGCGCGGACGCGAACGCACCCCCCTCGTTCGTGACGAGTTCCCCGATGCTGGTGATCAACGTGGCTGGCATGGGACTAGTTTTCCGCATCGGCCGGGCAACCTGGTCCGCCACCTGTTCGTGTGCTCTGTTTGAACCTCAGCGCCCGATCAGCTGGTACCCGAGTATGGCGGCGATGTCGGCGGCGGTGGGCTGGCGGGGCGTGCTGACCAGCACCTCGTCGTCGAGAGCGTCGGCGGCGATCTGAGCGTAGTCCGCCTCGGTGACGCCGAAGTCCCCGAGCTTGTTGGTCAGGCCGACTCGCTCGCGCAGTCCGGCGACGGCGTCGATCGCGGATGCCGCGTTCCGGGCGGCGCCGGCACGCGTGTCGCCGGCGCCGAGTGCGAACGCGACGTCGGCGATCCGTTCGGTGCGGACCGGGAGGTTGAAGCGGAGCACGTCCGGCAGCACCATGGTGAGCGTCACGCCGTGCGCGATGTTCCACCGGCCGCCGAGCGAGTGGCCGATGGCGTGCGCGATGCCGAGGCCGGTATTGGCCATCGCGACGCCGGCCATGTGCGCCGCGAGCAGCATCTGCGACCTGGCGTCCAGGTCCGTGCCGTCCTCGACGGCGCGCGGCAGATTACCCGCGACCATTTTGATGACCTGTAGCGCGATGCCGTCGGACCAGGGGTTGTGGTTGATGGACAGGTAGGACTCGAGCGCGTGCGTGAGCGCGTCCATACCTGTGGCCGCCGTCTGTGACGGCGGCAGGCCCACGGTCAGCTCGGGGTCGAGAATCGCCGCGGCCGGCATCGATGTGGCGTGCCCGACGTAGAACTTGCGGTGCGTCCGCGGGTCGGTCACCACGCCGAACGCGTTGGTCTCCGCGCCGGTGCCCGCCGTCGTCGGCACCGCGATGATCGGCAGCGCGGGCGCGGCGAAGTGACTGCGGTAGTCCAGGTCGCGGCCGCGCTGCGGGTTGACCGCCGCGAGCGCGATGCCCTTCGAGGCGTCGATCGGCGATCCGCCGCCGACGGCGACCAGCGCGACCTGCTTGCCGCCCGCCTCCGCGACCGCGACCGCGCCCGCGGCGAGGTCATCGGTTGTCGGGTTCGGGTGCACGCCGGTGAACACGTGCACCGGGATCCCGGCCTCGGCCAGCTCATAGGTGACGTGCCCGATCACCGGCGTCTGCGCGAGAGCCGCGTCGGTGACGACCATGACCGCGTCCGCGCCGGTTTCGCGGACGATGCCGGGCAGCAGTTTGATGGCGCCCCGGTCGAAATGAGCAGCGGGTTTTGGGGCGATCAGCATGGCCATTCTCCTAATTGGTACAGCTCCTAGAGGCGCAGCTGGGCGCGGGTCAGGTCTTCGTAGAGCTTGACGGGGAGCATCTCGCCGCCGCCGTCGCCGTACTGGGCACGCGCCCTGCGGTAGATCTGCTCGACGACGGCGCTCACCTCGACGGGCACGCCGACCTGGCCGGCCAGGTCCACCGCCAGGCCGAGGTCCTTACACGCCAGCGCCAGCGCGAACGATTCGTCGTAGTCCCCGTTGTCCAGCACGGACAGCACGTCGTTTTCCAGGAAGTTGCTGGCCGCCGGGCTGGCCAGCAGGCATCGGCGCAGCGTGGCCAGGTCCACGCCCGCCTGCGTGCCGATGCTGAGCACCTCGGCGGTGGCCACCAGGTGGGCGAACCACAGCAAGTTGATCATCAGCTTGACCGTGTAGCCGGCTCCGTTGCCGCCGACGTACAGGATCCGGTCCGGATCCCCCATCGCCTCGAGCAGCGCGCGGACCCTCGTATAGACCGCTTCGTCGCCGCCGACGAAGATCTGCAGCGTTCCCGCCTTGGCCCCGGCCGCCATGCCGCTGACCGGCGCGTCCAGCACCGCGACCGGACCGGCTTGTGCACGCACCCGGTCCGCGACAGCGGGGATCGACGTGGACATGTCGATCCATACCGAGCCCGGTGCCATGCCGTCAAGCAGTCCGTCCGGTCCGAGCAGCACCTGCTCGACGTGCTCCGGCCTGGGCAGCATGGTGATCACCACGTCCCGGCCCACCCCGGTTTCCCGAGGCGACCCCGCCCACCTCGCGCCGGACGCCTCCAGTTCGGCCGCCGCCTCCCGCCGCACGTCGTGGACAACGAGGTCATGCCCCGCCGCGAGGACGTTGCGGCTCATGGGGCCGCCCATATGACCGAGGCCGATAAATCCGACATTCACGAATTCTCCGGGTTGGTGCAGCGAAGTCAATTGCGCGATTGACACGCTCTAGCGGTGTCAATCGCGCAATTGACTTCGGCGGGGGGGTTACGTGAGGTTGATCCACGTGGTCTTGAGGGCGCTGTAGGCGCTGAGAGCATGCAGGGAGCGGTCGCGGCCGTAGCCGGAGTCCTTGAAGCCGCCGAACGGAGTCATCACGTCGCCGGCGTCGAACGTGTTGATCCACACCACGCCGGCCCGGAGCTGGCTGGCGGCACGGTGAGCGGTGTTCAGGTCCGACGTCCAGACGCTCGCCGCCAGGCCGTACCTGGTCTGGTTGGCCTGGGCGATCGCATCCGCCTCATCCTCGGCGTTGATCACGGTCAGCACCGGGCCGAAGATCTCCTCCTGGGCGACCCGGCTCGAGTTCGGCAGGCCGTCGATGATCGTGGGCTGGACGTAGCAGGCGTCCGGCACCGCGCCGCCAGCTAGGAACGCGGCTCCTTCGGACCGAGCCAGCTCCAGGTAGCCGCCGACGCGGGACGCTTGCCCGAGGTCCACCAGCGGGCCCATCTGCGTCGAATCCTCCAGCGGGTCACCGACGCGGAACGTCCGTGCGATGTCCACCACCTTGGCGAGCAGTTCGTCGCGGACGCCGGGCGTGACGATCAGCCGGGAACCCGCGTTGCAGGTCTGGCCGGTGTTGTAGAAGATGCCCCAGGCGACGGACGAGGCGGCGGCATCCAGGTCGCCCACGCTGTCCAGGACGACCTGAGCCGACTTGCCGCCGAGCTCGGTCTGTACCTGCTTGCCGTTGGACTGAGCCGAGTACCCCAGGAACATGCGTCCCACCTCGCCAGAACCGGTGAACGCGATCTTGTCCACGTCCGGATGCAGGCCGAGTGCCTTGCCGGTCACCGGGCCCTCGCCCGGCAGCACGTTCAGCACGCCGTCCGGCAGGCCGGCCCGGGTGGCTAGCTCGGCGAGCAGCAGCGCCGACAACGACGACTGCTCAGCCGGCTTGACGATCACGGAGTTGCCCATGGCCAGCGCCGGCCCGATCTTCCACGCGGTGAGGATCAGCGGATAGTTCCACGGTACGACCGCGGCCACGACGCCGAGCGGAGTACGGGTGATCTGCGCCAGCGTGCCGGGACCGGTGGGCGCGATCTCGTCGTAGGTCTTGTCAATCGCCTCGGCGTACCACTGGATGACCGCCGCGCAGGTGGGCACGTCGACGTTGCGGGAATCGCCGATCGGCTTGCCGACGTCCAGCGTCTCCAGCTGGGCCAGCTCCTCCGCGTTCTCGCGGATCAGGTCGGCGAACTTGAGCAGAGCCGTCTTCCGCTGGCGCGGGGCGACCGCGGACCAGGTGCCGGCCTCGAACACACGGCGGGCCGCGGCCACCGCGCGATCGACATCCGCGGTGCCGGCCGCGGCGACCTTGGCGAGCACCGCTCCGTCGCGCGGGCTGACCGCCTCGATCGTGGCACCGTCCGCCGCGTCCGCGAAGACGCCGTCTATATACAGCTGATTCCGGGTCGTCATTGGATCCTCCAGCGGATGACGGCGGCTTCGTCGATCTCCGCGCCCAGGCCGGGCGCCGAGGGCACATTCAGGTAGCCGTCCGCGTCGATGCGGACGGGTTCGGCGAGGAAGAAGTCCCGGCGTTCCGCGGTCCAGCCGGGCGGGTCATAGGGGAACTCGACGTACGGGCCGCCGCCCACGCCTGCCACCACGTGCAGGTTCGCCAGCAGGCCAAGGCCGTTGGTCCAGGTGTGCGGGGTGAACCAGCGGTTCTTCAGCAGTGCCAGCTCACCCAGCGTCCGGGCGCGGAGCATGCCGACGGCGAGGACCACGTCCGGCTGGTACACGTCGAGGGCGTCGGCGTCGAGCGCCGCGAGCAGTTCGGCCGGGGTCCTGGCCATCTCGCCGCCAGCCACCCGGATGCGCTGGCGGAGGGAGTGCATACCGGACAGGTCACCGCCGGGGAGAGGCTCTTCCAGCCAGAACACCCCTAGCGATGCCAGCTCGTCAGCTATCTCGCGCACCTGGGTGACGTCGAGGGCGGTGGACAGGTCACCGGACATGCGCCACCACTGATTGAGGTCGCACATGATCGCGATCTGGTCACCGACCGCCTCCCGTGCCGCGCGCACGGACGCGATGGAAGCAGCGACCTCTGTTCTGGAGATACGGATTTTGAGAGCCCTGAAGCCGGCGGCCACGGCGGCGACGGCAGCCTCAGCCCGCGCCTCGGGAGAGCGGGCCTCGCCGAAGCTGGCATAAGCCGGCAGGCGGGTGCTAGCACCGCCGAACAGCACCGCGACCGGCTGGCCGGTCGCCTTGCCGATGATGTCCCACAGGGCGGCCTCGAGCGGCCAGTACCGGCCGGCGTGGAAGCCGATGCTCTCGATCCGCCGCACCTGGCCGGCGATCGCGAGCGGGTCCGTGCCCGCGAACAGCGGCGAGAACGGCTCGAAGCCGTCCATCGTGTCGCCCGAACCGTACCCGGTAATGCCAGCGTCGGTTTCCACCCGGACCAGCGTCGCGTCGAAGTGGCGGCGCGGCACGGGGTCCCACGCCGCGTGGAACGGCGGGTCGAGTTCCAAGCGCATCCGGTCGAGCCGGATGGCCGTAATCCTCACCCGGTCCTCACCGGTGCGGTTCGGGCGGGGCGGATGGATCCGACTCAATTGCGCGATCGACACGCTCTAGCGGTGTTGATTGCGCAATCGACCCGGATAGGCCGGCGGGGCCGGATAGGCCGGCGGGGCCGGATAGGTCGGCGGCGGGGGTGAAGAAGGGGTTGAAGGGGTGGTCGCGGTGAGCCAGCATCTCGTCGACGGAGGGGATGCCGGTCCGGCCGTTCTCCAGTGCCTTGCGGGTCGCGGCGCGGTTGTTCGCGTAGACCAGATCCGGGTCGGTGGCCTTCGGGTTCACCCAGACGGCGGCGATCAGCAGCAACTGGTCGGCGTCCACGGCGGAGATCACGCCGTCGGCGACCGCGTCGGCGACACCGCCGGCCACGCCGGCTTGCGCCGCGCCCCAGGTCAGATCGGCGTGCAGGTCGCCCTCGATCGGAGCCTTGTTCACGAACAGGGTGAGCGGCTTGACCGGCAGGTTCGGCCGCAGCACGGTCATGAACGGGACGTGGCCCGGCCTCGGCATGGCGAGCGAGGTCGCCCACGCGGTGCCGACCGGGCCCTCACGGTAGCCGAGCACAGTATTGATATGTGCGGCGTCGGCACCTTCACCGACGAAGCTCTCGCCGATCTGGATCTTTTGTCCCTGCATGGGGTGAATGTTATAGCTGGCCAAGCTCTCCGCGACCTACCAGGTCAACCAACGGTTCCAGATCGGCGGGAAGAGTTCCATCAGATGGCATGAACGGCACGAGTTCGCGGATTCGGGCATAGGCGCGGGCCGTTCCCTCGCCGAGCGCGTCGGCGACCATCCGCAGATCGATCGCCTGGGCGGCCACCACCAGTTCGATCGCGACGACCCGGTAGCACAGGTCGATCATGTCGGCCAGGCGGCGGGCGGACAGCGGCGCCATCGTGGCACGGTCCTCTATCCCCTCCCCCTTCGCCGAACTCGCCAGCTCATAGGACACGGGATGAGCCAGCGTGCGCGCCTCAACGGTGATGGCCTGGCTGGCCACCGCGAGTTCGGACAGGCCGTCGTCGGCGGTGTCGCCCGGCACGCCAAGGCCAGGCCGGGAGGCAGACAGGCCGGCCGGCAGGCCTGAAAAGGGGCTCTGGAGCAGCTTCACCGCGCGCTCGTTCGCGCTGGTCACCACCGGGGCGAGGACGATCCTGGCGAAGTCGAGCGCGGCCGCGAGCGGGCCGATGTCGAAGTTACCGACCGACACGATATCCCGGTCCTCCGCGACGACCACCGGGTTCGCCTGGGATGAGTTCAGCTCGGTGTGCAGGATGTTCCTCGCGTAGTCCAGCGCATCGCGCGCCGCGCCGTGGATCTGCGGGATGCACCGGAAGGTGAGCGGATCCTGGAGGAACCGCGCGGCCCCGGGCTGCCACAGGTAGCTGCCGGCCAGGATCTGCCGCAGCCGGCCGAGGGTCTCCGCCAGCCCGTGATACGGCCTGATCTGCTCGATCACCGGGTGCAGGCTGGTCAGGTTGCCGCCGAGCGCCTCCAGGTCGAGGGCGGCGGCGACGTCCTGGGCGGCCAGGTACGCGTCCGCGTCGGCCAGCGCCAGTGCCGCCCAGGCGGTGGTGAACGCGTTGCTGTTGACCAGGGCAAGGCCCTCGTTCTCCCGCACCTCGAACCCGGTGTGCTCAAGGATGCCGTGGGCCAGGTCGGCCATCGGCCCGAGGTCGCCCTGGCCGACCGAGCCGAGGCGGCGGACCGTAGGCGTGTAGCCCTCATTGAGCATCGCGACGATCAGTTCGGCTAGCTCGGGCCGGACACCGGTGACTCCCTTGGCGTAGCTGTTGGCGAGGCAGAGCATGGCACCGCGCGTGACATCGACCGGGGCGGCGTCACCCTGCGCGATCCTGTGATTGAGCACCAGGCGGAGGTTGAAACGCAGCCGATCGGCAGGGTCAAGGGTGAACTTCTTGCGTTCGCCCACGCCAGTGGTCAGGCCATAGACCGGTTTGCCACGGCCGAGAACCTCCATTACGATTTCCCGCGACTCAGTCATCCCCTGCCTGGCGCTTTCCGCCAGGCGCACGGCCTCGCCCCGTCTGGCGACCCCGATGACCTGCGTAACGGTCAGGTCACTTCCATTGAGCACGATCATCATTGATTGCCTGCTTGTCTATCTGTCAGCTAGGCTTCGCCGCCTAGGAGGCGTCTTGTCACACTGAGTTGCTCGACATAGTGACACAGCGTGAGTCGCCCCGGGGACCAAGGAGGACCGCGTTGGGATTGTTCCTTCTGCGACGTCTGGGCCTTATGGTCCTCACGTTGTGGATTGTGACCCTGATCGTATTCTTGGCTGGGCAGATTCTCCCCGGTGATCCGGGTAGGGCAATTCTGGGCAACCTAGCCTCACAGCAGTCGGTCCAGGTGCTCGATCACCAGCTTGGCGTGGATCGTCCGCTAGTAGTCCGCTACTTCACGTGGCTCGGCGGCCTATTCCACGGCAACATGGGAACCTCATACACCTACCGCACGGCGGTCGAGCCCTTTGTCCGGGCCGCGCTGATCAACTCGGTCAAGCTGGGCCTGCTGGCGTTCGTCATCGTGGTGCCGCTGAGCATCTTCGGCGGCGTCGTGGCGGCGCTGTTCAACGGCCGCTGGCCGGACCGGGTCATTTCGATCACGGGCCTGTCTCTGGCGACTGTGCCCGAGTTCGTGTCCGGTTCGGTACTCGTGGTGATCTTCGGCGTCGAGCTCAAGTGGCTGCCGGTATCGGCACAGGCCGGAGCCGGCGCCTCGGACCTGCAGCAATTCAGGCATCTGATATTGCCGGCTATCCCGCTCGTATTTGTCCTATTCGGGTACATTGCCCGTATGGCCAGGGCGGGGACGATCGAGGCGCTGAACTCGGACTACACGCGGACGGCGGTGCTCAAGGGGCTCCGCCGGTCCACCGTGATCCGGCGGCATGCGCTGCGCAACTCCCTGCTGCCCACGATTACCGTCATCGCGACCCAGACCGGCTACCTGATCGGCGGCCTCGTGGTCGTGGAGACCCTCTTTAATTACCAGGGCATTGGCAACCTGATCTACAAGGCAGCGGTGGGCAAAGACTTCCCGATGCTGGACGCCGGCGTGTTGATCATCGGCGTCGTGTACGTGCTCGCTACGCTGGCCGCTGACCTGCTGCTGATGTGGCTCAATCCGCGGCTGCGAGCCGAGGAGGCATCATGAGCCAGCTCGCGGCAGAGGGGGCGGGCGCGCAGGTCGCTGTCAGCGTTCCCCAGCTGAAGGGCGAGCCGACCAGGTGGAGGCTGCTGCTGCGGCGGCCGACGTACCTGGTCGGGGCGGCGATCATCGTGTTCTGGATCGTGTGTGCCGTATTCGGGCGTCAGATCGCGGCGTACAACCCGCTGGCGCAGCAGTTGCTCGGCGTCAACACGGCGCCGTCGGGCGCGCACTGGTTCGGCACCGACAACCTGGGCAGGGACGTCCTTGCCCGGGTCATCGTGGGGTCCAGGGAGATCCTGATCGTCACCCCGCTCGCGACCCTGCTCGGCACCGTGCTCGGGACGATCCTCGGCCTGGCCATGGGCTACCTCGGCGGCGCGTTCGACCTGCTGGTCGGGCGTGTGGTCGAGGCGGTGCTCGCCCTGCCGTCGGTGATCGTCGCGTTCTTGTTCATCGTGGCGCTCGGACCGTCGGTGCCCACGGTGATCCTGGTCATCGGCCTGATCTTCACGCCACTGATCGCCAGGACGGTCCGGTCCTCCGTGCTCACCGAACGGCACCTGGACTACATCGCGTCCGCCCGGCTGCTCGGCGAGAAACCGGGGCGGATCATGTTCGTGGAGATCTTGCCCAATGTGCTGCCGGCCATCCTGGTGGAGTTCACCGTGCGGCTCGGCTACGCGATCTTCACCGTGGCCACGCTGTCGTTCCTCGGCTTCGGCATCCAGCCGCCGACATCGGACTGGGGCGCGGACATCGCCTACGCCAACCAGAACAATGCCCTGCTGTCCGGCTACTGGTGGCAGGTGCTGTTCCCGGCACTGGCCATCGCCTCGCTGGTCGTCGCGATCAACCTGATCACCGACTCGATTGAGCAGGTGCTGGCGTCATGAGCGAGCCCAGTAAGAGCCCGATCCTCCTGTCGGTTTCTCACCTCGACGTCACGTACCAGGTACGCGAGCAGGACCGGCTGGCGCTGAGCGACGTGTGTTTCGAGATCGCCCGCGGCGAGTCCTACGGTCTGGTCGGTGAGTCCGGATCGGGCAAATCCACGGTCGCCTTGGCGCTCATGCGCTACCTGCCGAAAAACGGCCGGGTCAGCGCCGGAAGCATCGCGATCGACGGCAAGGACCCGCTGTCGCTGGGTGGCCACGCCTTGCGCGAGCTCAGGGCCAAGACCGTGTCGATGGTGTACCAGGAGCCGCTGCGGGCGCTCAACCCGTCGCTGCGCATCGGCAAGCAAGTCGCGGAGGCGTTCGCGGTCATCGGCTCCGGGAAGGACGAGGCCAGGGCCAAGGCCGAGGAGATGCTGCGCAAGGTGCAGATCTCCGATCCGGGCCGGGTCATGCAGCGGTACCCGCACGAGCTATCCGGCGGGATGGCCCAGCGGGTGGTGATCGCGATGGCGCTCGCCTCCTCCCCCGAACTGCTCATCCTGGATGAGCCGACCACCGCACTTGACGCCACCGTCGAGGCCGAGGTACTCGACCTGATCTCGGCGCTGCGCAGCGAGTTCGATACATCGGTGCTGTTCATCAGCCACAACCTGGCCGTGATCGCGAAGATGTGCGACCGGGTCGGCGTCCTGTACGCGGGCGAGCTGGTCGAGGAGGGCGGCGCGCAGGCGGTCTTCGACAACCCGCGGCACCCCTACACGGTGGGCCTGCTCCGCTGCATTCCCAGGCGCGGCCAGCGCAAGGACCACGACCGGCTGGACACCATCCCCGGCTTCCTGCCGACACCAGGGCACGGCCTGAACGGCTGCGTGTTCGCGCCCCGGTGCGCGCTGGTGCAGGACCAGTGCCGCGCCGCGGAGCCGCCGCTGATCGAGATCGCGGCTGCTGATGGGCACAGTGGACGAACCTCGCGCTGCTTCTTCAACGAGCAGGCACCGGATCTCCCCCGGTCGACGCCCGCCGACGTGGCGGCGAGCACCGAACTGACCGAAGAACCACTTGTTGTTATGAAGAGCCTGTCCAAGACCTTCAAGGGCGGGGTACGCGCGCTAGCCGACGTCGACCTGTCCGTGCGCCAGGGCGAGACGCTCGGGCTCGTCGGCGAGTCAGGCAGCGGCAAGACGACGCTGGCCCGGGTGCTGCTCGGGCTCACCTCACCCGATCCGGGAGCGGTCGTCACGCTGGACGGCGCGTCGCTCGCGCCCCAGGTACAACGGCGGCAACGAGGCGTGCTGCGCAAGCTTCAGATCGTGTTCCAGAACCCGGACTCCGCGCTGAACCGCAGGCACTCCGTCCGGTCGCTGATCGCCAGGCCGCTGCACCGGCTCGCTGGCCTGAGCGGCGCGGATCTGCAGCAGCGGCTGACCGAACTGGTCGCCTCCGTCCGGCTGGAGGAACGTCATCTCGCGCTCCGGCCTGCCCAGCTGTCCGGTGGCCTCAAGCAGCGGGTGGCGATCGCGCGAGCATTCGGCAGCGGGCCATCGATCGTGGTGTGCGACGAGCCGACGTCGGCGCTTGACGTGTCGGTACAGGCCGCGATCCTCAACCTGCTCGCCGACCTGCAGGCGGCCGAGCAGACCACGTACGTGTTCATCTCCCACGATCTAGGCCTGGTCAGGTACCTGTCCGACCGTATCGTCGTGCTGTACCTGGGCCGGGTCATGGAGGTCGGGCCAGCCGAAGCCGTTTTCTCTGGTCCGCACCACCCCTATACCGAGGCGCTGCTGTCCGCCGTACCCTCCCTCGACGGCATGCATCCGGAGCGGATCAAGCTGACCGGGGAAATTCCCTCGGCAGCCAATCCCCCACAGGGCTGCGTGTTCCACACCCGCTGCCCGCGCCGTTTGTCCACAGGCGTTTGCGAAAGCACCGAGCCGCCGCTTCTTGAAGGTGAGCCCGGACACCAGATCCGCTGTCACATCCCGCTCACCGAACTAAGAAAAGTTCCCGCTGAAACTTCCGGAGGCTCCCAGTGAACGATCTCGATCCGCTTCGCCGCGGTCAGGGTGACATAGCGAATCACATCATCGACGAGTTCGCCGCGGGCCGCCTGTCCCGCCGCGACTTCATCCGTCGCGGCACCGTCGTCGGCATCTCCGTGCCGCTGCTCGGCTCGATCATCGCGGCCTGCAGTTCTTCCAAGTCGGCTCCGCCGAGTGCTTCCGCGACTTCGTCGGGGTCTGCGTCGGGAGCAGCCAGTGGAGCGACGATCCGGGCAGGCATCGTGACGCCGGCCGGGGCCATCAACCCGCTGACCGTCGACGACCAGGGCGGCCTGGACATGCTCGCGCAGACTGGCGAGTACCTATGCCTGTCCACCCAGACGCTGACCCTGCAGCCGGTACTCGCCGAGTCGTGGTCGGCCAACTCGACCGGTGACGTGTGGACGTTCAAGATCCGCCAGGGGGTCAAGTTCCACAACGGGCAGTCGCTCACCGCCGACGACGTCGTGTACACCTATCAGCTGCACGCGAATCCGAAGAACGGTTCGGCGGCGCTGTCGGCGTTCGGCGGCGTGCTGACGAACACCGGCGTGTCCAAGGTCGACGACTACACGGTGCAGTTCAAGCTGGAGGCGCCGAACGGGAACTTCCCGTACCTGACCTCCTCCGACAACTACAACATGATCATCTTGCCGAACGGCTACGACCCGACGAAGTGGCAGAGTTCGTTCATCGGCACCGGCCCGTTCGTGCTCCAGTCGTATACGCCCAAGCAGGGCGCGACGTTCAAGCAGAACGAGTCCTACTGGGGCACCAAGGCGCTGCCCGCGCAGACCGTCTTCAACTTCTACGACACGACGGCACCGGCAATCCTGGCGCTGACCAGCGGGTCGATCGACGTCGTCGGCCAGTTCACGGTGACCGGCGGCGAGGCGTTGCTGAACGGCAGCTACAACGTCATCAAGCTGAAGTCCAGCGCGCACCGCGAGCTGTCCATGCGCTGCGACCAGGCGCCGTTCAACGATCCGCGGGTGCGGCAGGCCGTCGCGCTGACCCTGAACCGCCCGCAGATCGTGCAGGCGCTGTTCAAGGGGTTTGCCGACCTTGGCAACGACAGCCCGTTCGCGCCGGTATTCCCGTCCACCGACACCTCGGTGGCGCAGCGCGCGCAGAACCTCGCCCAGGCCAAGTCGCTGCTGTCCGCCGCCGGTCACCCGTCCGGTTTCTCCACGCAGCTGATCACCGAGCAGTTCCAGGAGATCCCTGACTTCGCCCAGATCATGGTCGAGGAAGCCAACGCGGCCCAGATCAAGATCAACCTGAAGGTGGAAAGCCAGAGCGCGTACTACGGCAAGGCCACATTCGGCAACTCCGACTGGCTTGATGCCCCAATGAGCCTGGTCGACTACGGTCACCGCAGCGTGCCGAACGTGTTCCTGACCTCTCCGCTGGAGACAACCAACGTCAAAGCCGGGACGGGCACCTGGAACGCGGCGCACTTCGCCAACTCGCAGTACGACAGCCTGGTCGCGAAGTACGTCGCCGCGGTGGACGTGTCCTCCCAGAAGTCCCTCGCCGGTCAGATCGAGACGCTGCTGCTCGCGCAGACACCTATTATCTTCGCGTACTTCTACAACTACCTGACCGCGACGGCCAAGAACGTGACCGGCGTCTACCCGACCGCGATCGGCCACCTGTTCCTGTACAACGCCGCGAAGAGCTGAGACCTTGCTAGCCCCCGGTCGTGCTGGGGGTTCAGTTACCACATGACGACAGACAACCGACCACGCGCCGAGGCGCACGGCCATCACCACCGCGATGTTTCCGGTGGCTGGCTGCGCCCGGCCGTGTTCGGCGCCATGGACGGGCTCGTCACCAACGTCTCGCTGATCGCCGGCGTGGGCGGCGCCGGCGGATCGGCGCACGAGATCGTGCTGACCGGCATGGCCGGCCTGGCCGCGGGCGCGTTCTCGATGGCCACCGGCGAGTACGTGTCGGTGTCCTCGCAGAACGAGCTGATCTTCGCCGAGGTCGCCAAAGAGCGGCACGAACTTGAGCACAACCCGGTGGCTGAGCAGGCCGAGCTGGCCATGATGCTCAGGCAGCGCGGGGTCAGCGCCACGACGGCCCGGTTGGCGGCCGCCGAGATCTCGGCGCACCCTGACAAGGCCCTTGCCGTGCACACGCTGGAGGAACTCGGCGTCAACCCCAGCGAACTGCCCTCGCCGTACGTGGCGGCCGGCGCCTCGTTCCTTTCGTTCGCGGTGGGTGCGCTGATCCCGCTGCTGCCGTACCTGTGCGGGCTGCACCTGCTATGGGTCGCCCTGGGACTCGCCGCGGTGGCGGCCGTCGTGGGCGGGGGTATGGTGGCGCGCCTCACCGGCAGGCCGTTCTGGAAGGGGGCGCTGCGGCAACTCGTGCTCGGCGCCGCCGCCGCGGGCGCCACCTACCTGATCGGCCTAGCCGTCGGCAACGCGGCCGGCTAGCTGCGCGGTGCGGCGGCAGGCCCGTTGCGGGGCGGGCCCGTTGCGGGGCGGGCCCAGGCCGCAGGCCGGGCGCAAAAGCGGCAAAGCGGGATAACGCGCCTATAACGGCAGCGTTTCGCCGACCTGGGCAGCTTCAGGTATCAAACAACGTGGCAGATAGCCCCTTTGTGGAAGGTAACCCCCCGAAAACGAGGGTCAACCTTCCACGAAGGGAAGATCTGACACGTTAACCGGCTTCGGCGACGGGGCGCTGGTGCGCCGGGGTCGCCGATCGGCTGCGGGCGCGGGCACGCCGGGGGCATCAATCGGCTTCGGTGGCGGGGGCGCGCTGGACGCGGAAATCGCGTCCGGCGGCGGGGCGGAAGCGGCGGTAGAGGGCCGGCGCGAGGCAGGCGAATGCGGTGAGGCCCGAGGTGAGATGACCGACGGCGGATACGTCGAGCGTGCTCAGGCCGCCGAAGATGTTGCCGATGAACACGAGGACGCCCAAGACGAAACCGGCGCTGATCCTGGCCACCCAGCCGCCGCTGATCAGCGCGGCCACGACTGCCGCCACTACCACGTAGGACGGTCCGACATCGATGAGGTGCCGGTAGGCCACCGGGAGCTGGCCGGTGTCCACCCGGTAGGCGATGATGCCCTCGCTGATCAGCGAGCCGATGACGTTACCGGCCAGGCAGATCAGCGCGATCTTGGCGTTGCCGAGCGCGTGGTTGGCGGGGAACAGGGCAAGCGCGATCAGCACTGGCCAGGCGATGTAGTTTCCCTGACCGACAATGGCGGACGCGATCAGCGTGCCGACAGGATCATGTTCCAGGTTGACGACGCTGGTGCTCGTCCAGGTGGCCAGCACATCCTGCCCGTGCGCCCCCAGGTTCGCGTAGACGATCCCGGCGACGACATACAGGCCGAGGTAACACCACGTGAACGCGTACCTGCGGAGCATAATCCTGAGGTTACCGTGGAGTATCCGGCCGGTCACGGTTACCGGCTACCCGCCGCCGTCCACCCGGCTCCTGCCACCGGGGTGCCGAGCTGAAGGACCAGCCAGATGCGGGCGGGATCGGTGAGTAGCGCGGGGTCGGCCAGCGGGTCGCCGTCGACCACGACCAGGTCGGCGAGCTTGCCTTCGGCCACCGTGCCGAGCTCCTCGCCCAGGCCGAGAGCCGCCGCGGCAGTCTGGGTCGCCGCCGTCAGCACCCGGTCCGCGCTGAGACCGTGGAACACCATCCGGCGGAACTCAAGGCCTGCCGCCAGGCTCATGTCGCTGCCGAGCGCCACCTTGACGCCAGCCGCGCTGGCCGCCCGCATGCTCGCGGCGCCCTCTTCCAGGTTGCGGACCGCGAGCTCGGCCAGGACCGGCGGCATGTCAGGGCTGGGCACCGCGTCCGCCGGGTCGATGACCTCGCCGAAGCCGGCCATCCAGTAGTAACCGGACAGGGTCGGGACCAGCACCTGGCCGCCATCCGCCATCGCGGCCAGCAGGTCGGGGCGCCGGTGCAGGTACATGCCGTGCTCGATGGTGTCCACGCCGTTCCTGACCGCCGCTTCGCAGCCGTCAAGACCCTCCGCGTGCGCGCACACGCGATAGCCCAGCCGGTGCGCCTCGTCGACGATGGCGGCCAGTTCCGCGTCGGTGAGCTGCAGCGGTTCCGGATCCTCCAGTTCGTTGGACCGCGCGCCTGTCGTCATCACCTTGATGAAGTCCGCACCCTCGCGTATCTGCTCGCGCACCGCGCGCCGCATATCGTCGGGACCGTCCGCCTCGCGGTACATGTCGCCGTAGAACCGGCCGCCGGGTGCCGTCGCCGAGATGATCTTCCCGCAAGTCAGCAGCCTAGGCCCGCGGAACGCGCCGTAGCGCATGGCCTGCCGTGCCTGCTGGGGCATCGCGCCCTGCGAACCGCAGACCCGGATCGTGGTCACGCCGAACGTCAGGTAGGCACGCAACTCCGCCTGGAGGAAGTGGGCCGCCACGCCGGGCAGCGGGGCCTCCGCCCCCTTCGCCACCTTCGGCACCTCGCCGGACGCGTGCGTGTGCGCGTCGGTCAGGCCCGGCATGAGAGTGCGCCCGCCGAGATCGATGATGCGCGCGGAGGGAGGGCACCGCCCGCCGATCTCCCTGATGACACCGTCGGCGACCAGGGCCGAGGCGTCCTGGACGGCCGGCGCCCCGGTGCCATCTATCAGGCGGGCACCGGTGAGAAACAACTGTTCGGCGCCGGACGCCGGGGCGGCGATCAATGCGGGGAAACGATGTGACAAGGGTTACCTCCTGGGGGATATCGGGAACCAGTATGTCGGCAAGCAGGGAAGCTACTGGGTGGTAAGGTGCGGCGTGAGCAGATTTGGCCGGACACAGGTCGGAGCGGAGCGACCACGGTGAGCCAGGAGCCAGACCATGCCAGAACAGGCACCGTGAATCAGACGTTGCGAATCGCCCTCTTGTCATACCGGAGCAAACCCCACTGCGGCGGACAGGGTGTCTACGTCCGCCATCTCAGCAGGGAACTCGTCGCGCTCGGGCATGCCGTTGAGGTCTTCTCCGGCCAGCCCTACCCCGAACTCGATCCGGGGCCGGTACTGACCGAAGTGCCCAGCCTGGACCTTTACCGGGACGCTGATCCATTCCGCACCCCGCACCTTGGCGAATACCGGGACTGGGTCGACGTGCTGGAAACCGCGATGATGTGGGGCGGGGCGTTCCCCGAGCCGCTCACGTTCAGCATCAGGGCGGCCCGCATACTGAGCGCGCGGCGCGGCGACTTCGACGTCGTCCACGACAATCAAGGGCTCGGCTACGCCATGCTGACCCTGAACCGGCTCGGTTTGCCGCTGGTGACCAGCATCCACCATCCGATCAGCGTGGACCGGCGGATCGACCTGGCCTCGCTGGACGGGCTCGCCCGGCTATCCCGGCAGCGCTGGTACGGCTTCGTCCGGATGCAGGCCAGGGTGACAAGGCAGCTCGCCAGGCGCGGCCAGCCGCTGCTCACTGTCTCCGATTCCTCTCAGCGCGACATCTGCCGGGACTTCAAGGTGCCGCCGGGCCGGGTGCGGATCATCCCGCTCGGCGTCGACACCCGGGTATTTCACCCGGCAGGTCCACGGACACCTGGCCGGATCGTGGCCGTCGCCAGCGCCGACTCCGCGCTCAAGGGCACCTCGACACTGCTGCGGGCCGTCGCCAAGCTGGTCACCGAACGAGACGCGCACCTGATCGTGGTCGGCAAGCCGGCGCCGGACACCGAGCGGCTGGTCAGCCAGCTTTCCCTTGCCGACCGGGTCACGTTCACGCACGGCCTGGCCGAGCAGGCGTACGCGGCGCTGCTGGCCAGCGCCGAGATCGCGGTGGTGCCGTCGCTGTACGAGGGTTTCTCGCTGCCGGCCGTGGAACACATGGCGTCAGGCACGCCGCTGGTCGCCAGCCAGACCGGCGCGCTGCCCGAGGTGACCGGCGATGCCGCCGTCCTGGTCGCACCAGGTGATGCCGAGGAACTGGCCGCCGCGCTCAGGCAACTGCACGATTCCACCGCTCGGCGCCAGGCACTAAGCCAGCGGGCGCTCGGCCGGGTCAGCGAGCGATTCGCCTGGGCGGCGGTCGCACGGGCCACGGTAGAGGCCTACCGGGACAGCGCATGCTGACCGTTGACTTCGGCCGGTTCCCGATCCGGCCGGGCAACCGCGTGCTCGACGCCGGCTGCGGTGGCGGGCGGCACGCCTTCGAGGTGTACCGGCGCGGCGGGCGGGTGGTCGCCTTCGACCTGGATGCTGGCGAACTGGGCGCCGTGCACTCGATGTTCGGCGCGATGGCGGCCGAGGGCGAAGCCGGTGACGGCTCAGCCGCGACGGCAATAGCGGGAGACGCCACCTCAATGCCGTTCCGCGATAACTCCTTTGACCGGGTGATCGCGGCCGAGATCCTTGAGCACGTCCTCGACGATCAGCGGGCCATGTTCGAGCTCGCGCGGGTGCTGCGGCCCGGCGGGCTGGCGGCGATAACGGTGCCTGCCTTCTTCCCGGAGAGGATCTGCTGGGCGCTGTCCACCGAGTATCACGAGGTCCCCGGCGGGCACGTGCGCATCTATACCAAGGTCGAGCTGGAGGCCAAGCTGGCCAGGGCCGGGCTTGAGCCGCGGTACCACCACCACGCGCACGGGCTGCACTCGCCGTACTGGTGGCTGAAGTGCGCGGTCGGTGTCGGCAAGGACGACCATCCGCTGGCCTCGGCGTACCACAAGATGCTGGTCTGGGACATCATGAAGAAGCCGCGCACCACCCGCGTCGCGGAGCGCGCGCTGAACCCGGTGATCGGCAAGAGCCTCGTGGTCTACGCGGTCAAGCCGTGCTGAACACCGACGAGATGCTGGCCACCGGCCGGTTCATCGCCGGATTGCAGGCACCGTCGGGCGCCATCGCGTGGCCGGACGGGCACGTGGACGCGTGGGACCACATCGAGTGCGCGATGGCGCTCAGCGTGTGCGGCCAACTCGATCCGGCGCTGCGCGATCACGCGCGCGGCGCATACGACTGGCTGCGCGATACCCAGCGGCCCGATGGATCATGGGCCAGATCCTGGGTGGCAGGCCCGGGGACAGGCGGCACGGTGACAGACGCCGCGGCCGAGGCACACCACTCCGCGTACGTTGCCGTGGGGACATGGCACGAGTACCTGGTGACAGGGGACCTTGCATTCGTCCAGATGATGTGGCCGACGGTTCAGCTCGCCGTGGACTGGACGCTGGGACTGAGCACTCCGCGCGGCGAGATCGTGTGGGAAATGGACGCGAACGGCGCACCGGGCACGTTCGCGCTGCTGTCCGGCTGCGCCAGCATCTACCAGGGGCTGCACTGCGCGGTCGCGCTGGCCAAGCTGGTGTCGGAACCACGGCCGGACTGGGAGCAGGCGGCGGACCGACTGGGCACCCTGGTAGCACGGTGTCCCGAGGCGTTCGCCGACAAGTCGCGTTTCGCGATGGACTGGTACTACCCGGTGCTTGCCGGCCCGGTGCGAGGGACGGCGGCCGCGGCCCGTCTCGCCGCTTCCTGGGCCACCTTCGTGGTGCCGGGCCGAGGCTGCCGTTGCGTGAGCGACGAGCCATGGGTGACCGTCGCGGAGACGTGTGAGCTGGTGCTGGCGCTTGAGGCATGCGGCATGCGCGCGGCGGCCGTGGAGATGTTCGCCACCGTGGCCGCGCAACGGCAGCCGGACGGCTCGTACTGGACCGGGTGGCAGTACGTGAACCAGGCGCCGTTCCCGGCCGAGTACTCCAGTTGGACCGCCGCCTCCGTCGTGCTCGCGGCCGACGCACTCACTGGCTTCACTCACGGCGGCGCGATCTTCAGCGACGTTCCAGGATCCTGAGCGAGCCTTCCACGCGCTTCTCGACGAAACCATCTGCTAGCGCGCGCTGGTAGATGCGATATGGTGCCTGACCGCCATCGGCCGGGTCGGGAAAAACGTCGTGGATGGCCATGGCCCCATGGCGGGCGACGTGGGGCGCCCATGACTCGTAGTCGGCCTGGGCTTGCTCGTCGGTGTGGCCGCCATCTATGAACACCATGCCAAGCTCGGTCCGCCATACCGCGGCGAGCCGCTGGGAGCTAGCGACGATCACTATCACGTCGTCTTCGAGGCCGGCTCTGTGCAGGGTCTCGCGGAGTCTCGGCAGGGTGTCGACACGGCCCGTGCCGGCGTCGACCAGGCTCGGGTCGTGGTACTCCCAGCCAGGCTGATGTTCTTCAGAGCCGCGATGATGATCGACGGTGATCACCGTCTGCCCGGCGGCGCGGACGCCGGCCGCAAGGTAGATCGTGGACTTGCCTTGGTAGCTGCCGATCTCAAGTACCGGACCGACCGTTATGTAGCGTGCGGCCGTCTCGGCTAGGGCGGTGCCTTCGGCTGGCGGCATGAAGCCAGCAGCGGCCTCAGCTTCCTTAAACAGCAGCTCATCGATCATCAGTCATAGTATGTCCCGCGACTGTGCCGCTTCGCGCCAGCGCCGCGAAAGGCACCCTCGGTGCACGTCGAAACCGTCCAGCCGGGGGAGGGCATCCGTCTGCGGGTGCGCCGCGATCCAGCTTGGTGAAGATGCCCGCGGCGTGCTCGCTGACCGCCTTCTCGGTGATGTACAGGCGCTGGGCGATGGCGATGGCGGTGTCGGACCGGCCCCGGCCATGAGCGTGAGCACCTGGAGCTCGCGCGGCGACAGCCGGCCGGTCTTGGTGCGCTTGCCGAGCAGCTTCTTGACCACCTCGGGGTCGAGCACCGTGCCGCCGGCCGCCACGGTACGGATCGCGCCGGTGAACGTCTCGTCGTTGAACACGCGGTCCTTCAGCAGGTTGCCGACGGCGCCTGCCTGGCCGGCGAGCAGCTCACGAGCGCACAACTGCTCGACGGCCAGTACATGGCCAGCAAGAAGCCGCACAGGCCGAGGACCAGCAGCCCGGCTGTGGCCATCGTCGCCGCCCGCAGCCGGGACCTGAGCACGATCAGCCCGGCCGCGAGCGCGAGGTCCGCGGCGGTCGTCAGCGGAAACGAGCCCGCCCAGATGTGCGGCCCACCTATAAGCAGAACAGCAATGTAGAAACCCACCGGTCCATGGTGGCTCCCACCAAGGCGGCACCGCCATGGTCCTGCGCCCCCGGTTCAGATGGGGGGCCTGGGCCCCCTAGCGGCCAGCCGATTAGCGCGGTAATTAACCCCAACGCGGAAGAAAACCCTGCTCACAGCAAGGTTAATTGCCGCATTGGGCTTATTCTCCGCGCTACAGGGATTGAAATGGTGGGGTTTGCCTGCCCGGCCGTGGACGGCTGTGCC
This sequence comes from Streptosporangiaceae bacterium, assembly GCA_036490795.1. Taxonomy (GTDB): domain Bacteria; phylum Actinomycetota; class Actinomycetes; order Streptosporangiales; family Streptosporangiaceae; genus JAFARZ01. The sequence continues at coordinate 50,487 of DASXDG010000145.1, forward strand.
CCGCGATCGGGTCGTCGCTGCCGGGTCCGGGGTGGACGGCGCCCGGCTGGTGGGGTGGTTTCATGATCGTGCGCGTGGCGTTCCGGGAAACCGGAACGCCACGCGCACGATCACCGCGATGCCGCCCGAGTGCGGGTGGTTTTGTCCGGTTTGCGGGATACCGGTTGCGGCGGCGTAGCCGCGATGGCCCTGATCGCCGCGGGCGACGCAGACCCGCACAGTTCAGCCGCTGTAGTGCGGTAATTCGGCTTATCGCGGGGGAAAACCATGCTGTGAGCATGGTTTTTTACCGCGTTGGGCTGAATTACCGCGTTGATGCCATCGCAAGTGGTGCAGGAGTGAACACCGTGCCAAAACAGCGCCAATGAGACCGCTGATACCCGCCACGTTCGATACCCGCCACGCTCGACAGGCGCCACGCGCGACAGGCGCCTGGCTCGACACGCGTCGCACGCGTCGCACGCGCCGCACGCGACGCACGCGACGCACGCGCCGTGATCCGCCAAGCACCCGACCCGCCGAGCGCGGGAACCGCTCTCACGCCAGCACTGCGGCCAGCCCGAACGCCGGGAACAGGTCCGGACCGAACGTGGTGATCTCCGCGATCTCGCCGTCCGCCATCCGCATGACGTCGAACTTGAACGCGCGGAACTCGGTGTCGCCGGGACGCAGCAGGTAGCTCGCCGCGGCCGGCATGCGGTTCGCGGCGACCGGGATCAGGCGCCAGGTGCCCATCTTGGCGGCCTCCCCCATCAGCGGCACGATCGACTCCGGGCCGGTGTAGCACAGCGTCAGCGGCGGCATCGTGATCCGCATCTCGCGCGCGGCGATCGCCATCGCCGCCTGCGCGTCGCAGCGCTCGTGCGC
>DASXDG010000146.1:0-15813 GCA_036490795.1 Streptosporangiaceae bacterium
GCGGTTACCTTGCCGGGGCGCAGGCCGATCCGGTCGAACGCGGCCGCGGTCGGCTCGAGGCCGTGCCCGCCGAAGGCGCCGGACAGTTTCTGCGCGCCGTGCGCGGCGAGGTAGCCGCCCAGCACGGTCCGGCTGCCAGCAGCGTGATGTCAGGTATGCCCATCCTCGGCCGCACGTCCCTTCCGCATGGTTCCCGGTAAGTACATAGTTCCCGAAAGGAACCATGTCAGCCTACGGCATCATGGCGCAGGCATGCAGCCGGACCAGGCGGCCGCGCCGCCGGACCAGGCGGCCGCGCCGGGGCAGCCGTTATGCTTTGTGATACTAAGTTCCCCGGAGGTAACCATAGAGCCAGCTGACGGCCCCCCGGAACTGCCCGGCTGCCGCGGCCGCGAGGTCCTCGGCCGGATCAGCGACAAGTGGTCCCTCTACGTCATCCATCTCCTCGGCGGCGGGACCAAGCGCTTCAGCGAGCTCCGCCGCCACATCGGCGGCATCACCCCGCGCATGCTGACAGTCACGATCCGCTCGCTCGAACGCGACGGCCTGATCTCGCGCACCGCCTACCCCGTCGTACCGCCCCGGGTGGAGTACGCACTCACCCCGCTGGGCGAGTCACTGCTCCACGCCGCCACCATCCTCCTGCTCTGGGCCGACGCCCACGCCACCGACCTCACCGCCGCCCGCGCCCGCTACGACCAGGCCAACCCGGACCGCGCATAACGACACTGCCGCACTGCCGCGATCAGGTGGACTACTGCTGCGGGGTGATCGGCTGCGGTGACGAGCCCTTCCCGGATCAACTGTTGCCCCGTGCGCCGCTGGAAGGCTTGACTCAGCCTCGGCCTTCGGAGAAGTGCCCCCAGGAAGCTGAAAGGCCCTCCCCCGGAACCCGGAGAAAGGGCCTGTGACCTGCGAGAGCCGCCTATCGGAATCGAACCGATGACCTATTCATTACGAGTGAATCGCTCTAGCCGACTGAGCTAAGGCGGCGCGCCGTCCATCGCTGGGCGACGTCAAAGAGTGTACTCCACTGCCGAGCCCGTACTATCCACACGTGGCGAGGCTGCGTGAGCACTGGATGATCGTCGTCTTTGTGCTGCTCGGCGCCGTCGTGCGCGGGATCACCGAGGCCGCCTACTGGCCCGCGCTGATCTTCCCGGACAGCGTCCGCTATCTCCAGTACGCGCACAGCTTCGCGCACGGCCACTGGACCGTCGACGATCAGCGGCAGAGCGGCTACTCGATCCTGATCATCCCAGCGGTCGCACTGAACGCGCTCTGGCTGATCCCTTTGGTCCAGCACCTGGCCGGCCTGGCCAGTGCCGTTCTGATATATGCGGTTCTGATCAGGCTCGGTGCCCGGCGCTGGGTAGCGGCGCTCGCCACCATCCCGGTTTTGTTTGATCCGCTCCAGCTGATCCTGGAGCAGTACGTGCTCACCGACGTGTGGACCGTATTCCTGCTGCTGGCGGCCCTGGCCCTGCTTCTGTGCAGGCGCAACGCGATCGCGGGGCTGCTGCTCGGCGTCGCCGTCGCGTTCCGCGACGAAGAGCTGATCATGATCATCCCCGCGGTCATCTACCTGATCGCGGCGAGGCGGTCGCTCAGGCAGCTGGCCGCCTTGGTCGTCTGCTTTCTCATCCCGGTGACCGCCTACCTCGGCTGGTTCCAGGGCACCCGCGGGGAGTTCAGCTTCACCACGTTCAGCGGCGCGTTCCTGTATGGCAGGGTCGCCGACTTCGCCGATTGCACCGGGCTCAGCCTGCCCGCCTACGAGAAGCCGCTCTGCCCCACCCAGCCGCCCGCACGGCGCGTCGCCGACTACTACACGTGGAACCCCGCCTCCCCGCAGTGGACGTTCACCGTGCCGCCGGGCATGTCGAGGGACAGCGTGGCGCGGGACTTCAGCATCAAGATCCTCAGGCACCAGCCGCTCGCCTACGCCGAGGCGGCGGCCAAGGACTTCCTATACGGCTTCTCCCCGGTGCGCGGCCCGGGCCCGGAACACTACTCGCCGTCCTACCTGCGGTTCCACAAGCAGATCCCGCCGGACCCGCAAGCGGCCGCCTCGCTCGAGGCGATCGGCATCGGCTGGCCAGCCAGCAATCAGGCGCTGGCCGGCTTCCTGGCGGGCTACTGGTTCTACATCCCGGGCCCGCTGCTCGCCGCGGGGCTCGTCATCGGCCTGGCCGGCGCGGTGATCAAACGGCACAAGCAGGCACTGCTGTTCAGCCTCAGCGCGGTCGCCGTGCTGCTCCCGGCCGCCCTGTTCGCCACGTTCGACTGGCGGTATCAGCTCCCCCAGCTCACGCTCATCCCGGTCGCGGCCGTCCTCGGTATCACTGCCCTGACTGCCAGTCCCGGTACAACTGAATCAGATCGTCCCGCAGCTGCGGCGGAAGATCCGCAGGCGCCGCGGCCTGCCCGGTGAGCCTGATCGTCTCGCGTATTTGCGCGAGGTATTCGGTGCAGTTCGGGCACCGGGCGAGATGCGCCTCGAAGCGGCGCCGCCCGGACCGGCTCATCCTGCCTTCGAGATAGTCGGTCATCAGCTCGACGGCCTGGCGGCAGACGAGGTCACGACCACGGAGAAGCTTCACCGCGCCTCCCTGTACTCGTCCTCGCACAGCTGCCTGAGCCGGCTCCGTCCACGATGCAGCAATACCCGCTGGTTCGTCTCGCTGATCCCGAGCACGGCGCAGGCATCGTCGGCGGCCAGGCCCTCGACGTCGCGGAGCAGCACGACCTGGCGCTGGCGTTCGGGCAGCAGGTCGACCCACTCGCGGATGCGGGCGGCCAGCCGCAAGTCGTCCGCCGCCGCGACCCATTCCGACGGCGGATCCGCCCAGGCGCCCGTATCGTCGAACCGCGCCGGGTCGACGACCGGGGTGGTGCGCTGCTCCCTGGTGCCGGTGGTGCGCGCCCGGTTCACCAGGATCTGGAACAGCCAGGTCTTCAGCGATGACCGGCCCTGGAACGAGCCGATCCCGCGCAGCATGGCGAGCCAGGTGTCCTGGACGACCTCCTCGGCGACGGCGCGGCTCGGCACGAACGAGGCGGCGAGCCGCAGCATCGGCCCCTGATACAGGTCCACCAGCGCGACGAACGCCCGCTCATCACCGCCACGCAGGCTGGCGAGCAGGTCGGCATCGTCCACCTGTGGAATCGTACGCGACCGGGGGCGAGCCAGGCCTCGCCCCCGGTCCGGCGGTCTCAGGAAGCCACTATCCCTTCGCCGCCGGCCGCGCTCGGTACGGTCACCGAGCCGAGCGGGGTGAGCGCGCCGCCCGCTCCCACGCTGAACTCATCGACGATCCCGGCGGCTCCGGTCTGCACGTAAAGGAACTGACCGCCCGGCGTGGCCGACGCGTCCACAGTGCCCGCGTCGGTGGCGGTGTTCCCGATGAGTGCCAGCTCCCCGCCGGCCGTGGCGTAGCCGCTCTCGGTGCCGCTGCCCGCGTTGCCCGCGAACAGGTACGGTCCGGCCGCGGCCACCCAGCAGGTCGCTGCCTGGCCGTCCGTCGCCTGCTGGACGGGACTGACGATCCCGTCGCGGGCAAGGCTGAACGTCTCGACCGCGTTCGGTCCAGCCTCGGCGATCACCAGGTGACCAAACTCGTCATAGGTGATTCCGAACGGAACCGTACCCGGCTCCGCGTTGACCACCGGCGACCTGGATAGCCAGCCGCCGAACCCGACTGTGAACACGTCGATGTCGTTGCCGTTGTTCTTCGTGGTCACGATCAGCCGGGTACCGTCAGGCGTGAAGGCCACCTGCCCGGGCGTGGAGGTGAACTGCGGGGTTTCCGTCGGATTCAGGCCCAGCGCGCGGGATGACCCGGGGAGCGGCACAAGACTGCCGCCGAAGACCCGGTAACCCTGTACGGACCCGCCGTTCAGCGCGTTGAGCACGTACACCAGGTCGCCGCGCACGGCGACGCTGACCGGGAAGCTGCCGCCCGACGGCACGATCTGGCGGAGCGCGAGCCGGTCACCGCGTACTCCGAAGACGGACACGGTGTTGCTGCCCGCGTTCACCGCGAACAGCAGCGAACGCTGCTGGTCGTACTGCAGCGAGCCCTGCGAGGCGAGGTGATCGACCATGGATCCGGCCAGCACGCCACCGCGCCCGCCGGTGCTGTACACGCTCGCCCGGGTCAGCGTGCCGTTGGCAGCGCGCTGATAGGCGACGACCTGGTTGCCGGCGGTGTTGTCGGTCTGCACGAAGACGGCGCCCGCAGGCCCCGTGCCGGGGGACGCGGGGCTGGCGAACGCGGGGGTGGCGAACGCGGGGGTGGCGAAGCCGGCCGTGGCGGCCAGCGCTGCGGCCGCGACGAGGCCCGTTCTGAGACGAAACACGTGAGTGCTCCTCGCTCCTGGAAATGAACCTGACGCGGTTAGGTCCAGGAGCGAGGCCGATCGTTACGCCGGGCGGGGCCAACGTAAGAATTTCGTTACTTTTCGTACCATTCATTGTGCGCCTGGCGGGACGTACACACGTCGGCGAGCTTGCACGCGCACTGCCGTCCGGACTCGTCGATCTGCACGGTCACGCTCTCCCCCGGTACGCTGCGGCCGACGACCCTTCCCGGCCCGGACGGGGTATCGACGCGCTCGCCGACCCGCGGCATCTCCGCCTTCGCCTTCACGTACAGCGGATGCTCGTACTTGAGGCAGCACATCAGCCGCCCGCACGCCCCTGCGATGCGCATCGGGTTGACCGGAAGTTCCTGGTCCTTCGCCATCCGCACCGACACCGGCTCGAAGTCCTTGAGGAACGTCGAGCAGCACAGGTCACGCCCGCACGGCCCGATGCCGCCCTGCAGCCGCGCCTCATCCCTCGGGCCGATCTGGCGCAGGTCCACCCGTTTCCTGAGCCGTGCGTTCAGGTCACGGACCAGGGCACGGAAGTCGACCCGCTCCGGCGCGCTGAAGTAGATCGTGATCATCTGCTCGGCATCGACGTAGTCCACGGCGGTGACCTTCATCGGCAGGCCGTGCTCGCGGATCAGGCGTTTGGCCACGACGCGCGCCTCGGCGCGGAACTTGCGGTTCCGCTCATCCCGCGCCAGGTCTTCCCCGCTGGCCAGCCCCGCGCAGACCGGCAGGCCGTCGATCTCGTCGGGCACCCACTGCGGCGCCCAGATGCACTCGGCCACCTCGGGTCCGCCGTCGGTGGGCACGAGTACCTTGTCGCCGATGGCCGGTTCGTGTGGCCCCGGATCGAGGTAGTAGAGCCGCCCGTACCGCTGGAAACTTACTGCCATCATCATGCCCACTAACCCAGATTAGGGATCATAACGACGGCTGTGCTACCGGGCGAACCCATTGGATATCAGACGACGGGTCGGAAGCGGCTCACGGTCCGGCCTTAGCCGCGGGCGAGGGAGAGGGTCATCTCCTCGACGGCGAGCAGCGGGGCGACGTTGAGGGTGAGCCGGTCCCGGCAGCGCATGACGGCCTGCATCCGGCGCAGGGTGGACTCCGGCGCCGAACCGCGCGCGATCCGGCGCAGGTCGTCTTCGCGATCCGCGTTGGCGAGTTCCACGTCCGCGCCCATCTGCAGCATCAGCACGTCACGATAGAAGGCGACCAGGTCCAGCAGCGCCTGGTCGAGCGTGTCGCGCTTCACCCTGGTGGCCCGCGACTTCTGCCGGCTCTCCAGGTCGTTCATCGGGCCGGCCATGCCGCGCATGGCCTTGGCCACGCCCTTGCCGGTGGATCCTTCGCCGTATGCCTTGCGCAACTGCTCACGTTCCGGCTCGTCCAGCGCTTCGGTGACCGCCTTCGCTTCCTCTTCCGCGGTCTTGACCAGAGCCGCGGCCATGGTGAGGGCAGGGCCGAGCGAGGTGGCCTTGACCGGCACGCCGAGCACCTCGGCGCGCCGCCGCGCGGCCTCGCTGTCACGGGCAAGCCGCCGGGCACGGCCCACGTGCCCCTGCGCGGCCCTGGCCGCGGCCAGGGCGTTGCCGGGCTCGATGCCGTCACGTTCGGTCAGCACCTTGGCGACGGCGGCCGAGGTGGGCACGACGAGCGTCACCACCCGGCACCGGGACCGGATCGTGGGCACAAGATCCTCCGCCGACGGCGCGCAGAGCAGCCAGACGGTGCGCGGGACGGGTTCCTCGATCGCCTTCAGCAGCGCGTTCGCCGCCTGCTCCGTGCACCGGTCGGCGTCCTCGAACAGCACCACCCGCCAGCGCCCGCCTGACGGTGCGCCGGCCGCGCGCAGCACCAGGTCACGGGTCTGCTTCACCCCGTAGGAGAGGCCTTCTGGCCGGACCAGGAGCAGGTCGGCGTGGGTACCGGCCCGCACCTGATGGCAGGAACGGCAGTCACCGTCACCGTCGTTCGGGCAGAGCAGGGCGGCAGCGAAGTCGCGTGCGGCGACCGAACGCCCCGACCCAGGCGGGCCGGTGAACAGCCAGGCGTGCGTCATCGCACCCGGCTCGGCACGCTCCCCCGCCAGCACCGCCGACGCGGCGTGCGCGGCCCGGGTGAGCTGCTCGACCACCGCGTCCTGACCGGCAAGGTCACCGAATACGTTGCTCATTGTGTACTCGCAGCCCTCTGGTCACTTACTCCACACTGGTCCCAGACTCCAGGCTGGTCAAATGCGCAATTGACACGTCCTAGCGAAGTCGATCGCGCAATTGACCTAGTCGGGTGCGGGGTCACGCTTCGTCCCGGATGGCGGGGAAGGTTGTTGTGGACGCCTCGGAGGGGGCGGGGACCGGGTCGGGCAGGAGGGCACGGATGCGGGTGGTGATCTGGCGGGTGATCTCGTCCTGCGGCTGGTTGGCGTCGATGACCAGGTAGCGGTCCGGGTTCTCCTTGGCGAGGGCGAGGAAACCGGACCGGACGCGGTTGTGGAACTCGGCCGGCTCGGCCTCCAGCCGGTCCGCGGACCGGGTCCGCCTGGCCAGCCCGGCCATCGGGTCCATGTCCAGCAGCACGGTCAGGTCCGGGGTACGGCCGCCGGTGGCCCAGTCGTTCAGCCGGGCGATGTCCGAGACCGGCAGCGACCGGCCGGCACCCTGGTAGGCCAGCGAGGAATCCACGTACCGGTCGGTGATCACCACGGCGCCGCGGGCCAGCGCGGGCTTGATGACCGAGGACACGTGCTCGGCACGGTCCGCCGCGTACATGAGCGCCTCGGCGTGCGGGGACATCCCGGTGTGGGTGGTGTCCAGCAACAGTGCCCGCAACCGCATGCCGACCTTGGTGGCGCCGGGTTCGTGCGTGGTCACCACGTCATAGCCGAGCTCGCGCAGCCAGATCGCGACGAGCCTGGCCTGCGTGGTCTTGCCCGACCCCTCGCCGCCCTCAAACGCGACGAACAGCCCGACCGGGACGGCGGGAGCTGACCCGTTGGGGTGATCCGCGTCGGCCAGCGGCCGGAACGGCAGGCCCCGGACGGCCGAGACCAGGTCCTCCCGCAACGGCACTCCCTTCCTGTCGTCCATCTGCCGGTAGGCTCGCCAGCCGAGCAGCGCCGCGACCGCGGCCGCCACCAGGATGACCACGTTCTGCCCGGCCGAATAGTAGGTCACGTTGCCGATCTTGACGTTCCCCGACCCGGTCAGCCCCGAGACCATCTTGGTAAACAGGGCGGACAGGAACGGGACGATGGCGATCACCGCGAACAAGATCACCTGGATGCCAGACTGGAAGAAGGCGAACACCCGGCCGCGAGTATCGTCGTCGACCTCGAGCCCGACGATCGTGAACCCGGTCGAATATGCCACGCCGGACAGCGCCCCGAGGATCACCACGAACAGCGTGACCATGACCAGGTTCGGCACCAGGCCGATCAGCGCCAGCGGCACGGCGGCCGCGGCGATTGTCACCCCGAACAGGCGACGTCGGCTGAGGTCGCCGAGCAGCCGCGTGCCGAACAGCATGCCGACCGCCATGCCGACGAAGATCGCGCCGAACACCAGCCCCCAGCCGGCGCTGCCGCCCTTCAGCGTGTCGGTGATGTAGATGTAGCCCATGCCGACGACGACCCCCGCCGCGGCGAACGCGCCGACCATGCCCACCACCAGGCCACGCACCACTGGCGTTCTCCTGATGAACAGCCATCCATCCCAGATCGACCTGGCGATCGATGGCGTGGAGATCTTGTCGTCCGTGTGCCGCTTGGGTATCTCGCGCAGGAAGTAGACGGTCAGCGCTGAGATGAAGTAGGACGCCGCGTTGAAGTACAGCGCCAGGTACACGTTGCTGGTGTGGAAGAGCGGGGTGACCCGGCTCAACCCCTCGCTGACCAGCGCGAGCACGCTGAACAAGCCGGCCGCGAGCGGAGCGGTGCCGTATGTGGTGAGCAGGCTCAGCTGGTTGGCCCGCTCCAGCTTGTCCTTCGGCACCAGGTTGGGCACCGTCGCGGACGTGGCCGGCGACCAGAACTGCGTCACCACCCCGGCCAGGAACTTGGCGGCGTAAATCCAGGCCAGGTGCGGGAAGAGCGGGATGGAGAGAAACAGCACGCCGCGGAGCACGTCGCCGGTGATCATCGTCAGCCGGCGGTCCAACCGGTCGGCCACGGCGCCGGCCAGCGGCCCGAACAGCAGCGCGGGCAGCAATGTGGCCAGCCACACCCCGCTGACCGCCGAGCCCTTCGCCAGCGCGCCACCGGACGTGAGCGTCGGCGCCAGCGCGGACAGCGCGACAATGCTCAGCCAGTCGCCCAGGCTGGATAGCGAGAGCGCGATCCACAGCCGCCGGAACGGCTTTATGGAAAGCACTCCCGGCTCATGCGCATGATGTCGCCGCATGTGCTCCGGTGCGGCTCGGAAGTTCACTGCGTTAGCGTATCGGTGAAAAGAAAATCAAGACCTCTTACTCTCAGAACGAGCAGTAGTCCCAGTTTTCTTCCGTGCCGTGGTAGCACGTGGTTTGGCGGTCTTACTGGCCGCCGTGCCCCGGCTGCTCGGTGCGGACCGGCGCGGCGACGGTGCGGCCGCCCTCCGGTCCGCCAGCAGTTCCACAGCCCGCGCATCGGTGATCGTGGCGACGTCGTCGCCCTTGCGCAGCGAAGCGTTGGTCTCCCCGTCGGTCACGTACGGGCCGAACCGCCCGTCCTTGATCACCATCTGCTTGCCGCTGGCCGGGTCGGCACCGAGCTCACGCAACGGCGGCGCCGCGGTCCGGCGACCGCGCTGCTTGGGCTGCGCGAACAGCTCCTTCGCCTCGGCCAGGGTCACCGTGAACATCTGGTCCTCGGACGCCAGCGACCGGCTGTCCTTGCCCTTGGACACGTAGGGGCCGTACCGGCCGTTCTGCACGGTGACCGGCTCCCCGTCCAGTTCGCCGAGCGTCCTTGGCAGGCTGAGCAGCTTGAGCGCGTCCTGGATCGTGACCGTGTCCAGCGACATCGTCTTCAGCAGCGACGCGGTGCGCGGCTTGGCCTTGTCGCCCTCGGCGAGCACCTCGGTGACGTACGGGCCGAAGCGCCCGCTCTTGGCCACGATCTCGTGGCCGGAGGCGGGATCGGTGCCCAGCTGGAAGTCGCCGCTCGGCTGGCTGAACAGCTCTTCGGCCTTCTCCGTGGTCAGCTCGTCCGGCGCCAGGTCCTCCGGGACATTGACCTTCTCCTCGCCGCGTTCCAGGTACGGCCCGTACCTGCCGACGCGAACCACGATGTCGTCGCTGCCTTGCAGCGGGAACGAGTTGACCACCCGCGGGTCAATGTCGTCGATGTCGGTGACCAGCGCCTTCAGGCCCGGGTCATCCTGCGCGTCGCCGAAGTAGAACCGGCGCAGCCACGGCACCCGTTCCGCCTCGCCGCGCGCGATCTCGTCCAGCACGTCTTCCATGTGCGCGGTGAACTCGTAGTCGACCAGCTGGCCGAAGTGCTGCTCAAGCAGCGTGGTCACCGCGAACGCGCGGAACGACGGAACGAGCGCGGTGCCCTTCTTGAACACGTAGCCGCGGTCCAGGATCGTGCCGATGATCGTCGCATAGGTGGACGGGCGGCCGATCTCGCGGTCTTCCAGCTCCTTGATCAGCGACGCTTCCGTGTAGCGCGCCGGAGCCCTGGTCGAGTGCTCGGCGGGGCCAAGACGCAGCACGTCCAGCGGGTCCCGCTCCGCCATCGGCGGAAGCCTGCGCTCCTTGTCGTCCCGGTCTTCCGCGTTGTCGGCCTCCTCGACGTAGGCCTTGAGGAAGCCGTAGAAGTTGATGATCTTACCGGAGGCGCCGAACTCGGCTCGCTCGCTGCTCGTCGACCTGCCCGTCACGCGGACCGAGACCGACTCGCCGGTGGCATCCTTCATCTGCGAGGCGACCGTGCGCTGCCAGATCAGCTCGTACAGGCGGCGTTCGTCGTTGGACAGTTCCCGTGCCACCTGGGCGGGCGTGCGGAAGGTGTCACCGGCCGGCCGGATCGCCTCGTGTGCCTCCTGCGCGTTCTTCACCTTGCTCGCGTAGACGCGGGGTGCGTCCGGTACGTACTCCGCGCCGTACAGCTGGGTGGCCTGGCGGCGGGCGGCGGTGATCGCCGTCTGCGACAGCGTCACCGAGTCGGTACGCATATAGGTGATGTAGCCGTTCTCGTACAGCTTCTGCGCCAGCGACATCGTCGTCTTGGCGGACACGCCGAGCTTGCGCGACGCTTCCTGCTGCAGAGTCGTGGTGCGGAACGGCGCATACGGCGAACGCCGGTACGGCTTGCGCTCGACGCTGGTCACGGCGAACTCGGCTTGCTGGAGCCGGCCAGCCAGCGCGGCGGCGGCAGCGCCGTCCAGATGGACCAGATCGGCCGACTTGAGCTGGCCAGATGAGGCGAAGTCACGACCCTGCGCGACCCGTTTGCCGTCCAGGGTCACAAGCGTCGCGGTGAAGGCGCTAGGCGCGCCGTCCTCTTCCGGATTGGCCTTGGTGGCGAACTCGGCTTCCAGATCCCAGTAGCTGGCCGCGCGGAACGCGATCCGCTCCCGCTCCCGGTCAACGACCAGCCGGGTCGCCACCGACTGCACGCGCCCGGCTGACAGCCTGGGCATGACCTTCTTCCACAGCACCGGCGAGACTTCGTACCCGTACAGCCGGTCGAGGACGCGGCGAGCCTGATAGGCGTCCACCAGCCCGTGGTCCAGCTCGCGGGGAGAGTCGATGGCACGGGAGATCGCCTCGGGGGTGATCTCGTGGAAGACCATGCGGCGGTACGGCACCTTCGGCTTCAGCTCTTCGAGCAGATGCCAGGCGATGGCCTCGCCTTCGCGGTCTTCATCGGTGGCGAGCAGGAGTTCGTCGGCGTCCTTCAGCAGCGACTTGAGCTTGGCTACCTGCGAACGCTTGTCGCTGTGCACGACATAGAGCGCGTCGAAGTTATGGTCGACGTTCACGCCGAGCTTGGCCCACGGTTCGCTCTTGTATTTCGCCGGAATGTCCGCCGCACTATCCGGCATGTCGCGGATGTGGCCGACGCTGGACTCGACGACGTAGCCGTTGCCGAGGTAACCCGCGATCGTGCGGGCCTTGGATGGCGACTCGACGATGACCAGCTTGGTACCGGCTCGGCCCGCGGCATTGCCGCCGACCGCCTTCTTGGCCGCGGCCGGCTTGGCCGCGGCCGGCTTGGCCGGCGCCGCCTTGGCCGGTCCGGCCTTAGCTGGCGCAGCCTTGGCTGGTCCGGTCTTGGCTGGTCCGGCCTTCACCGGCTTATTCTCCGCCCCCGCCGCAGTTGGCCCCGCCTTGCCTGGCACTGTCTTAGCTGGCACTCTTCCCGTCCTCGCATCCGCGCCGTGGACCGTCACGCTCTTCGCGACCACACGGCACCGGTACCCTGCACTGTACTGGCCGGCGCAGTCTTGCCCACATAGGCAACCCTGCACACGGCTCCTGGTGTTCCCCCGGACTCGCCGGATTATTGCGGATAAATTTCTACCGCAGGTTGAATCACCAGTGAACTCAAGCAGAATAGGACCGATGGCCGAGTATGCCTACCTCGTGCTCTACATACCGCGCGGGACGTCTCGCGACGCCGCGCGACGAATGCTGACCGACCACGCGGAGTACGGACACTGGGAACTTGCCAGGCTCCGGCTCTACGCGGACGGCAGCAGGAAGGCTACCCTCCGCCGCCGTATCATACGCGCAGTCCGCACATACTGACCCCCCGGGCACGTACAACCGGACAAGCAACCGGGTCTCCCGATCACGACCAACCGGGTCAATTGCGCAATCGTGCCTGCTAGAGCGTGTTGATTGCGCAATTGACCCGGTTTGGGGCGCGGGAAGAGTTAGTTAGTTCTCGTCCTTCGCCGTCCGGCGACGGCGTCCGGCGACGACCACTCCGCCGCCGAGGCCGAGACAGGCCAGGCCGCCCGCTAGCAGCCCGGCGACGTTGGCACCGGTCGTCGGCAGCACGCCGGATGCCAGCACCGCCGTAGAACCCGGCTCCTTACCTGTCGCCTTACCTGTCGTCGTGGTCGACGTCGTGGTCACGGTCGTGCCACCGTGAGGCGAGGGAGAGGTGGGAGTCGTTTTGTGGTGACCCTTGTGGTGCTTGTGGTTGTGCTGTTTGTGGTGCTTGTGATGGCCGGGCGGGCACGGGGTGCCGGGACCGCTTGGCCCTCCCGGATTGCCGGGCCAGCCTGGATTGCCTGGGTTTCCTGGATTACCGGGGTTTCCGGGGTTTCCTGGACTACCGGGGTTCCCGGGGTTGCCTGGAGATCCTGGCTTGCCTGGTCCGCCCGGGGCCGGCTTCTGGACGACGGTGCTACCGCCCTCGCAACTGGACTTCGCCGCACCGATGATCGCGATTGACACACCGCACACGTTCACCGGGGCGGCTACCGGGACCGATACCTTATTACCTGAGGCCACTGACGTGTTGCCGGTGCCACTGGTACCCGGACTGGCAGCGCCGCCGATCTGCGCGCCCTGAGCCACCGCGCCGCCCTCGCAGCTGGACTGGGCCTGGCCAAGCACGGCCACGGCCAGGCCGCAGACGTCGAGGGGCAGGTTCAGGGACAGCAGGGCCTGGTTGCCGGAACCGACCGACGTGTTGCTGGGCGGGTCCGTCACGGCAAAGGCCGCGCCGCTCGGCAGGACTAGGGCCGCGGCGACCGCCGCGCTCCCGGCCGTGACCACTGGCCACGCCTTCCTTGACCTTGGTGCCTTGCTCATGCCGACACCTCGCCGCTGTCCGTCTCGCGGGCCTTGGGCCGGCGCCCGGCGAGCTTGAGTGCCGCCGCACCCGCCAGCAGCGCGCCGATCGTCAGCGTGGCGAAGGAATCGCCGCTCATGCCGCCGGAACCGACGTTGCTAGTGAAGGCGCTGAGCGTGTTCGCCGGGAGCAGCGAGCTGCCGTCGGCTACGCTCTGTAGCAGAGGCAGCTTGGTGAGGCCCGCCAGGTTGGCCACCCCGGGCAGCGCGCCCAGGCCGGCCAGCTGGGTCGAGGAGAGCACGTCGTCCGGCCGGCGGGCCGAACGACCGACGCTGGCACCGCCCGCGCAGCCGGCATTCGAGCCACCGAGCACTGCCACGGCGTTGCCGCAGACGTTGGCGGGCACGCTGACCGGCGCCTTGACCTGGTTACCGCTGCCGATCGTGATGTTGCCGGCGGACAGCCCGGCGTGCTTGATCGAACCGCCGCCACCGGCTGAGCCTCCGCCAGGCAGGCTCACACCGCCTCGGCAGCTTGCCTGGGCTTTGCCGACGGCATTGCCGCAGACGTTCGCCGCTATCCTGACCGGGATCTGAATGTTGTTGCCGCTGCCTGCCGAAAGGTTGCCGGTATTACGGCCGTGCGAGCGGCCACCCGGCCGGGCGGCCGGGCCGTGATGAGCGACTACCTCCGCGCCGCCTTGGCAACCGGCCGCGGCGATACCGAGGATCGCCGCGGCGTTGCCGCAGACGTCCAGCGGAACAGTCACCGGGGCGCTGACCTGGTTGCCGCCGAGAACGGAGATGTTGTCCTTATTGGTGGTACCGGTACCGGCGTGGGCCACGCCGGCAAAACCACCTCCGGCGGCTGCGAAACCGGTCGTGACCAGGACCGTTTTCGCCGTCCACTTTGCCCATGACTTCATGGGTACTCCTTGTTCGGGGGTTATGGGGGGTGTTCTATTCGGGGGGTGTAACTCTGCGTGAGAGCTGACGCACCCTTCGTTCCCACACAGAGCGTCACCGTAACACCACAAGGAGTATTGGCGGCAAGAAATTTTGGAAGTAACGGCCAACACGGTAATGGCGCGCTTGACGCGCACATGAGCTGACCTCGGGCTAAGCCCTAGCAGCGATCGAGAAAACGATCCAGGACACGAGTGCCGAACTGTAGCGACTCGGCCGGAACACGCTCATCAACGCCGTGGAACATTCCAGAGAAGTCAAGATCGGACGGAAGCCGCAGCGGGGCGAAACCGAAACATCTCATGCCAAGGCGGCTGAATGACTTGGCGTCCGTGCCTCCGGACAGGCAGTAGGGGACGACCTTCGCATCCGGGTCTTCGGTGAGCAAAGCGCTGGTCATGGCGTCGTAGAGGTCTCCGTCTGCG
Organism: Streptosporangiaceae bacterium; assembly: GCA_036490795.1. Classification (GTDB taxonomy): domain Bacteria; phylum Actinomycetota; class Actinomycetes; order Streptosporangiales; family Streptosporangiaceae; genus JAFARZ01. The sequence continues at coordinate 14,505 of DASXDG010000146.1, forward strand.
GTGGTTTCGAGTGCTATGTCGCGGTGAATGAACTCGCGCGTCACCGACGGGCCGAGGAGTTTGTCCAGCTCCTCGTAAAACTCGTCCTCATATCCGGGCAGGAAACGGCCATCGATATCGGCGGAAGCCGTCTGCGGGATGACATTCACCTTGTAACCGGCGCGAAGCCCAGTCGGATTGGCGGTGTTTTTCAGTGTTGCACCGATCATTCGGGCAACCGGACCGATATTACCGAGGGATTCACCAGGGTTGTTATGATCAAAATTCGTTCCCAACGCGAGGCAGGCCCCCTCTAGGAATTCCTGGACCGACGGGATGAGCCGGGTCGGCCATTCGTGCCGGCCGATCCGCGCGACGGCCTCGGCCAGCTCGGTGACCGCGTTATCCGGCTGAACCATCGAACCGTGGCCCGCCGTGCCGCGCGCGGTCAGCCGCAGCCAGGCCATCCCCTTCTCCGCCGTCTGCACCACATAGAGGCGCTGACCGGCCACGGTGGTGCTGAACCCGCCGACCTCGCCGACCGCCTCGGTCACGCCCTCAAACAGGTCCGCGTGGTTGTCGACCAGGTAACTGGCACCCCAGGTGCCGCCGGCCTCCTCGTCCGCGGTGAACGCCAGCACCACATCGCGGGCCGGCTTCCTGCCCTCGCGCAGGCGCTGCCGGACCACGGCCAGCATCATCGCGTCCATGTCCTTCATGTCGACCGCGCCGCGACCCCAGACGCAGTCGCCGGCCAGTTCCCCGCTGAACGGGTCGTATTGCCAGTCGCCAGCATTGGCCGGGACGACGTCCAGGTGACCGTGGATCAGGAGCGCCGGCCGGCTTTCGTCGGCGCCCTTGATCCGGGCGACCACGTTGGCCCGTTTGGGATGAGACTCCAGGACCTGCGGATCCAGGCCGACCTCGGCAAGCAGGGCCGCCACATGTTCGGCCGCGTGACGCTCCCCTGGCCCTGAATGGTCACCAGGGTTGGTGGTGTCGATCCTGATCAGGTCGCGGCACAGGCCTACGACCTCGTCCTGGGCGGTCAGCTGGTTCTCAGTCACACGCACTATCGTCGCATGTCGGTGCATTCGAGGGTTGGGTTGGCTGGCGCTTGCGTACCGGTGGTTCCGGACGGGATGGCAACGGGTTGGTCGCGGCGGCGTGCGAGCACTTCGCTTGAGGGCGGTTGATTTGCTAAGGTGGGGCAGCCGATGCGGGCGTCACGCTCGCATCCCCGGGTCCGGGTGGCGGAATAGGCAGACGCGCTAGCTTGAGGTGCTAGTGCCCGTATAGGGCATGGGGGTTCAAGTCCCCCCTCGGACAC